>CAZVSA010000302.1:0-1354 GCA_964629955.1 uncultured Luteolibacter sp.
TGCTCGATCTCAACCACGACAACCAGAAGCGCATCGCCCTCGTCGCCGTGACCGGAAATCCGTATTCCACCTGGACCGGTTTGAAAGAGCTTGCCGGAAACGACGCCCTGCCCGATGCCGACCCCGATCACGACGGCATCGTCAACGCCATCGAATTCGTCCTCGGCTCCGAGCCGAATCCCGCCAACGACGGCAGTTCCTCCGCGCACCTGCTGCCTGAATTCAACGTCGTCTCCGGCACCCACGTCACTTTCACCTTCCGCCGTCTCGCCGAGGCCGCCTATGCGAATCCCGTGGTGCGTTACGGCAATGATCTCAGCGGCTGGGCCACCGCCGTGCATGGCAGCGGCGGCGTCACCATCGCAACCACCCTCAACCATTACGGCCCCGGCATCGACCGCGTGATGGTGACTCTCCCGCGCGGCGGTTCCGGAAAACTGTTTGCGAGGCTTCAAGCGACCATTCCCTGAAAAAGGGAGCGCCACCAAAACCGGTTCTTCGTCACCAACGCATGACACTGCCGGTTGCTGGAATCGGGAAATTCCAGCCCTACCACCGGAACAGCAGCGGCGGCACGATGATCCGCACGCGCCCCCCGTTCCGGTTCTCGCTGTGCTCGATGGCCGAAACCACCTCATCCTCGAAATCCACGGCGGTCTTCCCCTTCTCCTCCTGCGTGACATGCGAAAGCTGCCGGAACGCCTGGCGGGTGTAGGGATCCACACGGGTGACATAGTGTTTCACCTCCTCGTAATCAATGAACTCCCACCTGCCGGTCTGGCCCGTGGCCGTTTTCCGGATGGACGACTTGGTGGGCGTGCCGAGCGAACGCCCCACCTCCTCCATCGTCATGCCGATCGCAACCTCCTTCGCGGCGATCAACGCCTGCACCTCGACCTGCCTCGCATACAGATTCTTCAAATTTTCCACAAACTCGGGATCGGGCGAGGAAAACGCCCACGGCCCCACCCATCCCGCGATGCCGTGCCGCGTGCCCTGCCCGCGCACGCGGTAGGTCTTCTCCGTCATCGCCTCCAGCTCCACCTCCTGATCCGCGCGCAGAAACCCCAGACGATGCTTTCCCTCCTTGTCGGAAAATACGGGAGCCTCCTTCACCACCTTGAGCACGACCGGCTTCTTCACCGCCTGCTCCAGATACACCACCTCCGGATCGGAATCGAGGCGCGACTGCCGGTCCGCCCGCTGGATCTGCGCCTCGACGGGAAGCGCCGCACAAAACAGGAGAAGAGAAAGAGTTTCCGCCTTCATGATGGGAACGTAACGGGAAGATTCCGGAGAACAAAGCTCCATCTGTATCAGACGCACCCGGTCGCCGCATTATTCGGAAAAAATC
>CAZVSA010000302.1:1364-5037 GCA_964629955.1 uncultured Luteolibacter sp.
GTCCAGGATTCCGCCATGTCAGGTTCTCTTTCCTCGAAACTCTTCTCCGCCGCGCGGGACATCATCCCCGGCGGCGTGAATTCCCCCGTCCGCGCCTTCCGCAATGTGGGCGGAGAACCCTTTTTCGTCCGCCGCGCGAAGGGCAGCAGGATCGAGGACGTCGATGGCAAAACCTACATCGACTACATCGGCTCCTGGGGTCCCAACATCCTCGGCCACGCCCCCACCGTCATCACCAACACCATCCACGAAGTCGCGAAGGACGGCATCTCCTTCGGCATTCCCAACCCCTACGAAGTGGAAATGGCCCGGACCATCTGCGAGTGGGTGCCCTCCGTGGAAAAAGTCCGCATGTGCAATTCCGGCACGGAAGCCACCATGTCCGCCATCCGTCTGGCACGCGGCTTCACCGGGCGCGACGTCATCGTCAAATTCGACGGCTGCTATCACGGCCACAGCGACTCCCTCCTCGTCGCGGCGGGCTCCGGAGCCCTCACTCACGGAGAACCCGACTCCGCGGGCGTTCCCAAGGCGTTCGCCGAAAAAACCATCGTCCTGCCCTACAACGACGCGGAGGCCCTGGAATCCCTTTTCTCCGCCCGCGGAGAAGAGATCGCGGCCATCATCGTGGAATCCTACCCCGCCAACGCCGGCCTCGTTTTCCCGAAACCCGGCTACCTCGCCCTCCTCTCGTCCATCACGAAAAAACACGGCGCCCTCCTCATCTTCGATGAAGTGATGACCGGCTTCCGCCTTGGAAAAGCGGGTGTCCAAGGGCTGGAAAACCTCGCGCCCGATCTCAGTTGCTTCGGAAAAGTCATCGGCGGCGGGCTTCCCGTGGGAGCCTTCGGCGGCCGGGCCGATGTCATGGACATGCTTGCACCCGTGGGCCCCGTCTATCAGGCAGGCACCCTGTCGGGCAATCCCCTCGCGATGGCCGCCGGCCTCGCACAGCTAAAGCAACTCGCGAAATCCTCCGGCTTCCCCCGCCTGGAACAGCTCGGTGCGCATTTCGAGTCCGGCCTCCGCTCCCTGATGGACGCCAGGGGGATCCCCTACCGCTTCCATCGCACCGGCTCCATGTTCTGCCTGTTCTTCACCGATCGCGAGATCGTCAATGTGGCCGATGTGATGAAGCAGGATCTGGAACTCTTCAAAAAGTTCTTCTGGGGCTGCCTCGACAAAGGAATCTACCTCGCCCCCTCCCCCTACGAAACCGGCTTCCTCTCCCTCGCCCATACCGAGGCCGACCTGGACGAAACCCTCGGTGTCTTCAGCGACGTGCTGGCGGGGATTGCATGAACACCGCGGGAAAACATCCATCCGGATCTCCGTATCATTTCCATCCCGTTTGGGGGAGATGGAACAGGGAACTCCCACATTGACAACCAGTCGATTCCGGACATGATGCCTGAAAATTCTTCCTCCATGCTGTCAGACATCCAAATCCACGCGGAAAAATAAACACTGTTCGGCAAGATCACAAAAACATGGCCTATAAAGTCACAGACGAAATTGCGAAATATCTTCCTCCTGCCACGGTTTCCACCAAGCCACTGGAATTTCAATGGGATGAAGCTGCAAATGCAATACTCTTCACTTCCAATTTCAACAAAAAGTCCTTTTCAGACTGGAAAAAAGGTCTCTCATCGCACTACAGAACGACCTTGGGTGATATTCCTTCGATTATAATTGAATCCCATTCAAAGCTTGGATGTATTTCGTTCTGGATTAACCTTGATCCTGACAATTTACCGAAGGGTAACATATCAGTTGATGTTAGTGCCGCGTGGTGCCCCAAGGAAGAGAGCGTTGAAAACCTTAATGCATGGATAGGCTCTTCTTTACTCGAAAGCATGGTAAAGAAGGATAAGCCTTCGATGGCCGGTTTGATACGAATTCGACCGGCTCAATAATTAGGTAGCTTCAGCAGCTTAAACCCGAGTTAAACACCAACAAGCCGAATTCGAGTTCCCGGGGAGGGATCAACTCCCCGGCTCCACACCACCCTGCTTACGGCTCCTTACAGGGCGGTTCCAATCAGACCCGGGCTTGCGGCCCGTAGCGAAGCGTGGTCCAGACGGCTCTCATGCCGGGAACCCCTTGTTCCCCCAGCCAACGATTGTTGGGCGCGAGTCGCACAATTTCGGTCTGGCTCACCTTTGACGGCAGAGAAAAATCCACCTGTTCGATCTTGAATCCTCCGAAGGAGCGATTACCCTACCCCCATGAGGCAAGTGATCATTTATCCCGGCGAAGATGGCTATTGGGTGGTTGAATGCCCAAGTCTTCCTGGTTGCGTCTCTCAGGGCAAAACCCGCGAAGAAGCGGTGATCAATATTCGAGAAGCCATCGAGGGTTACGTGCTTGCACTTCGGGATGACGGTCTGCCCGTACCGGAAGAGCGTTTTGACAGGCTGTTACTCGCAGTATGAGCAGGTTGCCACAAGTTTCGGGTTCTGATGTTGTTCAGGCTCTCCAGAAGTTGGGATTTACCGTTCGTCGCCAGCAGGGCAGCCACATAATCATGCGGAGAGACGAGCCGTTTTCTCAAACGGTTGTCCCTAATCATAAACAGATTGACCGTGGTACATTACGTTCCATCCTTCGCCAATCGGAAATCACAGCAGAGGAACTCATTGCCCTGCTTTGACACCAACAAGCCGGATCGGGTTCCGGCGAATCATTGGCTCCCCGGTCCCACACCACCCTGCGTAAGGCTCCGTACAGAGCGGTTCCAATCAGACCCGGGCATCCGGCCCGTAGTGAAGGACGATCCAGGCTGCTTTGACTACGCTGCGCTACGTCCATGCGATCAGGCTTCGCGGCTTTTCAAAGCCGCTATTGGCCGGGGCCTCTCACATCATCACTCACAACCTGAAAGATTTTCCCAGCGTTGACGCGATCGGTGTTTCCGTCGTGGCACCGAAGGATTTCATGCGTATTTTACCACCATGAGTTCCCTGAGCATCTCCATTCCGGATTCCATCCGGGAGCGGATTGAGTCGCTCGCCCGCGAGGATGGCGTGTCGCTTGATTCTTTCGTGGCCTCGGTTCTTTCCCAGCGCGTGGCTGCGGCGGAAGCGGATTCCTATATTCGTCGCCGGGCCAGCCTCACTGGATCAAATCAAATCAAACCGAAGCGGAATCAGGATGCCAGATGCTTCCTGAAAAACTCGATCGTCCGGCTCCATGCGAGCTTCGCGCTTTCCTCATCGTAGCGGCCGGTCGAGTCGTTGTGGAAACCGTGGTTGGCCTTGGGATACAGGTGCATTGTGTAGTCCGCCTTGGCGGCCTTCAGGTCCTCTTCGTATTCCGGCCAGCTTGCGTTCACGCGCTCGTCGAGTTCCGCCAGATGGATCAGCAGCGGAGCCTTGATGTTCCCGCGGATTTCCTTCGCCGCCGGCGTGCCGTAAAACGCGACCCCGGCATCGAGCGTGTCCGGCACGGTCGCGGCCAGCATGTTGACGATGTAGCCGCCGAAACAAAAACCAACCGCGCCGAGCTTGCCGTCGCATCGCGGATGGGTCTTGAGGAAACGGGCCGCCGCGATGAAATCCTGTTCGAGCTTTTCCCGGTCCATCCCGCCCTGCATCGCCCGCCCCTCGTCGTCGTTCCCCGGGTAGCCGCCGCGCGGGTGCAGCGCGTCGGGGGCGAAAGCGACGAAACCCTC
>CAZVSA010000303.1:0-5032 GCA_964629955.1 uncultured Luteolibacter sp.
TGGGCGAAATCAAGCCGGATACCGGCTTGATTTCGCCCATGATGGTTTTGAGCAGGGTGGACTTGCCCGCGCCGTTCGGCCCCATGATGCCGGTGAGGGTGGCGGGGGGGATTTGCACGTCCACCCCGTGCAATACCGGCTTGGAGCGGTAGGAGACGGAGAGGTCGTGGGTTTCCAGCGCGGGGTGGCTCATGGATTGTGTTTTTGTTAAAAACGAAAAGTGATTCCCTGGGCGATGGAAAAGTCTTCCGCCGCGTCATTCAATCCGGCGCTGAAAATCATATCCCACTGGAGATTGTCATTCACCGCCCAGGTGAGCCCGGTATTGGCGGAGGCTTCGTAGGGGCCATCGCCCGTGACGCCGACATATTCGAGGAAGGTGCCGATGTTTTCCGTAAGTGCAATCCCGAGGACGGCGGAGTGGAAGATGTCCCAGCCGTATTTGGAGCCATCATCGTTCCATGCACGGGCGGCGGCGATCTGAAATCCGAGGTCGAGATTTTCCGTTAGTTCGACGGACACCGGAAAAATGATTCCACCTTCCCATTCGCCGGTGCTGACCGCGGTGTGGGTGGGGATGGTGAGATAGGGCAGAAGCGCGCCGGCGGTTGTGCCTCCGTCATTGCCCCAGAGATTCCATTTCAACCGCAGGTCGATGTCTCCAAATCCTTCGCTGTCACCGGCGTTGGTTTTTTCCTGAATCCACGGGCGGAGAACGAGGTGGAGATCGTGAGATGAGGTGAGTCCGTATTTGAAATTGGTTTCACCAAGCGAGCGGGTTTCGTTCGAGCCGTCTTTGGCGAAGGACCAGAGGCTGGATTCGATTTGAAAAGCGCCGGGTTCCACCGTGAACGGGCTTTCCGTCGCGTCCGGCCGGTCCGGGGAAAGATCCCGCTGGAAAGCCGAGGCGGTCAGAGATATGGAAAGCAGAAGAAGTGGTGCGGATTTGTTCATGGTTTGAGTCCTTTCACAATGGCGTTGAGGTTGTGTTTCACCATTCCGGTGTAGGTTCCTCTGTCATAAGTTTCGCCATCGACGGTTGCCATATCTCCGGGCGAGGAGAGGGAATCGGAATAGAGGGGTTCGGAGGAGAGTTTTACTCCGGCTTCCTCGGCGACGGCGGCGATGCCTTTCGCATTGATGGAGGTTTCCGGGAAAACGGTTTTCACCCCCTGGGCGCGGAGGTAGGCGACGAGGTTGGCGCGATCTTTCACTCCGGCTTCCGCGGCGGTGGAAACGCCCTGAAGCCCGCGGACATCGAAACCGAAGGCACGGCCGAAGTAGAAGAAAGCGTCGTGACTGGTGACGAGGATGCGTTTTTCCACGGGCAGGGGGGCGAGTTTTTCCGTGGCCCAGAGGGTGAGGGCTTCGAGTTCCTTTTTGTAAGCCTCGCCGCGTTCGCGGAAGGTGGATTCGCCTTCGGGATCGGCTTTTGCCAGCGCGGCGACGGCGGTGTCGATGGTTTCGGCCCAGAGCAGGGGATCGCCCCAGACGTGGGGGTCCTTGGTTCCCTCGAAATCTTCCTGCGGTGCGAGCAGATTGGCGGGATCGATGCCATCGGTGACGGCGACGACATTGAGCCCGCGCTCCGCCATGGCTTCGAGGGTGGACTGGAAACGGCCTTCGAGGTGGAGGCCGTTGTAGAGGACGACATCCGCTTGTTCCAACAGGCGGCTGTCTCCGAGTTTCGGCACGTAGCTGTGTGGATCGATGCCGGCGCCCATCAGGCCCCTCACTTCCACCCGGTCTCCTCCGATCACGCGGGCCAGATCCGCGACCATGGTGGTGGTGGCGACTACCAATGGGAGATCGCTTTCACCGCCGGTTTTTTCAACGGGGGAGCAGCTTGCCGCCAGCAGGCCAACCAGCAGGGTGTGCATGATTTTCATGCGCCTTTTCTATCGCATAGATAATCATTCGCAACTCAAAAAATTAGTCTGAGCTAATTTTTTGATACCTGCCTGTAACCAAGGCGCGGAAGGTGATTCCGAGTCCCCCGACGATGAACAGCCCCGGGAACCAAAGGGAATAGCCCGCGGCTTTGGAGTCAGGCTTGAGAATGGAGAAAGATGGATTTTGGGGATCGACCCGGCAGGTGGCCAAGCTGCCGGTTGGAAATTCCGCCGCCTGCGCTTCGATGACGCCGGTTTTGGACGTCCAGGGATTTCCGCGCGAGGTGATGCGCTCGCCGCTCAGCCGTTGGCCTTCCCATTCGTAGCCGTAGAGCACGTTCACGCGGAATTCGTGAGGCGAATTAGGGTCGATCCGGCGTTCCTCCACTTCCGAGGAGAGGATGATGCATTCCACTTCCGGCCATGCGTGCATTTCGCGGGCGCGATCGTAGCTGCGCCACATCAGCGAGAAAAAGACGCCTCCGGCAGCAGCGAGCGAGAGGCCCAGAAAGGCGAGAAACCATTGGCCGACGGGAGAGGAGGATGGGTTGCGGGCGGGCACGGCGGGATGCATGCGGCAGTTCCGCGCGGTTCGCCATGGAAAAAATCCGTTTTGCCGGGACAGAAGCTCAAGGAGCGTGGGCGTCCTCGCCCACATTGAAAGGGGGAGTACACGCGCCCTCGCGTGTTGTTTTCGGCGCCCTCGCCGGAAACGGGCTGAGATGGCGGGGAGTTTTCGGATGCGGAACGGCCGGAGCACGAAAGATGGCGACCAATGATCGCCACCACGGTGCGTGCTTCCCGAATCCCGACGGATTCTCAAGATAGGGACGCCGGATATTCCCCCTCCGCGATGAGAGCGCGGATGGAGTGGACGACGTGGGGTTTGTCGTCCGGGTAGGTGATGCCGAACCAATGGCTGGTGGTTTCGAGAACCTGGCACTCCGCCATGCCGCCGCGGATGAGGGAATCCACGACGGAGGGAATGTAGCACTCGGGCTGCCCTGCCGGATCGAGATTGCGGAGAAACGCGGTGAATTCGGATTCCAGAAGATCGAAAAATCCATCGGTGAACGCCCAGAAGTTCATCGAGACGATCGAGTCTTCGGAAATGATTTTCCGCGAGCCGTCCAGGGAAATTCCGCGGATGAGGCCGTCGGCTTCCCGTTTGATTTTCAGATACTCCTCCACGGAGGCGAGCAGATGGTCCGGCCCTGTCAGGCAAATGCCTCGGTTGACCTCCCCGTGGTCGGAGAGGGTGTTCAGGAGAGGATAGCCGACCATCGCGTAGCGTCCGGCAACGGAGGAGCGGAGGAAGGAGGCCGCGCGTTCGTAGGCGTCGCGGCCGTAAAAATCGTCGGCATTGATGACGGCGAAGGGGCCGTCGATGACCTCGCGGGCGGCCCGGACCGCGTGGGCGGTTCCCCAGGGCTTCACCCTGTTTTCCGGGAGCGTGAATCCGGGAGGAAGATCGCCGGGCTTCTGGAAAGCGTATTCGACTTCGATGCGGTCCGCGAACCTGCTCCCGATGCCATTGCGGAACGCCTCCGCGAAATCCTCACGGATGACAAAAACGACGCGGCCGAAACCGGCCCGGATGGCGTCGAACACGGAATAATCGAGCACGGTTTCTCCACCGGGACCCATGGGGTCCATTTGTTTGAGGCCGCCATACCGGCTGCCCATGCCGGCTGCGAGAACGAGAAGGGATGGTTTCATGAATTGCGGGTGGAGTTGTGGTACCGGTGCGGGAGGAGGTCCGGCAACTCCAAACCGGTGTTTCCGGCCCGCGGATTTGAAGCTGGAAGAAAAACCCGGCGTCGGGAATGATCCCTCCCGCTCCGATGTTCGTCCGCTCCGACTCCTCTTCCCGGCCCCCTCCATTCCCCGGCCAGCTTCAGCTCGTCGAACTCAAATGCCGGAACTGCGGCGCACAACTGTCGCCGGAAAACATCTCCCCGCAGTTGTCCGCCGCCCGCTGCCATCATTGCCACGCGCTGTTCGCGATTTCCGCACCCGCCGCCAAACCGATCCCCCGGCCCCGGGTATCCCTGCCGAAGGGTTTCCAGGTGAACCAGCGGGGGGACTCGCTTGAAATCGTCCGCAGATGGCTGGGACCATCGGCGTTTTTTCTGCTGTTTTTCGCGCTGTTCTGGAACGGATTCATGCTGGTGTGGCATGCGATCGCCCTGGGAACGGGGCAGTGGACGATGTCATTGTTCGGGCTGATCCACACGGCGGTGGGAATCGGCCTGGGCTATTATGTTCTGGGGCTTTTCATCAATTCCACCACGATCCGCGCCGCGGCGGGAGAGCTGACGGTCAAAAGCGGGCCGTTGCCATGGAGCGGAAACAAGACGGTTCCGCGGACGGAGGTAAGCCAGCTCTATTGCAAGGAGAAGATCCATCATGGCAAGAACGGGGCTTCCACGACTTATGGCATCGAAATGGTCCTGAGCGGGAATCGCCGGGAAACCTTGGTGAAAGGTCTGCCCAACAGCGATCACGCCCTGTTCATCGAGCAGCAGATCGAGCGCCATCTCGGAATCGTCGATGTGCCGGTGACGGGGGAGTTCGGGCGGTAGGCCCGGGAAGAGGGATGGAGAGCACGGAATATCGTTCAAGGTTTAAAGCGCGGAATCTGTCAGTATGCCCCAAACCACCACGGCGATGTTTGGTAGGAACAGGAATGGCAGGTAAGCCGTGCGAATCAATCGAGGTCCATTCTCCGGATGTCTCCGCGACAGCATCAAGCGCCGGGCGGCAACCCCCAGAATTGCTATCACTTGTAACATGCCCAAGGAGAAATGAACAAATCCTGCGATAGGGACGAATGGCGTAAAAATCATGTAAATTGCCCAATCGGGAATCGCGTCAGCTTGCATGGTTGCAGAGATGATTGAACAGCCGGATGAACATTGTGTGAAGGGATAATGAATTCCGGCGGACAATGGGGCCTGCAATATGTTCTTTTCAGTGATTTTACTGATAAGCCTTCAGAATGTGCCATTTGCCCATGATAGGCGGCGGGCGGAATGACAAAAGTGTTCTGAGAATCGCAGATGCAACGCCGGAGGCGGGTTTTCCGGTAGGGATGGACCGCCGGGCCGTCCCACTTTTTCCCGATTGGTATGGATCAC
>CAZVSA010000304.1:0-4977 GCA_964629955.1 uncultured Luteolibacter sp.
ATCGGCCGAAGGCGCGATGGATGCCTCGAACATCATCAAGCCCGCCCTCAGCCGGGCGGAACTCCAGTGCGTCGGCGCCACGACCCTCAACGAATACCGGAAATACATCGAGAAGGATTCCGCGCTGGAGAGGCGTTTCCAGCAGGTGAAGGTCGAGGAGCCGTCCGTGGACGACGCGATCAAGATCCTCGAAGGCTTGCAGGAGAAATACGAAGTTCACCACAAGGCGAAGTTCACTCCCGAGGCGATCGATGCTTCCGTGAAACTCACTTCCCGTTATCTCACCGCGAGATACCTTCCCGACAAAGCGATCGACGTGCTCGACGAGGCCGGCGCGCGCGCGCGCATCGGCACGATGACCCGCCCGGCTTCCATCAAGGAGCTGGAAAAGGCCATCGAGCAGATTAACCGCGACAAGGTCGCCGCGATCGCAGAGCAGGATTTTGAAAAAGCTGCGGCACTCCGCGACGACGAGAAGCAGGCGAAAAAGCAGCTTGAGGAAACCCTCAAGAACTGGCGCGCTTCCTCCGAGGAAACCATCGTCACCGTCACCGACGACGACATCATGGCCGTGGTTTCAAAATGGACGGGAGTCCCCCTCCGCCGGATGGAGGAGAAGGAAACCGAAAAACTCCTCAAAATGGAGGACGAACTCAAGGGGCGCGTGATCGGCCAATCCGAGGCCGTGATTGCGATTTCCAAGGCCCTCCGCCGTTCCCGCGCGGACCTCAAGGACCCTCGCCGTCCCATCGGTTCCTTCCTTTTCCTGGGACCGACGGGTGTCGGAAAAACCTATCTGGCGCGCAATCTGGCGGAATTCATGTTCGGCGACGCCGAGGCGTTGATCCAGATCGACATGTCCGAATACATGGAAAAATTCACCGCCAGCCGTCTCATCGGCTCGCCTCCGGGATACGTCGGGTACGAGGAAGGCGGCCAGCTTTCCGAAGCCGTCCGCCGCCGTCCTTACTCCGTCGTTCTGTTCGATGAGGTGGAAAAAGCGCATCCGGACGTGATGAACCTTCTTCTCCAGATTTTGGAGGAGGGGACCGTCACCGACTCGCTCGGCCGGAAGATCGACTTCCGCAACACGATCATCATCCTCACGTCGAACGTGGGGGCTTCGATGATCAAGCGGCAGACGAGCCTTGGTTTCGGCGCGATGAGCGAGGATCAGGCGGACTTTGAAGGGATGAAGGCGAAGATTCTCGAAGAGTCGAAGCATTACTTCAAACCGGAGTTCCTCAACCGCCTCGATGACCTGGTGGTCTTCCACATGCTGGAAAAAGAGGATCTCAACCAGATCGTCGATCTGGAGGTCGCGAAACTGGTCAAACGCCTCCAGGAAAAGGACATCGTTCTCACTCTCTCGGACGAAGCCCGGGATCTGCTGGCCACGAAAGGTTTCGATCCCGCCTATGGCGCCCGCCCGATGCGGCGCGCGGTGGAGCGTTATCTGGAGGATCCGCTGGCCGAATCCCTGCTCCGCGGAGATGTCAAACCCGGCGACCATGTTGGCGTTGCGAAAAAAGCGGACACGGAAGAACTGGAATTCGTTTCCAGCCGTCCGGATGGCGCCGCCGAGCCTGACGAGGCGAACGTCTGATCCGGGAATTCTTTGAAAGGGAGTCAAGGAGCGTGGGCGTCCCGCCCACATCCCTGCTCAAGTGGGCGGGACGCCCACGCTCCTTGAACTTGCCATCCGCACGAAAGACGCTCCGGGCGATGCTTCCCCTTGAAATGCCCGGTTCCACTGTCTATTCCTCGTCCGGCGAGGCCCCCGGCCCCGTTCGTATCCGCCATGAACGCCCTCACACGCAGTCTTTCCGCTTATTGGAGTTCGTCCCTTGGGAAGAAATACATCGTCGCAATTACGGGAATTGTCCTGTTTTTGTTCCTGGCGGGGCACATGACGGGCAACCTTCTCGTGTTCGCCGGTCGCGACGCGTTCAATGAATACGCGGCGTTCATCCATAGCGTGGGCCACGGCATGGGGGTGTGGGTCGCGCGGGCGGTGCTGCTTCTCAGCCTGGTGGCCCATGTGGCGGCCACCATTTCCCTGACCCGCGAGAACCGGAGCGCGCGCAAGCAATACGAATTCCAGAACACGATCCAGGCGACGCGATCCTCGCGGATCATGATGTGGAGCGGCCTGACCATCCTTGCATTCGTCATCTATCACCTTTTGCATTTCACGGTTCATGCGGGGAATGACTACAGCGATTACGTGGACGCGGGGCATCTGGCCCTGACCGGCGTGGAGCGCCACGATGCGTGGCGGATGGTGATCGAGGGGTTTTCCTGGTTCCCGGCGGTTTTTTTCTACGTCGTCGCGCTCACCCTGCTTTGTTCCCACCTTTCCCACGGAGTTGCCTCCACATTCCAAACGCTGGGCTTCCGCTCGCAACGCTCGAAAGGCCTGATCGACTGCTTTGGAAAAGCCTATGCCGTCGCGATCTGGCTTGGATTCATCGTCGTTCCGGTCGCGGTTTTCGTATTCAAATTCGGACGCTGACAGCCCTTCCCATCCCGATTCCATGATCCCCGACAGCAAAATCCCCGGCGGCCCGCTTGAGCAGAAATGGTCCAGGCACAAGATGGACTCGAAGCTCATCAATCCCGCCAACAAGCGGAAATTTTCCATCATTGTCGTCGGTTCCGGGCTGGCCGGCGGGGCGGCCGCGGCCACTTTGGCGGAGCTGGGCTATCAGGTGAAATGCTTCTGCTATCAGGACAGCCCGCGCCGGGCGCACTCGATCGCGGCGCAGGGCGGGATCAACGCGGCGAAGAACTACCGCAACGACGGGGATTCCGTGCAGCGCCTGTTCTACGATACGCTCAAGGGCGGGGATTTCCGCTCGCGGGAGGCGAACGTGTACCGGCTGGCGGAGGTTGCCAACGCGATCATCGACCAATGCGTCGCGCAGGGGGTTCCCTTTGCCCGTGAATACGGCGGTTTGCTGGACAACCGCTCCTTCGGCGGGGCGCAGGTGTCGCGCACGTTTTATGCGCGCGGCCAGACCGGGCAGCAGTTGCTCATCGGCTGCTATCAGGCGCTGGAGAAGGAGATCCAGAAAGGGGGCGTGAAGATGTTCCCCCGCACGGAGATGCTGGATCTCGTGCTGGTGGACGGGCACGCGAAGGGGATCGTTGTGCGCGATCTGAACACCGGGGAGATTTCCACCCATGCCGCGGATGCGGTCATCCTCGCCACCGGCGGCTACGGCAACGTGTTTTTCCTCTCCACCAACGCGATGGGCTGCAACGTGACGGCAGCCTGGCGCGCGGCGAAACGGGGCGCGCTTTTCGCGAATCCCTGTTTCACCCAGATTCATCCCACCTGCATTCCGGTGAGCGGGGATTATCAGTCGAAGCTCACGCTGATGTCGGAATCCCTGCGGAACGACGGCCGGATCTGGGTTCCGCGTTCCCAGGAAGTCGCGGAAAAACTGCGGAAACGGGAGATCGGCCCTTCCGAGGTGCCGGAGGACCAGCGCGATTACTATCTGGAGAGAAAATATCCCTCCTTCGGAAACCTTTCCCCGCGGGACATTTCCTCCCGGGCGGCGAAGGAAGCCTGCGACGATGGGCGCGGTGTGGCGTCCACCGGGCTCGGCGTGTATCTCGATTTCCGGGATGCGACGGCCCGCCTCGGCGAAGAGACCATCCGCGCCCGTTACGGAAACCTCTTCCAGATGTACGACAAGATCACCGGCGAGAACCCCTACGAGGTGCCGATGAAAATTTATCCCGCCGTGCACTACACGATGGGTGGCCTGTGGGTGGACTACAACCTGATGTCGAACGTCCCCGGGCTTCATGTTCTCGGGGAGGCGAATTTTTCCGATCACGGTGCAAACCGCCTCGGAGCCTCCGCGCTCATGCAGGGGCTCGCCGACGGCTATTTTGTCATCCCCGCGACGATCGCCAACTACCTCGCCACGCAGAAACCCGGAACCGTGCGCACTGCGATGCCCGAGTTCACGGAGTGCGAGGCGAAGACCCGCGAGCGTCTCACCAACCTTCTCACCATCCAGGGCAAGCGCACCGTGGATTCCTTCCACCGGGAGCTGGGCATGACCCTGTGGGACAAATGCGGAATGGAGCGCAGCCGCGAGGGACTCCAGGAGGCGCTGCGGAAAATCCCGGAAATCCGCGAGGAGTTCTGGCAAAACGTCCGGGTTCCCGGTTCCAGCGACATCGCCAACATGGAGCTGGAAAAGGCGGGCAGAGTGGCCGATTTCCTGGAATTCGCCGAGGTGCTCTGCCACGACGCGCTGGAGCGCGAGGAATCCTGCGGCGGTCATTTCCGGGCCGAGCACCAGTTCACGGAAGCGGATTCCGAGGTTCAGGCGGGCAAGACCCAGTCGGGCGAGGCGAAGCGCGACGACGAGCGTTTTGCCCACGTTTCCGCGTGGGAATACCACGGTCCGGATCGTCCGCCCACCCTCCACAAGGAGCAGTTGCAGTTCGAGTATGTGAAGCCATCGGTCCGCAGCTACGCGTGACGGGGTACAGTGGTTACGACGTCATCGAAAGAAAAACGGGGAACCACGGAATACACGGAAAGCACGGAATTTCAGAAGATTGGAGCCATGCATCTTCCCCAATAACAAATAACAAATCACTTTTCTTCCACCTTTTCCGTGGATTCCGTGCCTTCCGTGGTTCGCTTTCTTCCTATTGGGTATCGAAAAAGAGAGCGCGGGTAGGATGCGGCCCTCCTTGAAAATTCAAAGTGCTCCAGCAGGTGACCCTGCCAGACCGGCGCGGACGAGGAGGGGCTCCAGTTCGGGATCCCGGCCCATGAAATTGCGGTAGAGCAGATCGGGAGGGGCGGAGTTGCCCTTGCTGAGGATGTGCTCGCGGAAGGCGCGGCCGGTTTCCGGATTGAGCACGCCTTCATGCTGGAAGCGGGTGAAGGCGTCGGCGTCGAGCACCTCCGCCCACTTGTAGGAATAGTATCCGGCGGCGTAG
>CAZVSA010000305.1:0-4444 GCA_964629955.1 uncultured Luteolibacter sp.
CCGGCCAGTTCTACATCGAGCCGAAACCCCGCGAGCCCTCCACCCACCAATACGATTCCGATGCGGCCGCCTGCCTCAATTTCCTCCGGCAGTATGACCTGCTCGATCATTTCAAGCTCAACCTGGAGACGAACCACGCGACGCTCGCCGGTCATACGATGCTTCATGAAATGACCGTGGCCATCGATGCCGGGGCGCTCGGCTCCGTCGATGCGAACCAGGGGGACGAACTCATCGGCTGGGACACCGACCAGTTTCCCACCGATCTCTACCTCACCAGCTCCATCATGCTGAAGGTGCTCGAAATGGGAGGTTTCACCACCGGGGGGCTCAATTTCGACGCCAAGCGCCGCCGCGAGTCCCACGAGCCCGAGGATCTTTTCCACGCCCACATCGGTGGAATGGATGCCTTCGCCCGCGGTCTCAAAACCGCCGCCGCCATCCGTGCGGACGGCCGCCTCGCCGGTTTCGTCGAAAAACGCTACGCAAGCTGGAACGAAGGGATCGGCGCGAAGATCGAGAGCAAGTCCGTCGATCTGGAGGGAATCACCGAACACGTTCTCGGTGCCGGTGAGCCGGTGCTAGCTTCGGGCCGCCAGGAAATGCTGGAGAACCTGATCAATGAATACATTTAGCTAAACTCAAAAAAACCCATGAAAACTCCGATATCGATACTGGCGTTGATCTCACTTTCAATCGTCATTGCATATGCGGACGAATCCCGTCTTCAGATCCGGTTGCTGAAGGCATCCGGAGCGACTCCAAATGACGCGATGCTCAGAACACTCGTGGAAGACCCCGGTGCTCAAGCTGCTCCGTTGGTTTCACAGACTTTCACGGATCGTGAGGATTTCAAAATCCGTGAGATCTCCATCTATCGATATGCCACTGAATACACCCCGGAAGGCATTCCCACCGCGTTTGAGACAACGGAGCTGGGATGGACCGGCGGGGCGACCTTGATTTCACAGGATCCCGACAAGTTTGATCTCAAGCTTGATTTGACGAATGTCAGGATCGGGACGCCTCGCATTTATGAGATCGAAGGAGTTCAGTTTGCCATGCCCGTATTCACTTCGATCAAGGCGAGCAACCAGGAGATGCCTCTTGTCCGCGGAGAATGGGCGTTTTTCAGAGCATCGTCCCCTTCGGAGAGCGAGACGATCTTTTGGGCCGTTCGGGTTGTCGAATAAGAAGCCAAGGGATTCGGCCCGGTCGATCCGGCGGCGGGATGGAACGGGCTTTCAGCCCTGATGTCCCGTGGCGGACGGTTTCCCGGGGCATTGCCCCGGGCTGGCATGGCGAATGAGAGGAATGGTTCGTTTTGGCAGGAATCTGGAACCCAAATTCATCGTCATGCCGGTTTTCCATCATAGACTCACCTTTGTGCGGCGTGACATCCGCACAAAATCCCCCTCACTGAGGGCCAACCCAAACGCTTCCCATGAGCATCCGCCTTATCAACCAATCTTCAGGGGCAGTTCTCACTCTCGGTCTGCTCGCGCTGGTGCCACCCACCACCACCAAGGCCGCTACGCTCATTGGCGCGGGAGCGGAGCATGCCGGCGGCAGTCTTGACGGTGCCGGTGGCCGGACGAATATCGACCGGTCTCGGTATAGATACCTTCCGGCGGGCACTTACAGTGTGAATGAGTTCAACTTTCACGGCGTTTCCGCGGATGGAACGGTGCAGCCGTTTTTGAGCGCGCTGACATCCACCAACGCATTCACACCGGTATGGGCCGGCAGCGCAGGCACGGCCACTCTGGGAACCAATACCGTGATCTATACCCCCGGTTCGCAGCAGTTCACCCTGACCGAGCCCGTGAAAATTTATTCGGGTTTCTCCATGTCGGGCAACGCCGTCGGGTTCGCAGGTGGCGGAAACACCGCCCACAATGGAACCCCCCTGACGCCAACCGTGGGCACGGAGATGTTTTTCCCCTCAAATCCTACTTTGGGCAGAACCTACTCCTCCGGGTTGAACGTGACCAGCCTCACCACCGTCACCAGCGCACAACTCGGGTCCGGATCGGGCGTTGCCGCTGCCGGTGAGCCGGATACCCCCGGTCAGGATCGTCTCAATGTGAATCTGTTGTTCGCCAATTTCGCTCCCGGAACGTACAGCGTGAGCGACTGGGAACTCAATGTCCGGGATCACACGGAGCCCGGCACGATCACTCCCATGCTTTTGACCCGCACGGGATCCACCTACACGACGTTGTGGGTTGGCGACGCTCTGGATCCTACAGCCGATGGAGCGCAATCCCATGCCGTGGGAAGTACCATCACCTTGTCTGTCGCTACCGAGATTTACGCGGGCTTTTTCACCCAGGGCGGAGGTGCGGGCATCATTGCGCTGGACGCCACACCCACGGGAGCTGCCGGCGGTACCGACCACAGCAACTCCTTCATGGTACCAACCGGCATCGGAGAAACCCTTGACGGAATCAGCCACCCCGGCCTGAACAGAACCTACGCCTTCGCCATCAATGTGCAGCCGATTCCCGAACCGGCCGGCGTCACTCTTCTGGCTCTCGCCGGCATTGGCGCACTGGCCCGGCGTCGGCGTGGTGCCGCCGTCTGAGAATCTTCCGGACCGGCAAAAGACCGGGAGCACGGCAACCCGGAGCACCGGGAAAGCAAGGGAGTGTTCTTTCCCGGCCAGCCGCCATGTGTGCGGCTGGCTCTTTTATTCCTCCAGCGTCACTTTCAGCCGCAGGAATTGCCGGGGTTGCCCGGCGGGGGATTTCACCCGCCGGAGGATGAACCCCGGAATGGGAGGGGTGAGCCCGGTTTCCTCGATGAGGAGATCTTCCGGAGGGATTGCGTTCCAGGAACCGGTTTCCAGCGAATCGGAGATTTCCACCGCGTAGAGCAGTCCCCGGGCTTCCGCATCCGTTCTTGCAGGGAACTCGAACCATGTTTCGCCGTCTTCCACGCTGAGGTGGGAAGCGGGCTTTCCTCCCGCAGCCGCGGATGCTCCATCCCCGGGATCTCCGCCCAGCGCATACTCCAGAAGATTCACGAGGCCATCGTGATCGGGGTCTCCGGTTGGCGCCGGGTCCGGGAGCCCGTGGCTCCAGGCCGCGTAACCGGCGCGCAGGGGAATCTGGAAATTCTCCGATAGTGCCGGGGCTCCATCCGACCGGTGTTCCAGTTCCACGGCCAGCAGCGGCTCGATCGGCAGGGTGTTCCAGCTTGCCGTGACGGAGGACGTGGTTTCCGGGGCGAGGCTTGTGCGGCGGAAGCTCCAGATTTCCGGCCCGGAAAGCTCCGGGATCCAATCCGGCGCGGTGATGGCGTCCGGTTCCTGCCCGGGGAGGAAGGTCAGCTTGATCCGGACGTTTCCGGCTTCCTCCGCGGATGGGTTTTCCAGATCGAACCGGACGCTGCCGGGCTCCGCCTGCCATGGCGCTTCGGGAATGCCTGTGGCCCCGGCTTCCAGTTCCACCGGAGTCAGATGGACGGGCCTCATCCGGTATCCCTGATCCGCCATGAACGCATCGAGTTCCGCGATATAGGCGGGAACGAAGGTGTCGATGCCGATGAGGAAGTGGGTGTTTTCCGTCGCCGCGGTGTGGGTGCCCACAAGCGCCGGTTCGCCGCTTTCCATCGAGAATGTGGGGCTGCCGGAATCTCCCGAGGCCAGGTATGCGTCGTCCGGGTCGCCGGAATCCTTGTCATAGTGGAAATGCATCACGCGGGTAAGGCCGATGGCTCCTTGGGTGAAATCCCCGAATTCCTCGACGGCCGTCCGCCCTGCTTTGCGGACCCGGCCGAACGCCACCAGTTCCTTCCCCACGTAATCCGCCTCCGCGGGGAGATTCAGATAGGGGGAGGGGAGCACGCCTTCTTCCGGGAGGATCGGTGCGGACAAGGTGATCAGCGCAAGATCCGTGTCATCGCCGGAACCGTTTTGCACCACCTGCCACCCGGCCACGGTTCGCTGCACCACGGTGCCGTCCAGGCTCATGAAGCGGATCCCGTTTCCCGAGGGAGGAAAGTGGGTGGCGCAGACGACGTGGATGGGGGACACCAGAGCGAACTGCTTGTTTTCCGACGCCTGCGCGGACCAACCGACGCCCGTGTAGAGCGGGCTCTGGAACCATGCCGTTTCGTTCCATTCCAGACTCTCAAATTCGCCCGTGAAGCGGTCGTGGCGGGCGGGATCGTATTCGCGGATTTCGATGCCCCGCGCGGGGAGGCACCATAAACCGATCAGGACTGCGAGGCAGCGGGACGGTCCATGGCTGGAGCGAGCCGGGAACATGGCATCATCCCTCTCCCGCAGGGTTCAGCACCACCACGCGTTCCACCCCTTTTTTCGAGAACTCCTCCCAGTAGCGTTTCTCCCATCCCGCGGTCCGCTCGCGCCTCTCCTCCTCGCTCGCGCTGCGGTGGATCATGCCGCACGACATTTTTTCTACCCGACAGGATGCCC
>CAZVSA010000305.1:4454-4955 GCA_964629955.1 uncultured Luteolibacter sp.
TCCCATTGGGCGAAGCCGATCGCCCGCGCCAGATCCCGGTCCGCCAGCCGCACCGCCAGTTCGTCCCAGAAACTCTCGTTGCGGAACTCGTCGTAGCATTCGTGATAGAAGAGCCGTTCCTCGATCTCCTGCTTCACGCGGAAACGCTGGTGCTCCTCGTCGAATTCGATCCAGTCGCCCAGCCCCGAGTGTCCGGCTTTTTCGAGGATCTTGCTTTCCAGGTCCTCGAAGGCGGAAAGCCGCTCCTCCGCGTTTTCTTTCTGGTTCCACGACGCGACGTTCGCCGCGAGGCTTACCATTTCGACCAATGTCGCGAGTTCTTGATCGGATAGGCGCAAATGCATTCGTGCCGGGAACAAACCACCGCAGGCGGCTTCCCGCAAGCCCGCAGCATTTGGGGAATCGTCTCCCGAAAAGTGGCCCGGGTATCCTGCCTTGGTAGGGATGGACCGCCGGGCCGTCCCACTTTTTCCCGATTGGCATGGCATCCATCCCGGCCCT
>CAZVSA010000306.1:0-4951 GCA_964629955.1 uncultured Luteolibacter sp.
GGATGATTTCCGATGATCGGGGAAACGACAGCCGGATCCGCTCGATCGATCTGGTGAGTCCTGGCTCCGATCCCTCCACGTGGCATCCGCATGGAACGGCCGTCGTTTCCCCGATCATCGGAAATCATCCGCGCACGCCGGGCGTCGCTCCCGGAGCATCGATTCTCGATGTGCGCGTGGCGGATGCCCACGGCTACTCGGACAGTTTCACCCTCGCGCAGGGAATCATGGCCGCGGTGGAGGCTGGTGCGAAAATCATCAACATCTCCCTCGGTAGCAACGGGCACAGCGCGCTGGTGGACAGTGCGGTGGCCGAGGCGAACGCCAGGGGAGTGGTGGTGGTGGCCGCATCGGGCAATGGCGGGAGGGAGCGGGTTACCTTTCCCGCGGGAGGGGAGGGGGTGGTCAGTGTCGGCGGTGTCGATGCGGCGGGAAATCACGTCGCTTTTTCAAACTCGGGCAAGGTGGACATCGCCGCGCCCGCGTACGGGGTGAACGTGGCATGGCCGGGCGACTCGGCGGCCTCGGTGGATGGAACTTCCTTCAGCACTCCGATCATCACCGGATCGGTCGCCGCGGCGATGACCCATTCCGGCCCCACCCCGCTCGGCAGCCATGCGGGGCTGCAAGTGGTTCTTTCCAATGCGAACGACGCGGGCGCTCCGGGAACGGATTCCCGTCTGGGCGCCGGACTGCCGGCGATGGACCGTGTGATGTATTCGAGGGTTCCGAACCGTTACGACGCGGCGGTGGCCTCCCACCACGTGGTGCCGCCGACGGCGACGATTCCCTACCCGCAGCTTCAGGTGGTGATCCAGAACCGGGGAACGGAAACGCTGCACAACACCGGCTTGCGCGTGAACACGCCGAACGGCTCCGTCGAATCGAACGTTTCCATGCTCCGCCCGAACGCCATCCAGACGGTGATGGTCCCATTGTCCCGCGTGGCGTACGACCGGGGGGAGGCCATGATGTTCGACACCACGGTGCGCATTGGCGATGGACGCCAGGACGTGAATCCGAACAATGACCGCCGCATTGATACCTTCACTCCCCTCCAGGCTCCTTAGTTTTCTGTTGCTCGCCGCCCTGCCGCTCGGCGCGGCTCCCCCGCGCAGGGACGCTCCGAATCTTTCCGCGAAGCCGGTGGACCAGCTCGTGGTCTCGGGCAATGCCTGCGGCCCGGCGGCCCTGCTCAACGCGTTCCGCTTCGGAAACGGCAACTGGCAGGGAGTGGAAACCGCGGTGACGGGCGAGACGGACAAGGCGAAGATCACCATGATCATCCGGCAGCGCGGCCTGCGTCCGTCGAACCATCTGAAAGGCAAGCCGCGCTGGGGACGCCACGGGGTCAATGTCGCGGATCTTTGTGACATCGCCAATGAGATGACCGCCGGCCGCTATCTTCCCAGGGTGAGCCAGGAAGTGTTCTTTTTGAATGGGACGGAAACGCCGGAGCAGCTTTTGCGCAGGGTGCATTCGCGGATGGAATCCTCGCTGAAAAAGGGGCTGCCTCCCGTCGTCAGCATCCGGCGCTACGTCCATCGCGGGCAGAACGGAAACCCTCCCGCCTGGATGACGCTTGACGGGCATTTCGTGACGATCGTTTCCCTGCCGCGCAAGCTGCCCCGCGGAGGAACGTCGTTTCCGGTGACATACATCGATCCCTGGGGGGCGAGAACCGCCGAAGGGGAAATCCGGATTCCGCCGCGGCCCGTATTGACGGAAGCGGGGAATTCCCCCTGTCTGGAGGCGGTGTTCCCGGGCGTCCATGTGGGGAGGAAGGGCCTGCGCGCGGGGGAAGAAAATGTCGTGGTGATCGCCGCCGCGATCGGGCGCTGGTGATTCCCCCGGAGGAGAGAAAATGGCTCTCGTCGTCCGTGCATGACGGGGCACTACCGGAATCGAGAGAAGTTTTCATCGCAAAGGCACTCTCCACCAATAACGAATAACCAATAACAAATAACCTCTTCTTCGCGTTTCTCTCCGCGACCTCCGCGCCTCCGCGTTTCGATTTATAGCGAAGAAGAACCGAAAAAATTGTCCGACGGAGAGGACGCCGCGTTTCCTCCCGAGATAGCGGCATCCAGCTCCGCCGGAACTATTTCCATCCGCAGACCCTCACGCGACCGCTTCCCTTAGCCCGAGGCTGGGGATGCCGGGATTTTCACCCGCATCCCGGAACCTCTGGCGGTAGGCGGTCGGGCTGTAGCCTGTAGCGGCGGAAAAATTTCGATTGAACTGGGAAATGGAGAGGCCGCCGATCCGTTCCGGAATTTCGGAGACGCGCAGATCGCTTTCCACCAGCAGTTGGCAGGCGGTGGCCACCCGTTCATCACGAAGAAGGTTGTTGAAGGAGTTTCCAAGAACGTGCTCCACGCGGGCGCCCACATATCCCGCGGAAAGTTTGAGGCATGCGGCGACTTCCCTCACACTCATTTTGTGGCAGGGGTGCTTGGAGATCAGGGACCAGGCCGCGCGCACCGCGTCCGGCCATTTGTGGAGCTTCCCGCGTCCGATGAGATTCTGCTCCATTGCCTTGAGAATCCGCATCGCGGAGGTTTTCCGCCAATAATAGGGAGGCGAGCCGGGACGGGAAACCACGGAGGGATCGATGCGAACGAAAGCGACTCTCTCTGTCTGGAGCAATGGAATGAAGACCGACCAAGGGTCCTTTTCGTCAGAGTGGGTTTTCGGAACCGCATCCATGATCGTGCAATGGAGGGTGGTGGGGAGGAGATGCTCCAGTGCCGACAGGTAGGAACCAAGGGCTGGAAAATTGGCGATCTCCACAGGGGGGGGCGGGGTTTTATACAGGCAGTTCATAATCTCTGCATCTCCCTTTGCATGACACGGACCAAGCGGCCCAAACCACTTGCCGGTGTTCCTGAAAAGAGGGATTTCAGAGCCTGGAAAACATGGGGATCACTCTTAATTATACGTGGTTTTTCCTTGAAATTGCGGGGTTTTGCGCTGCCTGGCTGCCAAAAAAACGTGTTCGGAATTTCCGCTCGAAATGGGGCGGGAAAATCGAAGGAAGCTCCGCGAGACGGGGGCGGATGTTGCATTCGGCGGCGGTTTGCATGCGATTTGCCAAAGCGCACGTTGCAATGTGCATTCGAGATCTGTTCCGGGGAGCGTCCGGTTTGGCAAATCGTTCCGCAGGATGAGAAAAGAAGCTGGCGGGATGCCGGTGCTCCCTTTTTACAGGGGGCGGTTCCGATGATCCTCGCCTTCCACAAGCCTTACGGCGTTCTTTGCCAGTTCACGCCCGATCTGCCGGGGCAGAAAACCCTGGCGGATTTCGGCTTTCCTCCTGCGGTTTATCCGTTGGGGCGGCTGGATATGGATTCCGAAGGGCTGTTGTTGCTCAGCGATGAAAAGGGGTTGAATCATCGTTTGCTTGATCCCGGTTCCGCGCATCCGAGAACCTATCTGGTCCAGATCGAGCGGATTCCGCCGCAGGACGCTCTGGATCGTCTGGCGGGGGGAGGGCTCCGGATCCAGGGTTACGAAACCCGGCCGTGCAAGGTGAGGTTGCTGGCGGGCGGGCCGGATTTGCCGCCGCGGGATCCTCCGGTGCGTTTCCGGTTGTCCGTGCCGACTTCCTGGCTGGAGATGACATTGATCGAGGGGAAGAACCGGCAGGTCCGGAGAATGACCGCTGCGGTTGGTTTTCCGACCCTGAGGCTCATCCGGAAAGCGATTGGCGGGCTGGAGACCGCGGATCTGGCTCCGGGGGAATGGAGGGAGCTGGATCGTGCCGAAACCGGGCGGATCTGGAGCCGCTGATCGGGAACGCTCCGGGAGGATGTGCGGATTTGCGGCGCTGCGGGATTGCATGGATGGAGAGAGGAGCGTAGGGTGGACCCGATGGTTTTGACGAAAACGTTGCGTGAGGCTTCCGGATTGATCGAGCTTGGTTTGGCGGACGACGCGTTGTTTGAACTGGAAGCCCTGCCATCGGAGGCAAGATGGGGGAGGGCCGTGCTGGAGGTGAAACTGGCGGCGCAGATGGAGCGGAAATCATGGAACGCGGCGTCGGAAACGGCGAGGCTGCTGTGCCACACGGCGTGGAACGAACCGGAGTTTTTCCTGAGAGCGGCGTATTGCCTGCATGAAACGGGCGATACGTTCGCCGCGAGGAACTGGCTGCTGCGGGGGCCGAAGGCTCTGCTGGAAATGGCGGTTTTCCATTACAACCTTGCTTGTTATCTGTGGACGCTCGGTGAAAGGAGAAGCGCCCGCAATCATTTGAGGCAGGCGGTCGAGATGGACGAATCGCTGGTGGAATCGGCGAAGAAGGACCGGGACCTGGCGGGGATCGCCGAACATCTGACATCGAACGTCCAACATTGAACGTCGAAGGGAAGAAGAGTCTGAAAGTCTGAAAGTCCCCCATCACCAAACCACTCCCGATTCCAAACTCTTCCGACCTTGAGACTTTCAGACCTTCGACCTTCAGACTCTTCCTCTTCCCCCAATCACAAATCACCTTTCCTCACCATTTCCATTCGATGCCGGTGAAGAAGCTGCGTCCGTCGCCGGGAAGGAACTGGCGCTGATCCGTGCCGTTCGCGTTTTCGATGACTCCGGTGGTCACGGCGTGGCGCTTGTTGGTGAGGTTGCGCGCTTCCACAAACCAGGAGAGCCCGGTTTCCGCGCGGCGGCCGAATTTGAAGCCAAGAAGCGCGTAGGGATCCGCTGCGAATGTATTGCGATGATCGATGTGGGATTTCTCCGGCACCCAGTCGAAGGTCGGGCCCGCGTAGTAGCCGGATTGGTTTTCCCACAGGAGTTCCCCGCGGATGAGGTGGGGGGGGAGGCCGGCGATGTGGTTGTCTCCATAGGTGGAATCGCCGTCGAAACGAAAACGCCCGTATGTCCAGGCTCCGCGGAGGACTAGGCGGTGGTCCGGGGTTTCCTCCCACGTGCCGCCGAGAAGATCGTA
>CAZVSA010000307.1:0-4934 GCA_964629955.1 uncultured Luteolibacter sp.
GCAAAGGCATCAATCCTTTCACCAAGGAAGAAGTCACCTTCAAGGCCAAGCCCGCCAGCACTGTCGTGAAGATCCGTCCTCTGAAGAAACTCAAGGACATGGTTCTCTGAACCAAGCGTGCGATCTTTTGAGCGGCCTTTCTCCTGATCCGGGAAAGGCCGTTTTCTTTGCCCCGGAACCGCGGAAAGGAGGATCGCGTTTGTCTTGTTTCGATATCCTGTCGCGAACCTGCCGATTTGCTTGCCAAGCGACATTCCTTCGCATCATTCTCCGCCCGGTCGGGTTGGCGGCACCTTTGCCCCGGCGCGCTTAGCTCAGTGGTAGAGCACATCCTTCACACGGATGGGGTCGCAGGTTCGAACCCTGCAGCGCGCACCATCTTTGATTATAAGGACATTATAGAAAGAGAGGCTCGGAAAACGGATCAAATGGGAACAAAAGTGGGAACAAATCCCTGATTGTTTCAGATAGTATCACCCTTTCGGCTTGGGAATTACGCTTCCGAATCCACTCCCCGGAAGCTCGCGGGCGGCATGACGGTGGCGGCGATGTCGGCTCCTTCGTTGAACCGTCCCGCAAGAATCTTTGCCCGTGCCGCCGCAATCCTTTCGACGGCGCCGGCCCCCTCCTTCATTCCCTCGGGCAGATTCCCGATGATTCGGGCCCGTAGCTCCGGATCCTGAACCGTCTCGCGCAGATGATCCACGAAGGCCTTCACGGCCTCGGCTTCTTCCAAGGCGGTGTCCCGGGCTTCCGTTTTGATCGGTCCGCCATCCGGCCCGCTGATCTCCTGGGTGAGTTTTTCCCCGAATCGCTTCGGCAGGAGCTTGGAGAGATACCACTTGCGGGAATCCACCCGCAGCTTCTCCGCCTGCACTTTGGCCCCGGCCTCTCCCGTGCCGGGCTCACCGTGGGCCTTGCTTCCCGCGGCGTCCGCGATTTCAAGGATCTCCTCGAAGATCGTGTCCGCCCGGACTCCCATCGCGGTTTCATATTTCTCCCGGATGCCTTCCCGGTCCTCCAGAACCCACCGGAGAACGCTTTGGTGCGCGGGCATACCTTCCTCCCGGCAGATCACCCGCAGGCTTTCCCCGGAGGCGATGCGCTCAAGGATTTCCCCTGCAATCTTCGCGGTGTATCTGACGGGCTTCGAGGCCATGCCACATCCTGCCGGTGCCGCAACCGCGATGCAACGCTGCGCTCTGGCCCCCATCCGCTCCATCTCCCGCCTTCCGGCAGACGTGGGCCAGAACGCAGAGCGGGGCGACGGTTGCCAGCCCGCCGCCCCCTGTTTCTGCATCTCACGCGTGTGCTCGCCCTGTTGATGGCGGAGCCCCCGACTTGAGCCTCGACCGGTACGCTTGCGCGACGGCGATGATCTCGTCGGGGTTGTCGTCATCGATCTCATCGACCGGAATTCTGGCCTGCGAGATCAACGCATCGTCGATCTTGCCGCGGTGGCGGCCCGACATCCGGGCGATCCGCTGCGGTAGATCATGGGGAGGCCCGGTGATGATGTCCGCCCGGATCAGGCCGGCGATGTAGGCGCTGAAGGACTCGTAGCCGAGAATCTTCAGGCGGACCACGCCGGCCGCATGAAGATCGCCGCTGACGGAGATGGAGGCTTTCATGCATTTCATGGCGCTGCGGGGGTGAATTGTTCCAGAATCGCACTGCGGACGCGTTCGCCGATCACTTCTCCGATGGTGGGGAAATTCCGGCGGTCGCGCGGTATGGCGGGATCGTTTCTCCATGCGCGGAGCATGCAGGCCCACTTGCGGCGCTCGATGAGGAGCGGCTCGTGCAGGCCGGGAATCAATCCTGCCGGTGCTTTGGTCTGACCGTCGGGGACGATCATCACAAGGCGTTCCATGAGCACATCCCCGGTGGAGGAGGTGATGACGAACGGGATGCCGAATGTCGGTTTCTCTTTATGCCTCCCCTCCTTTCGCTGCGAGGCTTTTCTCGAACGCAAGGAACGCCGCGGGAACCCGTGGAGCAGGTTTGAGAAGCTCCGCCGCCTCCGGGCAATCGTTATCTTCCCGGATGCTTGCCCCCACCGTGAGGAAGAATGCGTCTTCGGCGCTTGGAAGCAGTGTTTCGAGCAATTTGGTCTTATGGTAGTGGAGAACCCCGATCTCGATCATTTGGCCAAGCCATTCGTCGAGCGGGCGGGACAGGTCCTTTGTCCACATGGCCGATACCTCGCCGACGTATTCCGTCGTCAGGATCGGGACAATGCATTTCGGCTTGGGAAATGTTTTACGAATCACCTGCATAAGCAGCCGATTCCAGTCAGTCCCGGCCAGCCTCGCCCTCGCGTCCATGTTGAGCATTTCGATGGCAATATCCGCGAGTGTTCCGGCAATCACCGCCAGCGGCTGGTTGTGCTGTTCGGCGAGGTGCTCGATTTTTTCCGCAGTGCTGATGCAAACGCGGGCGATCCTTTGGTCAGCGGGCTTTGCAGCCCTCGATTTGGTCTTTTTCATTTTCTCAATTCAGTCAGTAGTCGGGGAAAACCTCCCCGGAGGTGTCGGGCTTCAACTACGCTTGAGAAGCGCGGACGGTATTTCCCGTGAGGGTGTTGTATTTCCGTCTCTAAACCCGGCGTTGTGTGGTGGCGGCACCGGCACACCTGCGGCGAGGGCGCAAAAAAACCGTCGCTTTCGGGGTGACGGAATACCGTCTCAATTCAGTGCCGCGACGGTGGCAGAGTCCGGAGGATGCGTCGAGTGGAAAAGGGAGCGGGTTTTGTAACGAGTGGCTTTGACATTGACGCAAGCCCTCCTCACAAAATAGAAGCGCGAATGAAGAAGATGGCTTTGCTGACGCTGTGGTGCCTGTGCCTGGCCGCCGCAGGAAGGGAGTGGACGGATATCGAGGAACGGAAGGTGACAGCGGAGTTTGTGCGACTGGACGGTGATGAGGTGGTGGTGAAGCGGGCGGATGGCCGCGAGGTGAGATTGAATCGCGCGATTCTAGCGAAGGGGGAATGGGAGGCGGCGGAGGAATTACAGAAAGGCGCGGAGAAAGCCCACGTGCTGGAACCGCTGGAATTGAGCGCCAAGACCTCCTCCATGGGCCGGGAGGAGGTCAAGACATGGGAAACAAGCTGGGGCAGCTTTAACAAAACCATCGACCAGAGCCGGGTGGTGGAGGTGACGGTGCGGAGCCGCTCGGCGGTGCCCCGCAAGGCAATGGTGGAGGTGATCTGGCTGAGCGCCGGGAGCGATGGAAAAGGAGGGCCCTCGGGGATCGCGGGGGTGTCCCGCTTTTCCATCGAACTGGAGCCGAGGGAGATCAAGGTTGGCAAGGTGCCGCAGAGCTATTCCCGGGAGCATGATCGTTACCGGGCGCTGGGGCTCACCTTCCGCTCGGGAAACAGTTTCGCCGGATGGGTGGCGAGGGTGAGCGATCCGGATACGGGGACGGTTTTCCAAACGGTGGGCAGCCGCCCGCCGCTAACAATCTGGGCGGAGCGGGTGCCCGTGCTGCCTTATAAAAACTGAGGAAGATCCATTGCCGATGAATTACTACTACACCTTGCCGGATGGAAGCATCGGAGGCCCTGTGCCTTTGATCGAAATCAAGGCGGGCATGAGGAATGGTTCCATCGCGGCGGATGCGAAACTCACCCAAGGCGGGGATGCTCCTTGGGGAACTTTTGACGATTTGTTTCCATCAGAAAAGGCAGCGCGCCCGGAAGCTCAAGTATCGTCCGGAAACCTTCCCGCCGACCCGGTCAAAAACTCAGTGGCCGGGGCCGTCGAAGTAATCGCCTGGATCTCCATAGCTGCGGGGATTCTTTTCGCAGTGATCGGCTTCACGGAAATGGCGGAAGGCAAAGGTGACCCGATTTTTTTCATCGCCGGGATCTCCGGTTTATTTTGGGGGGTGATGATCCTTGCCGTCTCGGAAGCCATAAAGCTCCTCGCCCGGATCGAGAAAAACACTCGGAGATAGTCCGCGCTCCACCATCGACAACTCCTTCGCCATGTCGAGGGTAACGTGGTAGTCCGTCTGTTTCCCGCCGCCCGCTAAATTTTTAGCGACCGTGGTGAAGTCCTCATTTTCCCGGAAATCGAAATCGGAGATCCGATTTTTGATCCAGTTCGAGAACCTGAAGAAACCTGAAATCCAATTCGAGGTTCAGCGATGGACGGAAGGTCGCAACGATTCAACCTGGTGAGAAATCATGAGTGAGGAAAACAAGCCATCGGAAGGCGCGGTGAGTGGAAAACAGAATGCCGCTCCGAAAAAATATCGTTCTCAGAAGTCCTTAACAGCCTGAAGCATACGCGAATGACTACCGTGGAAGAGATGGCGCATTTTTGCCACTCACCACCCAGGACAATCGAGAATTGGCTGAGTGGGGCGAGAGTGCCGGAGCCGGGAAATGCATCTGTCAAGTATTTTCAGTTGTCCTCGTGGATTTTGCTGGCCATAAGTGAGTTATGATTTTTTCGATGTGTGAGAGTTACAAAAGCCCATCCAGTGCAGGGCAGATCCTTCACCATTGGCTTGCTGGGAGAGGGGTTTCGGGCAAAGAAGGGGATTCGAGATCGTCTAACTGTTAGTATTTATTTTTCATAAATTACTCAATTCCAAATTGTTGGGTAAAATTTTCTGCCTGATTCTCCCGAAATCCGATCAAGGGGACCACTCGAATGTCTCCAAATCGGGCCACCGTACCCGACAATCGGAGACATGCAGGCACCACCGCCACCAAACAAGAAGGGCCGCCTTCCAATTCCGGACAATCCCCATCGCCCGGAATGGATCAATGCGGCGACCGCCCGCCAGATTTTTGGAATCTCCAGGCCAACCCTTTACCGCCTAATGGCAGATGGGGCGCTTAAAAGCGTGTCGCTGCGATTGAAAGGCAATGTGAAAGGCCGCCGGCTTTTTTCATACCCGAGCATCCAACGGCTCCT
>CAZVSA010000308.1:0-4918 GCA_964629955.1 uncultured Luteolibacter sp.
CGATGTGGACGGAGACGGAAAACCCGATATCCTGGACCGCCGCGGCTGGTGGAAAAACCCGGAAAACACCGAAGGCTTCTGGGAACTGCATCCGGTGGATTTCAATTCCACCGGCGGCGCGCAAATCATCGTGCACGATTTCAATGGCGACGGACGCCCCGACATCCTCAACGTCACCGACCCGCACGCGTACGGGCTTTCGTGGTTCGAGCAGATTCACGGGGAAGATGGGAAAATCGATTGGAAGGAACACCGGATTCTCACCGACAACGCGGAAACTTCCGCAGGCGGCCTCGTGGTGAGCCAGCTTCACGCCGTGGAGCTTCTCGACGTCGATGGAGACGGCGAATTGGACATCATCACCGGCAAGCGCTGGTGGGCTCACTCTCCGAACCCGGATGGCACCGGAGGCGATCCCGGAGTGAACGATCCGGCGCTTCTCTTCTGGCTCAAAGTCACCAAGGAGGAAGGCGGAGTGAAATTCGCACCACACGTCATCCACGAAGACTCGGGCGTGGGCACCCAGCTCAGCAGCGGGGACCTGAACGGCGACGGCCATCCCGATTTCCTGACCGCCAGCAAAAAAGGCACCGTGATCCACATCCAGAAGCGCAATCCCTGATTGCCCCATCTTTTCCCATTCAACTTCTCCGCTCCGTTTTTCGCATGAGACAATTCGTTTTCCCGTCCGTACTGGTCCCCGCATTGGTGGGAGCCGCATTCGCCGCACCCGCATTCGAGTTCCACGACGGAGACCGCGTGGCGTTTCTCGGTGACGCCTTCATCGAGCGCGAGCAATACGAAGGCTGGATCGAACTCGCCCTGACCACCCGTTTCCCCGGAAATTCCGTCACCTTCCGGAATCTGGGCTGGAACGCGGACCTTCCCACCGGAGATTCCCGGAACGGACTGAGCCTGTTGCAGGCAGGCCTGGAGCCTCCCGAAGAAGGCTGGCGGCAGTTGCTGAACCAGCTCACCACCTACAAGCCGAACGTGATCGTCCTCGGCTACGGGATGGCCGCATCCCTCTCCGGCGGCATGTCTCCGGAAGAATTTCAGGCGGCTCTGGAACGCCTGCTCGATTCCGCTCCCGAGGCCGCGGGAGGGCCTGTTAGATTCCTGATTCTGGGAACCCCGCCGCGTTTTGAAGTCCCGGGACACGGCGCGGACGCACTGGAAAATCACCGCAACTCCCTCGCCGCGATCAACCGGGCGCTTCACGAAACCGCCACAAAACGGAACATCCCGTTCGTCGCGCTGAACAACCTCGAACAAAATCCCGCCTTCACCCAAAACGGCATCCATCTCACCGGAGAAGGATACAAGGCCGCCGCCCGGCACATCGAGAAAGCCCTCGGATGGGAACCGGGACCATGGGACCAAGGCGAAGCCGCGGCCTCGTTGAGAGAGCACATTCTCAAGAAAAACGAATGGTTCTTCCACCGCTCCCGCCCGGCCAACATGGCCTACATTTTCGGTTTCCGGAAAGGGGAACAGGGCAACAACGCCGGAGAGATCCCGGAGTTCGACAAACTGGTCGCCAGACAGGATGAGATCATCGCGAAGATGCGGGATCTCTCGAAAAACGTGGTGATTCCCCAAGATCCGCCGCGCACCGAATCCGCATATGCGGAAAAAGTGACCCAGCCGCATCCCGAATTCACCGTCGCGGACGGTTACGAGATCACCCTTTGGGCGGAAAACCCCCTCCTGCACAAGCCCACACAGATGAACTTCGATGCCTCCGGGCGCTTGTGGGTCGCCAGCTCGGAAACCTATCCCCAAATCGAGGTGGGCCAGACCCAGAACGACAAGATCATCGTTCTGGAAGACACCGACGGCGACGGCACCGCGGACAAATCCACCGTATTCGCCGACGGCCTCCTCATGCCCACCGGCCTGCTGCCCGGAGACGGCGGGGTCTACGTGGGACAAAGCACCGACCTCCTCCACTTCAAGGACACCGATGGCGACGGCAAGGGCGACCAAATGACCCGGGTGCTCAGCGGCTTCGGCACGGAAGACACCCACCACAATCTCCACACGCTTCGCCGCGGGCCGGACGGCCGCATCTGGATGAACCAGAGCATCTACACCCGCACGGACTCCGAAACGCCCGGCGGAATCTTCCGCCTGAAAAGCGGCGGCATCATGCGTCTCGATCCCCGCAACCTCGATCTCGAAACCGTCTTCTACGGCTGGTGCAACGCCTGGGGCCACCAGTTCGACCGCTACGGCCAGTCCTTCGTCACCGACGGCGCCGGAGGCCAGGGGATCAACTGGGGCGTCCCCGGCGCGATGTATTTCACCTTCGCCCGCGCTCCGAGAACCCTCGCCAGCGTGAGTCCGGGAAGTTATCCGAAAATGACGGGAATCGAGATCATCGAATCCCCGCATTTCCCGGAAGACTGGCAGGGCACGATGATCACCTGCGATTTCCGCGCCCACCGCATCGTCCGCTTCGCCATCTCGGATCAGGGAGCGGGATACATCACCCGGGAACTCGGCGATCTGATCCGCACCGATCACGTGAGCTTCCGCCCGATCGACATCAAACAAGGCCCGGACGGAGCGCTCTACATCGCCGACTGGGCGAACCCGATCATCAACCACGGAGAAGTCGATTTCCGCGATCCGCGCCGCGACCGCGTACACGGAAGAATCTGGCGGGTGGCCAAAAAAGGAAGCCCGTCGGCAAAATCCTCCGACATCGCGCAACTGGACGGCAAGGAACTCCTCGACAAGCTCGCCAGCTCCAACCGCTACGAACGCGAACAAGCCACCACGGTCGTTTTTGAAAGCGAATCCCCGGCTCTCGATGCCGCGATCAGCGAATGGAAGGCGAAGGCGTCCGGGGAACGCGCGCTGCTCGCGGCACTCTGGCTGAGCCAGGGGAGGAACACTCCGGACTTCAATCTGCTCGGCACGGTCCTCGCTTTTGAAAAAGGCGAGGTCCGCGCGGCCGGCATACGGATCCTCGGCGATTGGCTGCACGCGCCGGGCGCGGAAAATTCCCTCGAATGGCTGAAATCCGCCATCCACGACGAATACCCCAGAGTGCGGATCGAAGCCATCCGGGTGCTGGCGAAGCTGCCCGGTGCGGAACCCATGGACATCGCCCTGGGAGCGCTCGGTCACCCGATGGATCATTTCATCGACTACGCCCTCTGGCTCAGCGTGCAGGAACACGGAAGCGAATGGCTCGCCGCATTGATGGATGGAAAAATCAACGCCGGCGAACATGCGGAAGCGCTGGAATTCGTCCTCACCAATCTGCCCGCCAACGAAGCCAACGACGCCATCGCGAAACTTCTCCCGAAACCTCTTCCCGAGGATGGCGAAGGCCCTTGGCTGGATCTGGCTTTGAAAACAGGAAACGCCGGAGTGATCGCCACGATTTACAACCAGGTGGTCTCGGGCGGATTCAACGATCCAACCACCGAAAAAGCCCTCAACGGCATCTCACAAGCCGTTTCCCAACGACAAATCCCCTTGGACGGCGACCGATCGGAACTGTTGCCCCTTTTTGAAAAAGAAGAAGCCATCCGCATCGCGGCCATCCGCCTGGCGGGCACCTTGCAGTCCGAGGAAGCATTGCCGAAACTCATCGCCATCGTCTCAGGAGAGACGTCCACAACCGATGCCACCGGCTTCACGGTGATCGATGCCCTGTCCAATTACCAAACTCCCGTTGCCAAAACAGTTCTCGAACGCCTGTCCGGCACGGAAATGGAAATCGGAATCCGCCAAAACGCCGCCCTCGCCCTCGCCCGCCATCATCGCGCGGCGGCCCTGCCACTGATCGCAGCCGTTGCCTCGGAGATCAACGAATCCCAACAATCCCGCCAATTCTGGCAACGCCTCCTCTCCGCCCAAGGCATCTCCGGGGAACTCGCCACCGCCTTCCAAAACACACCCCTCCCCGCCGAAGCCGCCAATCTCGCCCTCCAGCACATCCCCGATGTCCCCGGGCATGACGAACTCCTCAAAACCCTCCGCGAACAAGCCGGCCGGGACGACATCTGGACGCCCGAACGAATCCAGCAAATGGCTGCGGACGCCGCTGAAAAAGGCGATGCCGCCCGCGGAGAACTCGTCTATCGGCGAATGTCCCTCGCCTGCGTCGCCTGCCACGCCATCGGCGGGGCGGGCGGAAAAGTCGGCCCGGACATGACCTCGCTCGGAGCCAGCGCGCCGCTCGATTACATCATCGAATCCGTCGTCCTTCCCGGAGCCAAAATCAAGGAAGGCTACCATTCCGTCACCATCGAAACCAAGGATGGAAAAGCCATCATGGGGCAGCTTGTCAGAAGCGGTGGAGGCAGCTCCGTCATCCGCGACGCCGCCGGAATCGACGTCACCATTCCCGACAACATGATCGCGAAAAAGACCGACGCGGGCAGCCTGATGCCCGGAAATCTCATCAACGGCCTCCCGGACAACGAGGTGAACGACCTCTTCAAATTCCTGTCCGAACTCGGCAAGCCCGGGGCCTTCGACGCCACGAAGAGCAAATCCCCGAAAGTATGGGCCGTGCTCCCGCTGCGAACCGAGATCCAGGAAGCCGCCGCCCAGGGCGATCCCTCCCTGCCATGGATCCCCATCGTGGGAACCGTCGGCGGCAAGCTCCTCCCCGAAGATGTGAAAATGATGACCGGCGGGCACCCCGGCGAGATCATGATCGCCACCAAACTCCAGCTCGCGGAACCCGCGAAAGTCACCCTCGAATTTCCCGAAGGCTTCAAACCCACCACCGTCTGGATCGGCGGCAATCCCGCCCCAAGCGGCCCCGCGGATCTGGAAGCGGGCATCCATCACATCGTGATCCGCTGCTCCCCGCCCGGCGAAGCTCTCTGGATCAAAAGCGCGGAAGGAATCTTCCTGCCCGAGTGGTGAATCCCATTGCATGATCATGGGA
>CAZVSA010000309.1:0-4855 GCA_964629955.1 uncultured Luteolibacter sp.
CGGCCTGCGGCAGCTCTATGTCGAGCGCCCCTTCGCCGGCGACCTCACGCCCGACGAGGCGGTGAAACGCGCCGTCATCCTCATCCTCAAATCCCCGCGCTTCCTCTACCCCGAACCCGGCAGGGAAAAGGACGACTTCACCGTCGCCACCCGCCTCGCCCTCGGCCTCTGGGACTCTCTGCCGGATCAGGCTTTGCTCGACGCCGCGAAAGCCGGCCCGCTCCGCACCCCGAAGCAGGTCAAAACCCAAGCCCGGCGCATGGCCGCCGACCCGCGGGCCAAGGCGAAGCTCAACGAATTCTTCCAGCGCTGGCTGAAGCTCGATGCCGAAAGCGACCTCAACAAAGACCCCGAAGCCTTCCCCGGCTTCGACGACGCCCTCGTCGCCGACCTGCGCCGATCGCTGGAACTTTTCGTCGAGCGCGTCGTCTGGAGCGAACCCTCCGACTACCGCGAACTGATCGAAGCCGATTACCTCCTCTTCAACGAACGCCTCGCGGGCTACTACGGCGTCCCCGCTCCCGATGGCGGCGGCTTCCAGCCGGTGAAATTCGACCCCGCCCAGCGCGCCGGCGTGCTCACCCACCCCTACATCCTCGCCCGCCTTTCCCATCACAACCTCACCTCGCCCATCCATCGCGGCGTCTTCCTCACCCGCAACGTGCTCGGCGGCTTCCTCAAGCCGCCTCCGGAAGCCATCGCCTTCGACGACCACAAATTCGACCCGCAGATGACCATGCGCGAAAAGGTCGCCGAAATGACCAAGAGCGCGAACTGCATGACCTGCCACGAGACCATCAACCCGCTCGGCTTTTCGCTCGAAAACTTCGACCCCGTCGGCCGTTTCCGCACCACCGATGGCGGCAAGCCCATCGACCCCGTCTCCGACTTCCTCACCACCGAGGGCGAGACCCTCCGCCTCGCCGGCCCGCGCGATGTCGCCGCCCACGCCGTGAAATCCGCCGCCGCCCGCGAAGGGTTCATCCGCCAGCTTCTCCAGCATTCCCTCAAACAAAACCCCGCCGTGTACGGCCACGACACCGTCCGCAAACTCGACGAAACTTTCACCGCCTCCGGCCACCACGTCCGCCATCTCCTCGCCGAAATCAACGCCCTCGCCGCCCTCCAAGCCATCGACGGCCCCGACCAGGCCAGCCGCTGATCTATCTGGCACACTTCCGTTTAGTCATTAGTGCTTAGTCATTAGTAATTCCAATCCAATGAATCTCTCCACCCGCCGCCGCTTCCTCCGCCAGCTCGGCCTCTCCGCCGCCGCGCTGCCCTTCCTCCCGACCCTGCCCTCGCTCGCCGGAAACGCCCCCGGCGCGAAGATGCAGCGCATCATCTTCATGTTCACGCCGAACGGCACCATCCCGCCGGAATTCTGGCCGGACGAAACCGGGCCCGACTTCAAGCTCAAGCGCATCCTCGCCCCGCTCGAACCCTTCAAGGGCCGCCTGATGACCCTCAAGGGCGTCTGCAACAAAATCCGCGGCGACGGCGACGGCCACATGCGCGGCATGAGCTGCCTCCTCACCGCCGACGAACTCCTCCCCGGAAACATCCAGGGCGGCAGCGACAAACCCGCAGGCTGGGCCCGCAACATCTCCATCGACCAGGAAATCCGCAATTTCCTCCAAAGCCGCCCCGAAACCGCCACCCGCTTCGGCTCGCTCGAAATCGGCGTCGGCGTTCCCAACCGCGCTGACCCCTGGACCCGCAAAACCTACGCCGGCAGCAACCAGCCCGTCGCCCCCAACAGCGACCCCTACTCCCTCTTTGAAAGGCTCTACGGCCAGATGAAGGACCGCGAAAACCTCGGCAGCATCCTCGACGACGTGAAGGACGATCTCAGCCACATCGCCCGCCACGTCGATCCCTCCGAGCGCGAGCTGCTGGAAAAACACGCCACCTTCGTCCGTGAAATGGAGAAGGATCTCCAAAGCGCGGACACCACCAACCTCGTCTTCCCGCCGCCCGCCCTGGAAGCCGGGGTCGCCCTCGACAACGACGGCATCCCCAAGATCAGCAAAATGCAGATCGACCTCCTGGTGAACTCCTTCGCCAACGGCATGGCCCGCGTAGCCTCCCTCCAATACACCAACAGCGTCGGACAGGCCCGCATGCGCTGGCTCGGCATCAACGACGACCACCACCACCTCTCCCACGAGCCCGACGACAACCACGAGGCCCAGGAAAAACTCGTGAAGATCAACATCTGGCTCTGCGAGCAGCTTCTTTATCTCGCCCAGAGCCTCGACGCCATTCCGGAACCCGGCTGCGACGGCAGCATGCTCGACCACACCACCATCGTCTGGACCAACGAGCTGGGCAAAGGAAACAGCCACACCCTCAACGACATTCCCTTCGTCCTCGTCGGCGGAGGGCTCGGCTTCCAAACCGGCCAGGCCATGCAGTTCGACAACGTCGCCCACAACCGCCTCTGGCTCTCCATCGCACACGCCTTCGGCCACCGCATCGACACCTTCGGCCACCAGGAATTCAGCCAGGGCGGCCCGCTAGCACTCTCATAAACGGGTGGCGGCGGGATTGCCATTTGCTCCGGCCCTCATTGGTTCTTTTGGACAAATGAGGGCCTTTCTGGATCTACGACGAGGTTCTTCCCCCCTCCGCCATCACCACGGGCATCGCATGATTTCTTCCGGATATTGAAACCACAACCGGCACCGGCCATCCGCCCACCCGCTCCGGAGGACCGCGTATCCCCATCGCACCGATACGGAGAGGTCCGTGGTTTGCCCTGCCATTGGGAACCGGGCATTCGCCAAAAGTGTTCCGGGAATCGCGGCGGCAACGCCGGAAGCGGGTTTTCCGGTAGGGACGGACCGCCGGGCCGTCCCACTTTTTCCCGATCCGCCATGGATCACGCCCCAACCATTCCCGCTTCCCTGCCGATGGAAGCCCCACCCGCCGCGGAGAGACAGTCACGGCGCGCCCGGCGGTCACGCCCTACCTGCCGGAATCATTCCCGGAGCACTTTTGGCGGAATACCCGGCCCGCGTGGTGCGGGCATTCATAAGCAAGTGGCATATCCCAAAGACTTATCCTCGAAAGGAAAATGGAGAACCACAATGGGAGCGCAGCGGACGTGGACGAACCGGATCATTGGAACAAAGAGCCAAAATGACTCTTCGCTTTTCTGTAATTTATCAAGTTCCAAAAAATCCGATCCGCCCAACCAGCCATATCCAATTCCTATGCTCTTCCTGATCATCTGAATTACCATGGCATTTTCACCCTGCTTGGAAAAGATCAACCGGGAATCTCCGGCATTGACGGCCAGTCATTTCCGGGTAGATTCGCTGAAAATGAATCCTTTCCTCTCTCCGTTAGATACCCGGCTCCGTGAGGGAGAATAAAGACTGTTCGATCAAAGAAATGAAATCCCAAGACGATGCTAAGCGGTTGATCGCAGTTCTGGACAATGAGATAGCTCACCTAAGTTCAGTGTTCTCAACCTATGCTAGGCTTTATCGTAGTGATGAAGACGTTCGAGCCTTACTTTCAGATTCAGATGGCGCTTTCTTCAGTGATCTCTACATCGTATATTTGCATTACATTTCGGTTTCCGTTTCGAGACTGTTGGACCCTGCTGCGACTGGGAAGAAGGCGAATCTTACTATTGCCGCCGTGATTTCGATTCTCAGATTCCAGAATCATTCCGGCGCAATCGATTTTGAGGAGCGTTTGGACAAGATCCGGAAGAACGCTTACAATTTTGTCGATCCCCGGAATCAGCTTGTTTCTCACTTGGACCTTGTTGCCAACGACATTGATCCGGGACAGAGAGCTATCCCGTCGTTCACAAAGTCAGAATTCGAGGCTTTTTACAAGGATCTCGGACATTTAATGAACGATATCCGAGAAGCCCTTGGGATGATTCCGAATATGTATGAATGGGGCATTATGGGGCACGGATGCGGGAGAAAGCTCCTGCATCGCCTAAAAACCGCCCACGACCACATAACCAAGAAAATCGAACAAGGCGGTGGAGGCAACTCCGCTGCGCTCCGTGCCTCACCTTGAACGTTAGGCAGAAGAAAAGACGAGATTTCCACCATGTATATTCCACCCGCCTTCCGAGTTGAGGACGCCAGCAAGATCGCTGCCTTTATTCAGAGGCACAGCTTCGCCACGCTCATTACTTACGATGGCACCGCTCCGTTTGCCAGTCATCTTCCAATGCTCTTCCACCCCGACGTTGGCAGCCACGGCACACTTGTTTCCCACATGGCGCGCTCTAATCCTCAATGGCAGCATTTCGCTTCTGGCAGCGAGGTTCTAGCCATTTTTCACGGGCCACACTGCTACATTTCTCCATCTTGGTATCAGACCGATCTTGCCGTTCCGACTTGGAACTATGCCACGGTTCATGCCTATGGTGTTCCGAGAGTTTTCAGCGAGCACGAGCGAGTGGTCGCGCTGCTTGATGAGACTGTTGCTGCATACGAGGCAGCTTTTGAGCAGCCTTGGACTGGAGACCTCCCCGAGGAGTTCCGCGACAAGCTCATTCACGGTATTGTCGCCTTCGAGATTCCAGTCACCCGTATTGAAGGCAAGTTCAAGCTGGGCCAGAATCGCTCAGCGGCTGATACACAAGGGGTCTTTAACGCACTTTCCCATTCCGCCGATACAGATAGCCAAGCAGTCGCTCGGATGATGCTTACTGAATGCAGCATCAATAGAAGCAGTTCTGATTTCGGTAGCTTTGCACTCTCACCCGTCACGGCGGCCGATTTTGACGAGCTTGCGGCCATCCGTGTCGCCGCTATGCGGGACAGTTTGGAGCGTGTCGGCCGCTTCGATCCAGAGCGGGCACGCGAGCGTCTTCGCA
>CAZVSA010000310.1:0-2525 GCA_964629955.1 uncultured Luteolibacter sp.
GGGGGCTGGTACGGCCGGGCCATCCCGCATCCGGAAAACTCCCCGCCATGTCCGCCCGTTTCCGGCGAGGGCGCCGGAAACAACACGCGGGGGCGCGTGTGCTCCCCTTTTGATGTTCCGGAAATCACGGGAAAAGCCCGCGCGCGGCCTTCGCGTCGGCGACGGTCTTGATGGCGATCGACTGCGCCGCCATGCGCTGGGAGACGTTGTGCTTCTTCGCGAAGGTGGCGACCTTGACGAACGATTTCTGCAACAGCGTCTCCAGTTTCGTGATCACCTCCTTCTCACTCCATTGGAAGCGCTGGAGATTCTGCACCCACTCGAAGTAGGAAACGGTGACCCCGCCCGCATTGCACAGGATGTCCGGGATCACGAAAATGTCCCCGCGGGCGTCGATGATGCGATCGGCCTCGGGAGTCGTGGGGCCGTTCGCCCCTTCCGCGAGGATTTTGCACTGGAGGGCGGGCGCGTTGCCGCCGTGGATCACACGGTCAAGCGCACAGGGAGCGAGGACGTCGCAGGGCTGGCAGAGGAGTTCCTCCGCATCGATCACGGACGCCCCCTCGAAGCCGACCACCGTGCCGTGTTTCTCCACATGCTGGCGGAGTTTCCCCACATCGATCCCCTGATCGTTCCAGATCCCTCCGCCGACATCGGACACGCCGGTGACTTTCACGCCGTAGGACGCCAGCGTTTCCACCGCGTGGGAGCCGACGTTCCCGTATCCCTGGACGATGGCGGTGGCACTCTCGCAGGAAATTCCAAGCTGGTGCAGGGCGTTGGACGCGAGAAAGGCGACGCCGTGGCCGGTCGCCTTGATCCGCCCGGCGGAGCCCTGAAGGCTGAGCGGCTTGCCCGTGACGATGGCGGGCACGAGATGCCCCGCGTGGGTGGAGTATATGTCCGTCATCCACGCCATCGTCTGCTCGTTGGTCCCCATGTCCGGCGCCATCACGTCGATCTGCGGGCCGATGAAAGGAATCATCTCCATGGTGTAACGGCGCGTGAGCCGCTCCAGCTCGCCAAGGGACATGGAACGGGGATCGCAGGCGATTCCTCCTTTCCCCCCGCCATACGGAAGGTCCATGAGCGCGCATTTCCAGTTCATCCACATGGCGAGCGCGGCGACCTCGCCCAGATCGACGGCGGGGTGATAGCGCAGGCCGCCCTTCACCGGGCCGCGCGTGAGATGGTGCTGCACGCGGTGGCCGAAGAACACGCGCGTGCTCCCGTCGTCCATGCGGATCGGAACGGTGACGGTGATGAGCCGCTTGGGCCACATGCAGCGCTCGCGGAGCGCATCCGGAAGTTCCAGAAAATCCGCAACCCGGCCGAATTGTTCCGCGGCCATCGCGAAGACCGGGTTGTTGAGCAGTTCCTCTCGCATGAACGTTCCTATGCGAATCCCCGGTGCGATGGGAAGGGAAGACCCGCAACCCGGAGAATTTGGGTTTTGGAATGGCGGGGCGCTTCCCTAGGCTGGGGCCGTGGCGAATGAGGAACGCTCCGCGCGATGGAAGACGGACGGGAAATTTTTCCGTGCGGGCCGGAGGCGCGTCTGGATGAAAGCGGTCACCTACGGGCCGTTTCCCGGAGGTTTCCCGGAAGATCCGTCGGCGGATTTCCTGCAAATCGCCGGGCTGGGCTTCAATGCGGTGCGTCTCTACGAAATGCCGGACCGGAGCTTTCTCGATGCCGCGGAGAACGCCGGATTGAAAGTTTTCGCCGGGCTGAAATGGGGAATGAGCTGCGATTTCTTCCGGCGGCCCGGAATTTTTTCCGAAGCCAGGGTGCAGCTCTCCGAATCGCTCCGCACCCTTGCGGATCACCCCGCGCTGGTGGGAGTGTACGTGGGAAACGAGATCCCCGCCGATCTCGCCCGGTGGATGGGCCCCGTGAAAACGCGCCGGGCGCTTGAGGAGCTGATCGCGCTGGGAAAGGAGATCGCCCCGGAGCTGCTTTTCGCCTGCGCGAGCTATCCGAGCACCGAGTATCTGGAGCCGGAGAACGCGGATTTCACGGCGCTGAACATTTACCTCGAAAACGAGAGCGCGTTCCGCAGCTACCTGAAACGGCTGCATCACGTGGCGGGCGACCGGCCCTTGGTCGTCTCGGAATTCGGCCTGGACTCGCGCCGGAACGGACGGGAACGACAAGCCGAAGTCCTGCGCTGGGGGCTCCGCTCCGCCGTGGAAGAGGAAACCGCCGGCATGACCATTTACGCCTGGAGCGACCGCTGGTGGAACGCGGGGGCGGTAGTGCCGGATTGGGATTTCGGCCTGATCGACCGAAACGGAGCCCCGAAACCCGCGATGGAAGCATGCCGCGGACCGGCCGCGATAAGCACCGCGGAAGATCTGGCGGATGCATCCGTGATCGTTTGCACGCGGAACGGAAAAAGCCGGATCGGAGGATGCCTGAAGGCGCTCGGAAACATGGCGGGCAGCGGCCTGGAAGTGATCGTGGTGGACGATGGATCGACGGATGGCACGGGAGATTTCGTCGCGAAACATTTCCCGGAAGCC
>CAZVSA010000310.1:2535-4836 GCA_964629955.1 uncultured Luteolibacter sp.
CAGCTACAAGTGGATTATCGAAGGACTTCTTTGAATTAGTGAAGAGCATTGGGGAGAGTCGGTCCAAGTCAGAAGAGGATGGTATCATAGCGAAGGAAGCCCGGCTGCTGAGGCTTGCGCCCGCGGGATTGAGCGCGGCCCGGAACGCGGGAGCCGCGGCGGCGCGCGGGCGGATTCTCGCTTTCACGGACGACGATTGCGAACCGGACCGGGAGTGGATCGCAAGGCTCCTGCCGGTGTTTTCCGACGGGACATTCGCCGCGGCCGGGGGGCCGAACCTCCCCCCTCCCCCGCGCTCCCCCGGGGAAGCGGTGATCGCCGCCGCGCCCGGAGCGCCGAGCCACGTGATGCTGGACGACGTGGAGGCCGAGCACCTTCCAGGCTGCAACATCGCGGTGACAAAAGAAGCGTTCGACGCCATCGGAGGATTCGATCCCCGCTTCCACACGGCTGGCGACGATGTGGATTTCTGCTGGCGGCTGAGGGACGCGGGCTACCGGCTCGGTTTCGCGCCGGGCGCTTTCGTGTGGCACTGGCGGCGGCCTTCCCTGCGGACCTTCCTGCGGCAGCAATCGGGATACGGGCGGGCGGAGAAGATGCTTCTGGAAAAACATCCGCAGCGGTTTTCAAAACACGGGGAAGCCCGCTGGGAAGGTTTCGTATACGGGGGAGGGCCGGTGCGGGTCATGGACGGTTCGGTGATCTATCACGGGCCGATGGGCGGGGCCGGATACCAAGCGGTGCTCCACCGGATGATTCCATTGCGCGGAGTGGATCCTCGTTTTCGCGGGCTCCCGGCGACGGCAGCCCTGGCGCTGGTTCGTTTCCTGCAACCGGGCGTGCGGGCCTGGGCGCGGATCGGCAGGTGGTGGGTTCGCCCGGAAATTCGTCGCCCGGACGCGCATTGCGAAAGCTGCGGGGAATTTGAAATGGAAAGCCCGGAAGGTCGGACGCGGGACGACTATCTCCGCATCCTGCTGGATCACGGCTGGCAATCATGCGGGGAAACCAGCGCGTGGGACGTGGAAAAGGAAGGAACAAGCGTCCTGATGGCGACGGAAAAGGGCGACGGCCCGGCGACGAGGATTCTTGTCCGCGTTCGCGGGGATCTCCGGAAAGTGGCGCGGCTCTTGCAGGGCGGAAACAACGCGGATAAGTGAGCGGCGTGCCTCTGCTGACGAAAGATTTCGACTACGAGCTGCCGCCGGAGCTGATCGCCTCCCGCCCGCTGCCGGACCGCTCCGCCTCGCGGATGATGGTGGTGCATCGTGAAAGCGGCATCATCGAGCACAGGCAATTCAGCGATTTCCCTTCCTACCTCCAGCCCGGCGATCTGCTGGTTCTCAACGACACCAAGGTGATCCCGGCACGCGTTTTCTCGGACGACGGGGCGGTGGAAATGCTGTGCCTCGACCGGCTCTCCCCCTTGGAGTGGCGCTGCCTCGTGCGGCCGGGCAAGCGGATGAAACAGGGAAGAACGGTGACCGTGGGCGGAATCACCGGCACCGTGGAGGAAATTTACGGGAATGGCGACCGGCGGCTGCGATGGGATGCTCCGGTGGATCTGGAAACCCACGGCCACCTGGCGCTGCCCCACTACATGGGCCGGAGCGACGAATCAGGAGACAGGGAACGCTATCAAACCGTGTTCGCCCGCGAGGAGGGCGCGATCGCCGCGCCTACCGCCGGGCTCCATTTCACGCCTGATCTGTTAGAGAAGCTGGATCACGCGTTCCTCACGCTCCATGTCGGCGTGGGCACCTTCCGGCCGGTGAACGCGGAGGTCGTTTCCGATCACGTCATGCACTCGGAAAAGTATGCGGTGAGCAGGGAAACGACGGCACGGGCGAACGCAGCCGGACGGGTGGTGGCCGTCGGCACCACGGTGACGCGGGTGCTGGAATCCCTGCGGAGCCCGGAACCGGAATTGCGGATTCCCGAAAAAGATCACCGCGGGGAAACGGACATTTTCATCCACCCCCCCTACGAATTCGGCGTGACAGGCGGGCTGCTGACGAATTTCCACCTTCCGCAAAGCACGCTGATCATGCTGGTGAGCGCGTTCGCGGGGAGAGAACTGGTGCTGGAGGCGTATCGCAAGGCGGTGGAGGAACGCTACCGGTTTTTCAGTTATGGCGATTGCATGCTGCTCGTTTGACGGGAAAAATCCGCGCCGATGAAGCTGCTCTCATGGAACGTGAATGGCATCCGTGCCGCTCTTGGCAAAGGATTGGGTGATTTTGTAGCTGCCGAGAATCCGGACATCCTGAAGACCGTCGGCCATCATGCGAAGCGCCCGGC
>CAZVSA010000311.1:0-641 GCA_964629955.1 uncultured Luteolibacter sp.
GTTGGAATCACGTGGATTTTGCGAGGAGGCACATAAGAGGGAACATGGATTTTTCAACAATTATAAAAATTATCCGAAAATGGATTGTAACTTTGTTATCAGAGGCTTGTGATCCGCCCGCCATAAAATCCGGAGGAAAAACCCGCTTCCATGGCATCGATCTGGAAAAACCCCCATGAAAAAACATTACCCTCTTTTTGTCATCCTCCTGTTCTCCGTGGCGGTTTTGATGTTGTGGAACCGGAGCGATGATCCGCGGAATGACGGGGTTGCCCTGGCGGAGGACCGGCGGGCTCCCGCGGCGGTGCGGGGTGGCGGGGAAGAGGAACCTTTGCTGCCGGTGAGCCTGCCCGAGCCGGTGGAAGAGGACGCGGCGCGGTTGTTCGACGGAATCGGCGGGTTGGAGAAAGGGGCGGTGGTGCGCCTGCCCCTGCCTGGTGGGGGGGAAACGGACGGGGTGCTGAACTACGTGCACACCCATCCCAACGGCGCGACCGCCGCGGGCGGCCGTCTCGCGGATGGCAGCGGGATTTTCGAGATCGCGCGCGAGCCATGGAGCTACCGGGGATTCATTCTTCCGAAGGAGGGGCGGACGGCCATCGTTTATTCGGGAGATCCGGGGGAGGGGCTTCAGGTGGCGC
>CAZVSA010000311.1:651-4817 GCA_964629955.1 uncultured Luteolibacter sp.
GTGATTTGCGAGCCGGACCCGAATTGGAAGCCGCTCGCCGCGGTGGAGCAGGGTCCCGATCCGGAAAAAGCGGCGATTTACAACGACGGCCGGTCGGTGGGGATCATTTATGAAGCCATCCCCATTCTGCACAGCCTGCCGCGCGCGGAGGCGGTGATCTATCTGGATTTCGACGGCGAGGTCATCGAGGGCCATAGCTGGGAAGGCGGCGCGCGCATCGTCGCTCCGGCCCACAACCTGCCTGCGAGCGAGGTCACCGACATGTGGCGGCGGGTGGCGGAGGATTTCGCACCTTTCGAGGTGAACGTGACCACCGACTTGCAGGCGTATCTGCGCGCGCCGCAGGGTTTGCGCATCCGCTGCATCACGACGACCAACAATTTCGCCAACGCGGGCGGCGTGGCATTCAGCAACACGTTCCGCCAATCGGGCGATCCGGTTTGCTGGAATTTCTATCGCGGCAATGCGGGGGCGCTGGTGATTTCGCACGAGATCGGCCACACCTTCGGCCTGCATCACGACGGGCAGGGTGCGTCCGGCTACTATGGTGGCCACGGCAGCGGCGCGACGAGCTGGGGGCCGATCATGGGGGCTCCCTACAGCCAGAACGTCACGCATTGGAGCAAGGGGGATTATGTGAACGCGAACCAGCAGCAGGACGATTTGCTCTTCATCGGTTCCTCCGTTCCGAGGCGTTTCGACGACCACGCGCCGGATGCGGAGAACGCCACACCTCTGACCATTGGAGCCGGGGGCGCGGTTTCCAACAGCGGCGTGATTGGAAGCCCGGACGATGTGGATGCCTTCCTTTTCAGTACCGGCGGCGGAAGCCTGAACCTTCAATTCAACGGCGCCGGCACTACGGGAATCCCGAACCTCGACATCGAGGCGAAGCTCTACAATTCCTCCGGCACGCTCATCACCACCGCGAGTCCGGCGAACCAGTTGAACGCCACGCTCACCGCGAACCTCGCCTCCGGAACCTACACCGTCACGGTGGACGGCGTCGGCAACGCCACCTGGGCGACGAGCGGCTACGACGACTACGGCTCGCTGGGGGAATACACGATCACCGGGACGGTGCCCTCCCCGAGGTGGAACTTCCGCGTGCCGGTGAACGCCCTGAACAACGCGGTGCTCGGGATCGTGGCCCCAGGCGGATCCGGCTACTCGATCACGGGGGGCAATACCGGTTCGGCTTTCTCGATCCTCTCCGACGGCACGCTCCGCGTGGCGAACCGCAACGCCCTGGGAGGAACGAGCGTCTTCGATCTCATCGTTTCCTACTCCGCGGGCAACGTGCCGGTGCGGGTCCGTGTGGCTCCGTTGCGCGGGCTCAAGCAGGAAATCTGGACCGGCCTCGGCGGTGGCGGGCTTTCGGGGCTGACGTCGAATGCGAACTACCCGAACAGCCCGAACGTCAGGCTGCATGCGGGAACCTTCCAGGGAGTTTGGCCCGCGGACAACTACGGCCAGAAATTCAGCGGCTACCTGGTCCCGGCGGAGACCGGAAATCACGTCTTTTGGACCGCTGCGGACGATATCAGCGAGTTGTGGCTTTCCACCGACAGCAACCCGGCGAACAGGGTGCGGGTTGCCTACAACAACTCGAACACCAATGTGAGCTGGACCGCCCAGGCCTCCCAGCAGTCCGCCAACATCCCGTTGGTGGCGGGGCAGCGTTACTACGTCGAGTTTCTGCACCGGGAAAACGCCGGCGGCGACCACGCGGCGGTGGCATGGCAGACGCCCACGCTGTCGCGGCGGCTGATCGCCACCGAGTATCTGGAGTATCCCGGCACATTGCCGAACCGTCCGCCGTGGCTTGCGAACATGACGTTCCGGGTGCGTGAGGACAGCAATGTGGGAGCCGCGGTGGGAACGCTGTTGGCGGGTGATTTCGAAGCGGGTTCCGTGCTGTCCAATTTCCTCATCACGGGAGGAAACACCGGCAACGCCTTTTCCTTGAACCCTTCGACGGGAGTTCTCTCGGTGAACGCCGCGCTGTCTTTCGCCACCCGGCCGAAGTATGATCTGAATGTCCGCGTGTCCGACAGCGGCGGTTTGATCAAAACGGCGCAGATCGTGGTGGAAGTCGAGCCGCGGGCCGTGAAGCGTGAGTATTGGTCGGGCATTTCCGGAAATCCCATCTCCAATCTCACCTCGCACGCGAACTTCCCGAACAACCCGACATCGACGTCCTACCTTCCCTTCTTCGAGACGCCCACCAACAGCGCCGACAACTACGGCCAGCGCCTCAGCGGTTGGCTCCGCGCGCCCGACAGCGGAAGTTTCACCTTCTGGATCGCTTCCGATGACAATGGCGAATTGTGGCTTTCCACCGATGAAACCCCCGCCAACAAGGTGAGGATTGCCTGGCATACCGGTTCCACCGGCTCCCGGGAGTGGGGAAAATTTGCCACGCAGCGATCGGCTCCGGTCGTTTTGGAAGGCGGAAAATTCTACTATGTCGAGGCGTTGCACAAGGAGGGCACCGGAGGGGACAACCTTGCGGTGTCCTGGTCCGGCCCGGACTTCGGACAGGTGATTCTGGGCGCTCCGCATGTGACGCAGACGTTCTACAACCACGGTGCGCCCGTTCTCGCGAACCGCACGTTCACCATCTTTGACCGGGATTCCGAAACCGATGCCATGGAAGCGAAAGACTGGGCCAACCCCGGCTCGACGGTCACCTTCAGCATCACCGGCGGAAATGCCGACGGAGTTTTCACCATCGACCCGGCTACCGGAGTGATCCGCGCCGCGGACGGCGGCCGCCTGCCGCTCGGCACGCGGGCGCTGACCGTCACCGCCACCGACAACGGCCTCCCCACCCCTCTTTCCACCACCGCCACCATCACCGTGAATGTGGTCCGCGCCGCCATGAAACGCGAAGTGTGGACCGGACTCGCCGGCGGCCAGGGGGTCTCGGTCCTCACCGAATCGCTCTACTTTCCGCAATCTCCGGACGAAACCGGATACGTCCAGCATTTCCAGGCTCCCTCCAATGTCGGGAACAACTACGGCCAGCGCCTCAGCGGCTACCTGATCCCGCCAACGACCGGAAATTACACCTTCTGGATCGCTTCCGACGACGGCGGTGAACTCTCCATCTCCACCAACGAAAACCCCGCCAACAAACGCCGCATCGCCGGCGTGACCGGTTCCGTCGGCAGCCAGAACTGGACCGCGCAGCCGGGCCAGCAATCCGCGGTGATCCCGTTGGTCGCGGGCCAGCGCTACTACATCGAAGCCCTGCAAAAGGACGGAGCCGGAGATGACCACCTGGCCGTGGCGTGGCAGGGGCCGGGTATTTCCCGCACGCGGATCCCCGGCAATCATCTCGAATACCCCGACCACTTCCGCCCCGCGTTGAAGCGGGAGATCTGGTTGGGAAATCCCACTCTCAATCCCCCCGCCTCGCCACCGGACTTCACCGGCACGCTCTTCACCTTCAAGGCACCGGCCAACGTGGGGGACAATTACAGCCAGCGCATCAGCGGCTACCTCGTGCCGCCCGCGACAGGCGCGTACACCTTCTGGCTCGCCTCCGACGACCAGAGCGAACTGTGGCTCTCCACCGGCGAAGACCCCGCCGATATCGAAAAAATCGCCTCCATCGAGGGGTGGGTCGAGGAAGAGAACTGGGACGCCGAGCCCTCCCAGAAATCGGTGGAAAAAACCCTCGTCGCCGGCCGGCGCTACTACATCGAGGCCCGGCACCGCGAAATCGTCGGCGGCGACCATGCGGCCGTCGCGTGGGAGGGGCCCGGCATCATCTCCCGCCAAATCATCGCCAACGAACATCTGGAACATCCCGATGCCCCCGCCGAACGCTCCCTCGTCCGGCGCGAACTTTGGAACGGTATCGCCGGCGGCAACGTCTCGAACCTCACCGGAAACGCGGCCTTCCCCGCCTCGCCCTCCATTGTCGATACCCTTCCGCCCGGCGAAGGCCTGAAAGCGCAAAGCAACATCGCCAACAACTACGGCCAGCGCGTCACCGGCTACCTCGTCGCCCCGGACACCGGTCGCTACACTTTCTGGATCGCCTCCGACGACCAGAGCGAATTGTGGCTTTCCACCGATGAAAACCCGGCCAACCGCATCAGGCTGGCTTTCCCATGATTCCGCGGGGACGGCGCCGCTCACATGGGCCAGCCTGA
>CAZVSA010000312.1:0-2431 GCA_964629955.1 uncultured Luteolibacter sp.
GTCGATGAGACGGGCGGGCGGTTCCCTGGTCATGCCTTCCCACCAGACGTCGCCGTCGTCGGTGAGCCCGACGTTGGTGAAGATGGTGTTTTCCTTCATCGACTCCATGGCGATGGGATTGGTGGAATACGAGGTGCCGGGGGCGACGCCGAAAAAGCCGGTCTCGGGGTTGATGGCATGGAGTTTTCCGTCCTCGTGGGGCCAGAGCCATGCGATGTCGTCTCCGACGATGGAGGTTTTCCATCCCGCGTCGAGGTAGGCTTTCGGCGGGACGATCATCGCGAGGTTGGTTTTCCCGCAAGCGGAGGGGAAGGCGGCGGTGATGTAGGTTTTCGATCCGTCCGGGGCGTGGATTCCGGCGATGAGCATGTGCTCGGCCATCCATTGGTGCTCGCGGGCGATGTTCGAGGCGATGCGCAGGGCGAGGCACTTTTTTCCTAACAGGGCATTGCCGCCGTAGCCGGAGCCGTAGGAGACGATCTCGCGGGTTTCGGGAAAATGGACGATGTATTTGTCGTCGTTGCACGGCCAGGGGACATCGGCCTGGCCGGGCTCCAGCGGCGCGCCGACGGTGTGGAGGCAGGGAATGAATTGCGCGTGTCCGTCGCGTTTTTTCGGCGAGGCTCCGGAAACCTCGTCCTCCAGGCGCTTGAGGACGTGCGATCCCATGTGGCACATGATGCGCATGTTGACGGCGACGTAGGCGCTGTCGCTGATCTCGATCCCGATCTTGGCGAGCGGGGAATCGAGGGGGCCCATGCAGAAGGGGATGACGTACATGGTGCGGCCTTTCATGCAGCCGCGGAGTTTTTCCGCGAGGAGGGCGCGCATTCCGGCGGGGTCCATCCAGCGGTTGGTGGGACCGGCTTCGTCCGGGCGCTTGCTGCAGATGAAGGTGCGCTCCTCGACGCGGGCGACGTCCGAGGTGGTGGAGCGGGCGAGGAACGAGTTCGGGCGTTTTTCCGGATTGAGGCGGGTGAAGGTGCCGTTTTCGACAAGGAGGCTGGTGAGGCGGTCCCATTCCTCCTGCGAGCCGTCGCACCACTCCACGGAATCCGGGGTGCAGAGGGCGGTCATTTCATCGACCCATTTTTGGAGGCCTGCGTGGGTGGTGCGTGGATCTTCGCTCATGACGCCTCCAGTTCACCCGCGGACAAGCGGTTTGGCAATGCCATGCAAGTTGATGCGCGGGATTTGGGTGAAAATGGCGGGATGGCTTCCGTCATGGCGTTGTTTCGTTGTTTTTGGGAAAAAAGAAGGCGGCGGGATTTCTCTCCGCCGCCTTCTCCGGGATTGTTTGGGCCGCCGTCGCTCCGCGCGGTTTGGAAAAACTCGTGGAGCGGTGGCCGCCCGGAAATGAAACTCACGAACAACAATGCATGGAACGGGCCAGAAGCGACGGATCTTTCAGGGAGCGGTTTTGTCACCAACCCTTGCGGAGCGGAATGGGCCATGATAACCCGTGCTCCAGATGGGCGCGGCGGAGCGAGCATATACCGGAACGGGCGGGGGCGGCGGCAGCGGCCACCAGTCGCGGCTCACGCCGGTGGTGAAGTGGCTTTTGATCGCGAATCTGGCGATCTTCTTCGGCGATATATTGTTTCTGGATGGGGTGATCTGGAATTGGGGGGCGTTTACGATCGCCACCGCGCTGGGGAAGTTTCGTTTATGGGAATTCGTGACGTTCCAGTTTCTTCACGGGAGCGTGGGGCATGTGTTCGCCAATTCGATCGGGCTATATTTTTTCGGGCCGTGGATGGAGAGGCACTGGGGGCGGTGGCGCTTCCTCGCGTTCTATCTGCTGTGCGGTGCGGCGGGGGCGATGTTCTACACCTTGCTGGCGTTCGCGGGGGTGTTTCCGGCCGAACAGACGACGCCGCTGGTGGGGGCCTCGGCGGGCGTTTACGGGATTCTGGTAGGGGTTGCGATGGTGGCTCCGAACCTGCGCGTGGCCTTGCTGATTCCTCCGATCGAGCTGTCGATGCGGCAGCTCGCGATCGGCGTTCTGTTGATCGCGGTGGTGATGGTGGTGTTGCCCGTCGGGTTCAACCGCGGCGGCGAGGCGGGGCATCTGGGCGGCGCGATCCTGGGATTCCTGTTGATGCGTTATCCGGGGTTGCTGGAATGGGCGCGGGCGGGTTCCCCGGGCGTGGAAATCCCGGTTCCCAAGGCGTTCCAGCGGCGGCGGCACGAAGCGAAAATCAAACCCCGGACCACCGTGGATTTCGAGAGAAACTCGGCTGTGGATGCGATTCTGGACAGAATTTCGCGGGAGGGTTTACAGAGTCTGACAGAGGAGGAACGGGGGATTCTTCTTCGTGCTTCCAGGTCCGGGAAAAGCGATTGAAAACCCATAATCCCATGAACGGAACGGGAGTCATCAAGGCGGTGGGATTTGCGGGATTGTTTCTTGCCAGGCATGTGCTGGCTT
>CAZVSA010000312.1:2441-4813 GCA_964629955.1 uncultured Luteolibacter sp.
CGCCGCGGTGGTGATCGGCGCGGCTCTGGCCTGGACTCTCACGTATTTCGGCCTGCTGTTGTGGGCGGTTCTAACCGATGGTGGGATCGGTGGTCCGCTGGCCTATCCGGCGGGGCTTGTTTTCATGGTGGCGGCGTCGGCCCTTTGCTGCCTCGTTCTCCTGCTGCCTTCCACGGTTCTTGCGGAGGGGATCACCCGGTGGTTTGGATTTTCCACCTGGGTGCAGATCCCTGTCAGCACGGGATTGCTGGTGGCTTTTTCCTTCGTTTCCGTTCTGGTGATCGCGGCGGCGGGGGTGGAACTTTCTCCATTGGGTGTTCCCGTGTGGGCCGGGATTCTGTTTTTGCTGATGCTCGTCCCGCTGGGGGTTTACTGGTGGTCCTTGCAAGCCGTTCCGCTCGTGGTTTCGCTGGCACGGAGAATCCGGAGAGCTTTCCAACAACCAAAGCTGGATGCCGGCAGCCATGCCTGATCCCCTCTCATGATGAACGACGCCGAAATGATCGAGTCCGGAGACCCCGGTGTGCAGGTGGAGCGTCTCCGTGCCATCATGCACCGGCTTCGTGCTCCCGGAGGGTGTCCTTGGGACGCGGAGCAGACGCACCGCTCGCTTGTCACCAACCTGATCGAAGAGGCGTATGAAACGGTGGATGCCATCGAGCGCGACGATTTGGAACACATGAAGGAGGAGTTGGGGGATCTTCTACTGCAGGTGGTTTTTCACAGCGAGATCGCGGAGGAGGCGGGGCATTTCAATCTGGATGAGGTGGCCCGCGGGATTTGCGACAAGCTCGTCCGCAGGCATCCGCACGTGTTCGCCACCAGCGGAGCCGCGACTTCCGACGAGGTGCTGAAGCAGTGGGATGAGATCAAGCGGGCGGAGAAGGGAGATGAGGAAAAACCGTTTCTGCACGGGGTGGGCAAGGGGCTTCCGGCGCTTCTCCGGGCGGCGAAGCTTCAGAAAAAAGCGGCGAAGGCAGGCTTCGATTGGCCGGAGGAAGCGGGTGTGCTGGAGAAGATCCGGGAGGAGGTCGGCGAACTCCAGGCGGCGATGGAGGAGGGGAGCGAGGATGCGATCTCCGAGGAGCTGGGCGATCTTTTGTTCTCCGTGGTGAATCTCGCGCGTTTCCGGAAAATCGATCCGGAAGTGCTCATGGCGTCCGCGAACCGCAAATTTGAAGAACGCTTCGCGGCGATGGAAAAGCTTTTGAAATCGGGCGGGTTGACCGTGGAAAGCGCGACGCCCGATCAAATGGAGGAGGCGTGGGCGGAGGTGAAGAAAAGCACCGGTGGGTGATGGGCTCCGCGAGTCGGATCAGTCCGGAGAAGGTTCATCGGGCTGCCGGGGCTTTGTCCGGCGTTTGCAATACAGAAGTGCGAGGATCAGTCCGCTCAAACCGCCCAGATAGCTGCCGTAGTGGATGTATCCCACTTTGACGAAGGATGGGAGATCCGTGATCGCCAGCATTCCGGCTGCCGCCTCCCAGTCCGGTTGGGAATACCAGCCGACTGATGCCAGAATGTAGCCTGCGAAGCCGAACGCGGAAGAGCAGGCGATCATCATTGCGAAGGACCTGCCGATGATGGCGATGGCGGCGGGGCCGGAAACATGCGGGAGCAGGATTCTGGCAAAAAACCAGCCTGCGATGAAACCAACCCACCATGTGGCCAGAACTCCAATGATGGCGACAAACAAACGCGGAGCCAGATTGAAGTCCGCGTATGAAAACTGCTCGAACTTCAAGTGGGTGAAATACTCCGGCGAGAGCGTGAATGTGATCTGATCGTGAACGATTCCATACAGGCCCGCGATCACTGCTCCAATGGAGGCGGCGGCGAGCATCGGAAGGAGCAGCTTGAGGCTGAATTTCGGGTATAAAATGTTCACAACGGGACAGACAAATCGCAGGAGGGCCTGACCGGGATTCCATGTGGGAGGTCAATCCCACTGCGGCCTGCGCACACCGGCCCAGGCGGCGATCAAGGCGACGGCGATGTGCGCGCCGAGCGTGTAGAGGCAGGAAAACTGGAGGGAAAGCGAGGTGTCGATGACGGATTTCACCGCTTCGTGGACCTGGGTTTGCAGCGCCTGGACGGAGCCGGACCACGCCCAATATGCGGAGATGAACGGACGGGTGAAGGCCTCGATGTTTTCCGGCAGCGCGAGCACCGCGCCCGAGAGCGGGAGCTGAAACCCGACGAGGTAAATGGACAGCAGGGACGCCTGCTCCGCGGTGCGCATCAGTGCGGAGATGGCGAGGCAGATCGCCGTCATGGAGGCATTGATGAGCAGGAGGAATCCCGCGTGCTCCATGAAATCCCCGCGGAACGCGCCGAAGAAATTGACGAAAAACGCCATCCAGAGCGATTGC
>CAZVSA010000313.1:0-4790 GCA_964629955.1 uncultured Luteolibacter sp.
TCACGAAGTCATCAATGGCCCGCGCGGGAACATTGCGCAGGGAGCACGTCGCGGCCTTGCCGTCCTTGCTGACGTTGTTGCAGGTGACCGGCGCGAAAGCGGGCCACTCTACGTCGGAAAAATAAATTTGACTTGATGTCAGCTTTTCTTACCTTTGGTCAAACGCTATCACCCCATGAACACTGAAATTCTCGAAACCGTGACCGAATGCCTACGCGAGCGCCCCTCCGCGCGCTCTGGTGTTGAGATCAACGAAAAGACCAGCCTCCTGTATGACCTAGGAATTGACTCGTTGGAGGGAATAGAGATCACCTGCGAGTTGAGCAGTCGATTAGACGTGGATATTCCCCTCAAAGAAAATCTTTTGGTGATTGAGGAGGAAAATGGATGCAAGCGAATGCGCACCCTTCCAGAAATCGTATCGCGTCTGACTGAACTCAAAACCCTTTCCCCTCAGTCGCTATGAGCACGCCGGTCGAACTACATGAACGAATTCGCATCGCTCGGGAAGATGCTGGGCTCACCCAAAATCAGTTGGCGAAACTGATGGAGGTAAGCAGGCCGACGATTTCTGAAATTGAAGCCGGGCGCCGGAAGGTCTCGGCAGAGGAATTGGGAAAAATGGCCGACCTATTTGGCGTCTCAACCGAATGGCTTCTGGGCCGCGATCAAAGCGCGGGTATGTCTCAAGACTTATTGCTTGCCGCACGACATCTCGAAAAGCTGTCGTCAAACGACCTTGAGCGCGTGTTAGAACTTTTGCGAAAAGTTAAAGGAAATCCCGAATGACTGATAACGAGGAAATTGCCACGATGGCATACAGAGGAGCCCTTGACGTCAGAAAGCGGGCAGAAGTTCCCCGGCTTGATCCGGTGAACATCTTTGACTGTGCCGAAAAGCTAAAAGTTGAGGTTCGCTTCATCGTCGGCGGCACCTTCGAGGGAATGTATGAAAAAGAACGCAAAGTCATTGTTCTGCCGGTGGATCGTCCCGCAGGTAGGAGAGTATTCACCTGCGCTCACGAGTTGGCCCATTGGCGCTACAAACACGGTTCTATGTTGGACGATTCGACAACCGTTGAGGACTACAACAGCAGTCCTGAAGAGCGCCTTGCCAATATGTTTGCCGGATAGGGACTTGGGAGAATCAGCTCTCCAGCGGGCTATCGAAATACGCCATCCCGGCGTTACTCCCAGCACAGACTTTCCTCTCGGTATTCAGTGGGACTACTACGGTCATTTCGTCGCGGAGAACTAGTTCAATCAGCATCTATCCTTCAAAATGCATTCATTGGGACCAGCACCAAGCGCCAGAATCAAGGGCTCTATCCGCCGCTCATGGCCCTTCATCGTTCTGGGAATCATCGCTCTCATGCACATCACAAAAGTGATCGCAGTCGATGGCTACGCGATCGCCCTCCTTACACTCACCTTTCTCCCCATTTTGATCAAGACGCTTACAACCTACTTCGAGAGCTTCAAGATTGGAAAGGATGGGATCGAAGCTAAGGCATACGCTGACAACAGAGGAAAAACATCGGAAGAGTTACCTCGCCACGATCATCTCCCCGCGGGTAGCTGGCGCATCTAAGCGTGGTCCGAAGGCCATCCGAACATCGTTGCGCCTGACTGCCAGAAATTTATTTGGGGGGCATCCTGAAACACCTGTTGGTTGGACCAAAGGAAGGGAGAAAGGGGGTTGATCGAATTACGGCGGCGCATCTTTCTCCACCACCGCGAAGAATCGCTTCGGCCCGCTCGATGGAACTCCGGTCAGCGTGATCGTGGAACCGGCCGCGGAAATGTTGCGGTAGGGGTCGTTGCCTCCCCCGCCGGCCGGATCGTACACCGGCCAACCGGAAATCGGGGTGGCGAGGTCGGTGGAAGTTACGAGGTCATAGACCTTGCCGGGCCGGCAGTCCCACTTGAAGTCGTAGCCGGTGGCTGGCGGGGTGGCCCGGGTGATCGTGAGTTTGAAGGAAGCGGCGGGCGATGCCGGCGACCAGATCGCCACGCCTTCGCGGCCGTCACCGAGGGCGAAGCGGAACGCGATCTGTCCGGCGCCATTGAAGCCGACTTCCTCGTAACTGTCGCTGAGATTGCTCTGGCGCAGACCGAGATTGACGATGGTGCTGCCTAGCAGCGGGCTGCCGGTGCGGGCGACCTCGATCAGACCGAGGGCGTCATCGAAGAAAAATATGGCATGGCTGGCGGCGCCCCCGGAACCGGTGCCAGCAAGGTTGGCGCGGAAGGCTACCTGACCCGCGTCGTTGAACAGCGGGCGGATGTGGTAGCTCGGGGAGGTGATGGGGAGTCCGAAGCTTGGCAAATCGATCATGCCGTCACCGGCGGGGGAGCTTTGGCCGTCGCGGGCGATCTCGGTCAGGCCGGCGGCACTTTGGCGGTAGATGCCGACCTTGGTGCGGTCGGGTTCGGCCGCAGGGTCATCGGTCAGCAGGGCGTGGAACGCGGCGGCACCGGACTGGTTGAGGGACGGACGGCCAAAGGCTGCGATCGTCGTGCCACCAGGAACGGGTCGGCCTTCGCGGATCAGAGCAGTGGCGGCGTTCGGCGCGCCGACCACAAAGAGGCCGCGGCCATTGTTGGCCGGATCCGTGGCACCGGTGACGTTGCCGGCGAAGATGATAAGACCCGCCCCGTTCATGGACGACGTGTAGAACTCGACGAGGATCGTGCCGTCGATGCCGGGAGCGGTGGCGGGGTCCTGGCTGCGAAGGAGCAATTCGAGCCCGACGCCGGGAGTTTCCCGGAAAAAAGCCGGGCGCTGCGAAAGGCCGGGGCGGGCGACCCGGACATCGAAGTTGATTTGACCGGCGTCGTTGAGGGAGGGGTAAAAGGCCGCGCCGACGGTGCCGATTCCATCAGGAGCAGGCCCGCCTTGTTTTGCCAGGACGCGGAGGCCACCGGCTTCGTACACGGCGGTGGAGATGAGTGCGTTCGGACTGTTGGCTTGGGGGTGGCTCAGGCTCAGCCCGATGCGACCGTTCACATCCAGGTCGGTGAATTGGATTTGGTTGATGGGATCGCCGTCGGGGTCCGGGGCCCCGCGCAGGACAGCGAGAATTGGCTCGGTGGCTGCCTTGCGAAGAAACAAGCCGGAAGCAATGGTGTCGCCCGCCGCGGAAACCGCGTTTTCAAAACAAGCGACCTGACCGACATCATTGATGGCTTCCACGGTGAAGCCGTTGGCAAAGGAATCCGGCACGAAACCCGGGTCGCCGACGCGGACCAGTTCCATCAAAGGCCCGTGACCGTCGCCGACATGGATGCCGCCGGCCAATGGGGGGCTGCCGGATGCACCGAGCACCCGGAAGCCGACGAAAGCGGCTTGGCCCGATTCATTGAGCACGGGATTGGTAAAGGCCGAGTAGCTGGTGCCGTCCGTGGTGCCCTGGCCCTCGTCCACCGCGATGATCCGGATCAAGCCCTCCGCCCGGAGGAGGGAAGGCCCCCCCAGCAACATCATCAAGATGAGAAGCTTCCGTGGACACGTCAGGGAGGAAAGTATCCTGGCAGAGCGGCCAGCTTCAACCGTCGGGACCATGCCCATGGATATTGAAGATCCACTTCGGAGGCGAGCAGATTCCACTGCCAGGAATTTGCTTTTTGGGGGGTGTCCTGAAACACCTGTTGGTTGCACCAAAGGGAGGGAGAAAAGGGGTTGGACCATTTGCATGTGGTCTATCCCGGCAAGCACCGCATCCCTCTCACGAAATCCATCACCGCAAGTCCGTTGCCCGATTTGCTCCATACCCTTTCCCGCCCATGAATTGCCGTCACCCGGGGTTTTGGCCCTAACCGTTTGGTTGGCCCGGGAGAAATTCAATCCGCCCTCGCCACCGCCCATTTCAGCAAAGCATCCAGAGCGGGGCAGAGCGATTGCCCCCATTCGGTCAGCGAATACTCCACCTTCGGCGGAACCTCGGGATACACCTTGCGATGCACGATGCCGTCCTTCTCAAGTTGCCTCAACTGCTGGGCCAGCATCTTCTGAGTCACCTCCGGAATGGCGCGCTCCAAATCCGAAAACCTCCGCACCCGGCCACCGAAGAGCTGGAACAGGATGCGCAGCTTCCAGCGCCCCTCCAGCATTTTGAGCGCCTCTTCCACTCCCTGCGCGGCGGTCAGCGGCGTCCATTCGGTTCCTTTCTTCGTGGGTGAGTTACTTACTTTTTTGTGGGTTCTTGTCATTTTGTAAGCATCAGCGAAAATGGAAGCATGTCCACTCATTCCGACTCTTCCCTGGCCCCGGCCGCTTTGCCCGAGGTCATTCTCAACTACATCGCCGCCGCCAACGATGGCAGGATCGACGACGCGGCGGCTTGCTTCGCGCAAGACGCGCTGGTGCATGATGAAAACCGTGACCACCAGGGTTTCGACGCCGTCCGCGAATGGATCGCCGAAACCACACGGGAGTATCAGCCGAAAAACGAAGTCCTGTCAGCGACGCCGGATGGAGAAACGCACGCCGTCATCTCGAAAATCTCCGGCAACTTTCCCGGAAGCCCTGTGGAGCTGGAATTTCATTTTGTCATCACCAACGGAAAAATCTCCCGCCTCAGCATCCAATGAACACGCCCGGTTTTCAGATCGATCCATCCGAATTTGCAGGCAAGCGAGCGCTCGTCACCGGAGGCACCAAGGGGGCGGGAGAGGCCATCGTGCGCCGGATGGCCGCAGCCGGTGCGGAGGTGATCACCGCGGCCCGTTCCGCCCCGGAAACAACGGATTTGCCGGCCCGGTTCATCGCGGCCGATCTTGGCTCGGCAA
>CAZVSA010000314.1:0-4724 GCA_964629955.1 uncultured Luteolibacter sp.
GAGGAATTCATCGACCTGCACAATCCGGGCGATACTCCCATGGACATCTCCGGCTGGTCCCTCACGGACGCCATCACCTACACCTTCCCGCCCGGCAGCGTGATCCCGACCGGCGGATACCTCGTCGTCGGCGAGCATCCGGCCACGCTGCTGGACATTTATGGCGTCGAAGCCCTCGGCCCGTGGTCCGGAAAACTTTCCTCCCAAGGCGAACGCATCGATCTCAACGACGCCTCCGGCACCCGCCACGACCGGGTGGAATACCGCGCCGGATTTCCCTGGCCGGTGATGGCCGATGGCGGAGGCAGTTCGGCGGAATTGATCCACCCCTCGCTCGACAACGATCTCGGCGGTTCGTGGCGTTCCTCCGGCTTCACCGCCGGGGAAAGCGCCGTTTTCATCCCCATCCAAACGGACGGCTGGAAATACTTCAAAGGCACGCAGGAAGCCTCCTCCCCCGTCGAGGAATGGAGATCCGTCGCTTTCGACGATTCCGGCTGGCTCGATGGCCAGACCGGGATCGGCTACAACGACCCGGGCGTGAACACCGTGGTCGGCGACATGCAACACAACTATTCCAGCATCTACTTCAGGAAAAACTTCACCGTCTCCCCCAGCGGGGTGCCGGAGAAACTCAAGCTCCGCATCCGCATCGACGACGGCTGCGTGATCTGGATCAACGGCGTCGAGGTGGACCGCCGCTACGTCGGTGCGGGCCAGCTCGCCTACAACTACTTCGCGCCCAACAATCACGACAACGACCTGTGGGACGAAGTCATCATCGAAAATGCCGACGACATCCTCATCGGCGGCACCAACGTCATCGCCGTGCATGGCTTCAACACGACGCTGCAAAGCAGTGATTTCTCGATGGATCTCGAATTGCTCGATGCCCGTGTGGACTCCCCCACCCCCACGCCCGGCGCCGTGAATTCCATGCATGCCCCCATGGATCAAATTCCGCCGCAGATCCGCCAGGTCGCGCACTCCCCGGTTTCCCCAACCTCCGGGCAGGCCGTCACCATCACCGCCCGCATCACCGATCCCGATGGCGTGGGGGCGGTCGCGCTTTCCTGGCAGATCGTGGAGCCGGGAGCCTACATCCGGCTCACCGATCCGGCCTACGAAGCGAATTGGACCACCCTTCCCATGAACGACGACGGCACCGGCGGCGATGACACCGCGGGGGATTCCACCTTCACCTGCGTGCTGCCCGCCGAACTGCAAACCCACCGCCGCCTCATCCGCTACCGCATCACATTCGAGGATCTGTCAGGGAACGAACAGACCGTCCCCTACGCGGATGACGAGCAGCCGAACTTCGCCTACTTCGTCTATGACGGCGTGCCATCCTGGACCGGCGCGTTGAGACCTTCCTCCTTCGGCGGCTTTCCCGCCACCACCGCCCACACCTATCCGTCCGAAGTCCTTTCCTCCGTCATGCCGTTCCACCTCATCGCCAACGGCACGGACGTGACGAACTCCCAATACAACGGCTCCCACCGCCTCACCCGCTTCACCGGCACCGTCGTGGAGGATGGCAAGGTTTTCGATCACATCCAGTTCCGCGTCCGGGGCATCGGCTCCACCTATCAGGCCGGGAAAAACAAGTGGAACATCTACTTCAACCGCGCCCGCGACTATCAGGCCAGGGACAACTATGGCAGGCCCTACCAGCGCACCTGGAACAATCTTCTCCTCAACGCCAACGCCGGCCCCTGGGCCTCCCTCCACCGGGGTTCCGCGGGCATCGAGGAAGCATCCTCCCACCGCCTCTATCAGCTCGCCGGCATGGCCGCCATGCACACGCAATACCTCCACCTGCGCGTCATCGACGACGCGGTGGAAACCTCCCCCTCCTCGCAATACGAAGGCGATCTCTGGGGGCTCTACCTCGGCCTCGAACCCACCGAAGGAAACTTCCTCAACGAACGCGGATTGCCCGATGGAAACCTCTACTCCATCGAGGGCAACGCCGGAGACAAAAAACGCCAGGGACCTCCGCCCGCCACCGTCGATTCCTCGGACTGGAACACCTTCCGCAACGCCCTCGCCCAAAGCGGGCAGACCGAGCAATGGTACCGCGACAACGTCGATCTGCCCTCGCTCTACACCTTTCTCGCCATCAACCGCCTCATCGGCAACGTCGATGTGCGCCCGGGCGACAACTACCGCTTTTATCTGCGCCCCACCGACAACCGCTGGGTCATCATCCCCTACGACCTCGACATGATGTACATCGCCGCGCACCACTGGGGCGGCGGCATGGATGGAGTTGTCGCCGCCGGTGCGCCGAACATCATCCGCGCCATTTCCCGCCATCCCGCCCTCGCATTGGAATACCGCAACCGCTGCCGGGAAATTCTCGGCCTGCTCGCCTCCGATGGCGATCCCGGCGGCGGGCAGATCGGCCAGCTCCTGGATGAATACGCATCCTTCGTCGCTCCGCCCGGCACCACCCTGAACTGGGCGAATCTCGACGCCGCCATGTGGAATCTCCATCCGCGCACGCCGGGAAGCGGGGCGAACAACGGCCAATCCAGCCATCGCGGGAATTTCTTCCGCGCGCATTATCTCGATACCGGCCGCGGAGGGCTCGGCGGCACCGCCAGCACGGCCTCATGGATCCGCACCCTGCCCGATCCGGACGGCGACGGCTTTTCCGATCACGCGGGCATCACCCGATGGTTCGTCGATTACGCCACAAACACCTGGCCCGGCGGCACCTGGAACCGCAAAGCCATGGACGGCATCGGCAATGGCGAGGACAACGATCCGAACCGCCAGAAAGGCTACGGCTACCAATACCTTCTCTTTGAATCCCGGCACGGCGGCTGGATCGAATCCCGTAGCAATCCCACCGCCCCGGCGGACGTGAACGAACCGGAAAAACCCCTCATCACCTACATCGGCGGAGACGGATTCCCGGCGGACGATCTCGCCTTCCGCTCCTCCGGTTTCAGCGACCCGCAAGGCCCCGCCACGCACGCCGCCTCCCAGTGGCGCATCGCGGAAATCCAGGGCCCCGGCGTTCCCGGCTGGAGCGAAGGCACGCCCCGCCGTTATGAAATCGAGACCACCTGGGACTCCGGGGAAACCTCCACCGATACGGATTTCATCCTCCCCCTCGGCATCGCCGAAGCCGGAAAAACCTACCGCATCCGCGTCCGCCACAAGGATACCAGCGGACGCTGGAGTCTATGGTCCGAGCCGGCCGGATTCATCGCCTCCGAAAGCCAACCCGGCGATCTCATCCACTATTGGAATTTCAATCTCACCGGCAACTTCCACATCCCCACCTTCACTCTCGGCGGAGGCGCTTTCGATTTCTCCGTTTCAGGAGACGCGGAAGTCATCACGCATAACGCGCAGGATCAGGGATTCGCCGGACTCAACGCGAGGTTCGACGATCCCGTGGGCCGCCACCTTCGCGTGAACAATCCCCTCGGCGCCACGCTCACCTTCCAACTGCCCACCACCGGACACGAAGACATCGTCATCCGCTACGAAACCCGCCGCTCCGGCCAGGGCGCGGGGATTCAAAATGTAAGCTACACGCTGGATGGGGAAAACTACGATCACTTCTTCCGCGAGGTCATGCCCGAAGACGTTCCCACCGGTTCCGTCAACCCCATCGAAGCCCTCGACTTCCGCTCCATCCCCGGCGTCGCGGACAATCCGGACTTCGGCATCCGCATCACCTTCCTCCAGGCGGGCGGCGGCACGGCGGGCAACAACCGTTTCGACAACCTCACCGTCGAAGGCCACGCGCTGCCCCTCGAAGGCTATGCCGAATGGCAGCGGGATCATTTTGAAAATCCCGGCGATCCCCTTTCCGCCCCGTATGCGAGCACTGCCGGAGACGGCGTTGCGAACCTCATCCGCTACGCGCTCGGCCTCGGCCCCCACGATCCGGTGACCGGCCTCATGCCCGTGGTTTCGGGAAATCCCGGAGAGGAAACATTCCGTTTTTTCCGGGATGAATCCGTGACCGATGTGATCTGGCGGGTGAAAGCCTCCACCGATCTCGACGATTGGTCGCAGATCGTCTTCGATTCCTCCCTCCACTCATGGCCACCTTCCGATGAAGGCTGGACGGAAATCGATTTTCCGGAGGAACCCGCAAGCGCCCGCCGCTTCCTCCGCCTGGAACTCGAACTCATCGAATAATCCCTCGCCCGGCCCGGAGCTTGCTTCCCGTCCTGCCGGACCCATTCTTTCCATCGTGTCAGCCCAATCCCTTCATGCCGCCATCCGTGATGTCGCCGATTTCCCGAAACCGGGCATCGTCTTCAAGGACATCACTCCGGTTCTCGCCGACCCGGCGCTTTTCCGCGAAGCGATCCGCCTGCTCAGCGAGACCCCGGGCGGAGCGAAGGTGGACAAAGTTGTAGGCATCGACGCCCGTGGATTCATCTTCGCCGCCGCCGTCGCGGATCGCCTTGGCGCGGGCTTCGTCCCCGTGAGAAAACAGGGCAAGCTGCCATGGAAAACACGGCAAACCTCCTACTCCCTCGAATACGGGGAATCCGTGGTGGAACTCCATGAGGACGCGGTGAAACCCGGGGAGTCCGTCCTGCTGGTGGACGATCTGCTGGCCACCGGAGGCACCGCCGCCGCCGCGGTGAGACTCCTGGACGAACTCGGCGCGAACCTTCTCGGCATTTCCGTCCTGATCGAGCTGGGTTTCCTGGACGGCCGGCGGAGCCTGCATCCCCACAAAG
>CAZVSA010000315.1:0-4721 GCA_964629955.1 uncultured Luteolibacter sp.
TCAGCCAAATACAGCCCCACCCGCTGCGGAGAGAGTCACGGCGCGCCCGGCGGTCTCGCCCTACCTGCCGACGGCCCATCCGCTCTGCCCACATCCCTGCGCTCAAGTTGGGCGGGGCTCCCTGCGATTACGCTGGAAAGGAAATGGAGAACCACGGAATCCACGGAATTTCAGAAGATTGGAGCTGTGGATCTTCCCCAATAACGAATCACAAATCACCAATCCCTTTTCTCCCGCCTTTTCCGTTTCCGTGGTTTCCGTGGTTTGCTTTCTTCCTGTTTAGGATTACGCATCCGCACGGATGCCCTTCAAACTCGTCAGCAAATACCAGCCCCAGGGCGATCAGGGCCAGGCGATCGACAAACTCTCGAAATCCCTCGCCGCGGGAAACCGCCATCAGACCCTCCTCGGCGTCACCGGTTCCGGCAAGACCTTCACCATGGCGAACCTCATCGCCCGCCATGGCAGGCCCGCGCTGGTGATGAGCCACAACAAAACCCTCGCCGCGCAGCTCTACTCCGAGTTCAAAAACTTCTTCCCGCACAACGCGGTGGAATACTTCGTTTCCTACTTCGACTACTACCAGCCCGAGGCCTACATCCCGAGAAGCGACACCTACATCGAGAAGGACTCCTCCATCAACGACGAGATCGAGCGGCTCCGCCTCAGCACCATGGGCTCCCTCCTCACCCGGAAGGACACCATCGTCGTCGCCTCCGTCTCCTGCATCTACGGCCTCGGTTCCCCGGAGGACTACGAAAACATGATGCTTCCCGTCCGGACCGGCCAGAAGCTCACCCGCGAGGAAATTCTCAATGCCCTCGTCTCCATGCTCTTCGAGCGCAACGACATCGCCTTCGGCCGCGGGAAATTCCGCGTCCGCGGCGACGTGGTGGAAGTCCACCCCGCCTATCTCGACGAAACCGCCATCCGCGTGGAATTCTTCGATGACGAAATCGAGCGCATCACCAGCATCCACACCCTGACAGGCCACACCATCGACCGCCTGGAGAACCATACCTTTTTTCCCGCAAAGCAATTCGTCACGGAAAGCGCCAAGATGAAACGGGCCATCGTGGTCATCCGCGAGGAGATGAACGAACAGGTCGCGAAATTCGAGAAAGAGGGGAAACTCCTCGAAGCCCAGCGCCTCCGCATGCGGACCGACTACGATCTGGAAATGATGGCCGAGATGGGATTCTGCCAGGGCATCGAGAATTACTCGCGCCACCTCACCGGCCGCGAGCCCGGAGCCCGCCCGCACACTCTGCTCGATTTCTTTCCCCGGGATTTCCTCCTGCTCGTCGATGAAAGCCACGCCACCATCCCCCAGATCGGCGGCATGTTCGAGGGGGACAAAAGCCGCAAAACCGTCCTCGTCGAGCACGGCTTCCGCCTCCCCAGCGCGCTCGACAACCGCCCGCTCCGCTTCGACGAATTCATGCAGATGACCGGCCAGCGGATCTATGTTTCCGCCACGCCCGGCCCGTTCGAACTCATCAACTCCCGGCCGGAAAACACCGGACACATCCCCGTGAAACGCAAGGACGACCAGGGCAGGCCCCTGTCCGCCGCTCTCAAAAAAATCCACGTGAAACCCAGCGGAAATGCGGAACCCGCCGCGGATTTCGACCCCTCGAAACGGGGAACCCCCCTCGTCGTCGAGCAGATCATCCGCCCCACCGGCCTCCTCGATCCCGTTCTCACCCTCCGTCCGCTCAAAGGCCAGATCGACGAAACCATCGAACTCTGCCGCCAGCGCGTGGAACGCAGGGAGCGCGTCCTCGTCACCACCCTCACCAAAAAAACCGCCGAGGATCTCAGCGAATACCTTCAGGAAACCGGCCTCAAGGTCCGCTACCTCCATTCCGACATCGACGCCGTCGAGCGGGTCGAAATTCTCCGCCAGCTCCGCGCCGCCTCCTTCGACATCCTCGTCGGCATCAACCTCCTGCGCGAAGGGCTCGATCTCCCCGAGGTCTCGCTCGTCTGCATCCTCGATGCCGACAAGGAAGGCTTCCTCCGCAACGAAACCTCCCTCATCCAGACCGCCGGCCGGGCCGCCCGCCACATCGCGGGCGAGTGCGTCCTTTTCTGCGATCAGGTGACGGATTCCATCCAGGCCCTCGTCGATGTCACGGAATACCGCCGCTCCCGCCAGATGGAGCACAACACCGCCCTTGGCATCACGCCCCAGGGGGTGAAACGCGCCCTCCAGCAAAGCCTCCACACCCACGAAAGAGAACGCGAGCAGGCGAACAAGCTCACCAGTTCCCTCGTCGCCGAAGACCCGGCGGTCTACGACAAGCTGCGCGTCATTTCCGAGCTGGAAGAGGAAATGCGCGAAGCCTCCTCACGGCTGGAATTCGAGCGTGCCGCCCACCTGCGCGACCAGATCTCCGCCTTGAAAAACGATTCCGCCCCCCATCCCGCCAGTCAAATGAAGGCCGTCAAATATCCCTCCGCCCGCAAAGGCCGCCCGAAGAAAAAGTAACCTGGGGTTTGACCGGTTCCGTGTGGGAAGGGGTTTGCGGCCATCATCAAAGCGATGACGAAGCCCCAATTTCGCCTCTTTGGATCGAAATGGTCGGGCTGGCGGGATTCGAACCCACGACCCCTACACCCCCAGTGTAGTGCGCTACCAGACTGCGCTACAGCCCGCTTCGTGAACGGACGGCGAAGCAAGCAGGGGAAATCCGGATTGGCAAGCACCGAAATTCGTGACATTGCCCGGCGCATGAATCGCATCAAGGCAGCCATCGTCGGCGCAAGCGGCTACACGGGCATGGAGTTGCTGCGTTTGCTGCTGTGTCATCCCGGAGTGGAACTGGTCGCCGCCACGTCCCGTCAGGAATCGGGCAGGACATTGGGAGAGGTTTTTCCGAGATTTTCCGGGATTCCCGGCTCGCAGCTTCCTTTCATCACGCCGGACCCGGATGCCATCGCCGCCAGCGGCGCCCGTGCGGCCTTTCTTGCATTGCCCCACGGCGTGGCCGCGGAAATCGCGCGGGCTCTGCTGGAGCGCGGCCTGAAAGTGATCGATCTGAGCGCGGATTTCCGCATTCACGATGTCGCGGTTTATGAGGAATTCTACGGCCATGCCCACCCCGCTCCGGATCTCCTCGACAAGGCGGTGTACGGCCTTCCGGAAATCCGCCCGGAGGAAATCGCGGCGGCGGATCTCATCGCCTCCCCGGGCTGCTACCCCACCAGCATCCTTCTTCCGCTGCTGCCATTGCTGCGCGAAAAATTGATCGATCCCTCCACCATCGTCGCGAATTCCATGAGCGGCGTCAGCGGCGCGGGCAAAAAGGCGGACACCACCCTGCTTTTCTGCGAATGCAACGAGTCCGCCCGCGCCTACGGAGTGCCGAAGCACCGCCACCTTTCCGAGATCGAGCAGGAGCTGTCCCTGGCGGCGGGGGAAAAAGTCACCATTTCCTTTCTGCCCCACCTCATTCCGGTGAATTCGGGGATCGCCACCACGACGACCGTGAAATTGTGCGAGGGGCTCCAGCCGGACCTTGTCGGACAGGCATTGGAGGCCGCGTACTCGGGCAGCGCGTTCGTCCGGTTGCTCGGCAAAGGTGGCTGTGCCGACACCAAAAACGTCACCCGCACCAACTTCATCGACATCGGCTGGCAATTCGACCCCCGCACCCGCCGGGTGATCCTGATGAGCGCCGAGGACAATCTCGGAAAAGGCGCGGGCGGACAGGCGGTCCAGAGTTTCAACCTCATGTTCGGTCTTCCCGAGACTGATGGGTTGCAAAACATCTAGTGCCCCCTCAATCTCGCCCGGATTGTTTCCTCCCTCTCCATGGACTTCCCATTTTCCCACCTCAAAGGTGGCGTAGGTGCGCCCCAGGGCTTCCGCACCAGCGCCGTGAGCTGCGGGATCAAAAACCCGGACAGCAACCGTCTCGATCTGGCGCTCATCTACTCGGAGAGGCCCTGTTCCTCCGCCGGCGCCTTCACCACCAACCGCGTGAAGGCCGCTCCCGTGCGCGTCTCCCAGTCCAATCTGCGGAAAGGGGATCTGCGTGCCATCGTAGCCAATTCGGGCAACGCGAACGCCTGCACCGGCGTCCAGGGCATCCAGGACGCCAATGCCATGTGCGCCGCCGTGGCACAGCCGCTCGGTCTCAAGCGCTCGGAGATCGGAGTCGCCTCCACCGGAGTGATCGGCCTGCCCATGCCCATGATGCGCGTGGAGCCGAAGTTTCCGGAACTGATCGAGCGCCTCGGCCCCCGCAACGGCCCGGATGTCGCCGCGGCCATCATCACCAGCGACACCCACGCCAAGGAATTCGCCATCGCGTTCGATCTCGGAGACCACCGCGTCCGCCTCGGAGGGTGCGTGAAAGGCGCGGGCATGATCTCCCCGAGCATGGCCACCATGCTCTGCTTCATCACCACCGATGTGAACATCTCCTCCGCCAATTTGCGGAAATCCGTGCTCGAGTGCGTCGAGGAAAGTTTCAACCGCATCACCATCGACGGTGACATGTCCACCAACGACACCGTCTTCGTCCTGGCCAACGGTGCGGCGGGCGGTCCTCCGCTCCGCCGCAACAGCAGCCAGTGCAAACAATTCCGCTCCGCCCTCCGCTGGCTCATGCTGGAGCTTGCCAAAGCCGTCGTCCGCGACGGCGAACGCGTCACCAGGTTCGTCACCGTCCGCGTCGAAGGGGCCCGCACCCACCTCGACGGCAAAAAAG
>CAZVSA010000316.1:0-4705 GCA_964629955.1 uncultured Luteolibacter sp.
GCTCCGGCCGGAGAGTATCACATCGAGATCGTCCTGATTGCCGATGTCAATTACATCGATGGTACATCCTCTCTGAATGGCCAGACTTTCCGGGACGAGAGAACCTGCATCGTCAACGTGGCACCGCACGGACAGCCGGTGCGCCCGGATGCGGCGATCATCGATACGATCGCGCATGAGATCGGGCATATTTTGATAGGGGGTGGCCATCCCAACCAGTACGACGGACCGGCACCCTTGGTTGGCGTGAACCCTTCCAACCGGATCATGAGCGCCCTTGAGCCGGGAGGAACCGGCATCCCGCGCGCTCCCGGTGCTTCCCTGCTGGTCAAGGGCGAATGGGACAAGGCGGAGGAATGGTTCAGCGAAATGGAAAATAATGGTATGGAATTTGAATGATGAAACTTATATTACTGATTGTTATTGGAATTATTTTTCCGAGTTCATTGTTTGGATCAGATGAATTGCATTCCAGATGGATCAAAGCCGGGGAGACTTGGTATGATCGCTGGATGAACCTGGCTGATGAGGCAGACTCCATGACCAATGAGGAACGAATCGCGCTGCTAAGCAGGGCATTGGGAGTTAAAGATAACTTCGTATTAAATGAGAAGCAGCAGGAAGTTTTTGATCGGCTGCAAGCGCTGGTGCTGGAAACACCCGGCCACGCCCAATACTTCGCGGACGAAATCGAGCGCATGCGCCAAGACGTGGAAGGAATCCCGCGCGGACGCCAGTCGGATTATGACTCCCGGCGCTCCAGGTATCTTGGGAAGATTCTGTCCCACCTTCCCAGTCCGGAAACAGTCAAGGTTCTCGGGCACTATCTCGATGACATGCGCGACGAAGCGCCTCCGGAATTCGATTTGGGAGAAAACGCCTATCTTGCCATGCTTGCCTTGAGCCGCATCGGTCTGAGGGATTCACCCGTCCAGCCGTTGAGGACTTATCGAAAGATCATTGATAACGGCGTTGATCTTCGCGAGGAACCGCTCACCAGACTCCGCGCATGGTACAAGCAGGTGGAATCCGGGGAACTCGCCTTTTCCTTCATCGGACAGGACGTGGAATACCGCTTCAATCCGGACGGCACATGGGAAACGATCCCCATCGCCAACCCGCCGGATGACGACCCTCGCGAACCGGGGGCCCTCGCCCCGGAACAGCAAGTCCAACAGCCGACCCCGGAAAATCCAGGCACCGGGCAGGATGGCAGCGGGTCAACCCTCTGGTTCTGGCTCGGCGGTTTTGTCGCCGTTTTTTCCGTGGGGATCGTCTGGTTCCTCAAACGCCCCCGGAACGCCTGATTCAATTGCATCATTTTACCGGGAGGTCCGCGGTTTGCCCTCCTGTCGAGCCGGGCGGAATGCCCGGCCCACGTGGCGCGGGCATTCTGACCGCCGCCTGTCATGAGCGCCCTTGAGCCGGATCTCCGGAGTTTTTCCCTGATGAAGGAACCCTGTTTTCCACATCAGGAATTTCCAGCTTTCCAGAGGCGGACGCCGATCCCTAATAAGGGAGAGTGCGTGTTTCCATCCCCTTGCTGTTCTGTCTCTTGTTCGCCGTCGCGGCCCCCGCGGCGGAATCATCGGCGGATTTTGGTCCGGGATTTGAAAAACTGGCCGCACTCGGCATGCCGGAACTCCCGGAAGGCACCACCTGGAGCGAACTTCCAGGCGGCGAAAGATCCAATTGGCGAAGCAATCTCGGAAACTCCATGAAAGGAGGGGCGTGGGTCCTTCCCCACAAGGAGGGCGAGCCGCTCCGTTTCATCCCGTTCGGAGGCATCACGATTCAGGAACGGGAAGCTTCCTCCGGAGGTTCACCCTCCGGATCTTCTTCGGGTTTCCTCGGAAGGCTGCTCGGAGGCTCGGGCTCCAAACGGAACTCCGGTTCCGCCGATCTGGAGAAGGACATCGCCACCCTCCTTCAGGATCTCTCGGACACCCCTCACGAAGATTTGCGCTCCTTCCTTCGGGAATGGAATCAAAACGGGGCAAATGCATTCGGCGCTCTCCTGTTGTTTGCCACCCAGGTCCACCAATCCGGGCAGCCTGCTCTCGCCAACAATCTCGCCCAGTCCCTTTTCAACGCCGCTCCTTCCCGCGAAGCGATCGTGGACGCCGCCATCAACACCCTCGCGGAACAAACCTATGCCAGCTCCGTCGCCCGCCTTCACACGGAATACGATTGGAAGACCTTCCACGAGGACGTGGCCGGAATGATCGAGCGCTTCCCCCGGGGGTGGAAAAACCGCGAGGCCGTTTCCATCCTCCTCGAACCCCTGGCCCGCCGCTCCGCCGGAAACCCTCCGCCCGCTCCGTCCCTTCCCGGTGTCGGGATCGATCCCGCCGCTGTCCGGTCGGTGGAGTGGATGCTGAATCCCTCCGGCTCCGATGGAGCCGGACTTACTGCCTTGTATGTCCCGACCTCTGTCCGACTCCATCGGAGCCGGCATTCCGCCGGAGGTTGCCCGGATGCTCAGCCAAATTCCCGCAAGGCATCGCGCCAGTTATCTGGAATCGATCGGCCATTCAGGTGGCGGCATCGGTGACATCGATCTCTGGCTGCTGAAAAATTTCGATGAACCCGGGGAAAATGCCTCCCCCGCCCTGCCCACCCTGAAGCTTGGCATGAACGCCCTCCCCGTTCTCGCCGCATTGGCCGACGACTCCTATCTCGTTCCCCTCCCCAATCCATCCTCCGGCGGCAGATCCTTTTCCTATAACGAAGACCCGGATCCCGCTTCCACCTACGCGTCCCTCGACCGGCCCGCCACCCGCGGCGATCTTGCCCGGCTGCTGCTCATCGCCACCCTGCCGGATTCGCGAAACGATCTGTCCTCGGCCGACTCCATCACTCTCCGCGACATCGCCCTGGAGTTCTGGCAACGCCATCGCGAGGCATCCAGGGAAGACCTCGCCCTCGCCATCCTCCGCGAAGGCTCCACCAGCCAGCAGCGTGCGGCCACCACATTTCTCGCCACGTCCGACAACCCGGCGGTCCATCAGGCCATCGAGGAATTTCTCCTCTCCGCCTCCCCCCTCGCCGAACAGATTTCCATGGTGCAAGCCTACGCTTCCGCACGAAAAGCCGCGGCCAAACCGTTCGTCGCCCGCTATGTGAAAGCGCTTCAGGAGGAAACGAAAAGCAACGCGGACGGCGAGTCCGATCCGTTCGGAGATCCCAGGGAACTCGACCGTGCAATCAAATCTCTCCAAGCCCTCGTATCCGGCCAGAGCCCCCAGGCCCGCGCGATCGAAATCGCCCGCGGCGATCCTTCCCAAGCCAAGGAAGCCATCGAAGATTTCGTTCACAGCCTTTCGGAGGAAAACCCCCTTCGCGCTTTCCAAGCCCTCCTGGCCGGAGCCTCCGCAGCCGAAGACTCCGCCGTTCGCGAACTTTTTCTTCTAACATCCCTCCAGATCGACCTGTCCGAAGAAGGCGGCGAAGACGGACTCCGCAGCCTTTCCGAAGCCGAGACCAAGGTTTGGAAAACGCTTCTTGACGACACCCGCGAAGCATCCAGGGAGGCCCGTACCTGGCTGATGAATTCCACGGTGAATGAAACCGCCTCTTATGTCCTGGAACACTCGCTTTCCCCCGAATCGTGGGAATCGCTCTCCCACGCCTCGATCATCACCGGCGAGCCCGCCCCGAAATTCTCCCTCGCCCGGGCCAAAGCGCGCATTGCCGGAGAACCCCTCCCGCCCTTGCCGGACGCCGGAAAAGTCCCTCCCGAACGCCTGCGTGAAATCGTTTCCACCGTTGCGGAAAAACCCGCCGCCGGGGTGCATCCATATCTCGACACCCTTTCCCACGACGAACGGGCCGCCTGGTACCAATGGTTCCGCTCCCCGGACGATCCGCCCCCGCCGGCGAATCTCCTGGAGCTTCGCGGCGTTGTGGTTTCCTTCAGTCCTCCGGCACATCCCGACGCCATCGATCCCTCGACTCTGGGGCTGGCCCCGGGATTCACCGTTTCCGGAGAATCGCTTTCCTCCCTCCTGTCATTGGTCGCCTCGAATCCCTCCGGGCACAGCCGCAAGCATCTCTATCTCGTCCCCGCCGCCTTCGGTCCCGGGCTCGCCGCCACCGCAATCCGCCATCCAATCCATGACGATGGATTCCATCATGTGCTCGGGCAACTCGTCTCCCACTTTTCGGAAGAGGACGCTCCCGCCGATGCGGATGCTCTCGCAATTCTCAGCCTCGCCAGCAGGCACAACCAATCCCAAATCCTCTGCTGGTTCAAGGACGGCGAATTTCTTTCCCCTCCGGAAATGGAACCGTTCATGAGCGCATTCCGGAACACCATCAAACATCCCGAGCCCTTCAACATCCGGTTGCACATCCTCACCCGCGAGGACGCGGACGCCATTTCCACAGACAACGAAGAAGAATAAAAACCATGTCCGAATCACCCGCCGCCCAATGGGACCGCATCCAGCAAACGGTCGCGTCCGTTCGTGAAGAAACCGCCCGCGTCATCGTCGGCCAGGAAGACATCGTCGAGCAGTTGCTCACCTCCCTTCTTTGCAAAGGGCACTGCCTCCTCGTCGGAGTGCCCGGACTCGCCAAAACCCTGCTCATTTCCACCCTCGGGAATATTCTCGGCCTGAAATTCCAGCGCATCCAGTTCACCCCCGATCTCATGCCCACCGACATCGTGGGCTCGGACATCCTCCAGACCACCCCGGACGGG
>CAZVSA010000317.1:0-1823 GCA_964629955.1 uncultured Luteolibacter sp.
ATGCACAGTATCCCGGCCTGATCGTGCTCACGCCCGCCACCGTTTCGGACGCCTACCACATGCTCGTCCAGGGCGCACGGCTCGATGACCCGGTGATCTATTGCGAGCACAAATTCCTCTACCGCTGGCTGAAGGCCAAATCCATCAATGGCGACGGGCTCCCCATCGGCAGCGCCCGCATCACCCGCCCGGGCAAGCACGCCACCGTCGTCGCGTACAGCGCCATGGTCCACGAGGCCGTCCGCACCGCCGAACGGCTCCAGCGCGATGGCTGGGAAATCGAAGTCGTCGATCTCCGTTCCGTGAAACCGCTCGACATGGACACCATCCTCGCATCGGTCGCCCGCACCGGCAGGCTTCTCGCGGTGGGCGAAGCGTTCCCGTGGGGCGGAGTGACCGCGGAAGTGGTTTCCCGCGTCACCGAGGAAGGCTTCCACCTCCTGGACGCCCCGCCCCAGCGCCTGAACGCCCGCGACACCCCCGTTCCCTACCATCCGAAGCTCTGGGCCGCCCACCGGCCCACCCCGGAATCCATCCACGATGCCTTGCGCAAGCTTCTCAGCTTCTGATTTCCCGCAACCTCCGAAAAATTCCGCACTCCGCTCACTTTTCAGATGCCCACGGTCCCCATTCTCATGCCCCAACTCGGCGAATCCATCGCCGAAGCCTCGATCGTCCGGCTGCACGTCGCGGTGGGCGACTCCGTCCGCGCCGATCAGGAAATCATCGAGGTGGAAACCAACAAAGCGGTCATGGGCGTCACCACCCTCTGCGATGGAACCATCTCGGAAATCCGGGCCGTGGAAGGCGAATCCTACTCCGTCGGCAGCCTGCTCGGTCTGCTCGATGTCACCGAGGAAGAAATCGCACGCACCGGCGTGAGCACCCTTGAGTCGCTGGAAGCCAAACGCCAGGCCACCGCCCACCTCCCGAACAGCCCCGCGAACGAGGCGAACCTCCACTTCGCTTCCGACACGGATGACTACGAGGAAGCCCCCGCCGTGGTTCCCAGCGTGAAGGGCCTCCCCGTCCCCACCGGAGTCCTGGGCGCCCACTACATCTCCCCGCGGATGCGCGCGCGGATGGACGATCTCGGCCTGCGCGAAGCGGACATTTCCGCCGTCGCGGGCACCGGCGCGGGCGGCCGCGTAACCGTCGGCGATCTGGAGCGTTTCCTCGATTACCTCGAAGGCTGGCCCAGCAGCCACGCCTCCCCCATGCGCCTCGCCGTGGCCGATGCCATGCGCCGGAGCTGGACGCGCCCGCTCGCCACCGTGAGCCGCCCCGTCCTGCTCGACCGCATTTTCGAGCACCGCCGCAGCCAATCCCCGAAACCCGGCCTCACCCTCTACCTCCTCCGCGCCCTCGCCCTCGCCCTCGTGGAACAACCGGCCACCGCCGGCTACCTGATCGGCGAAAAAATCGTCCATCCCCGCTCCTTCGACATCGGAGTCGCCGTGCAGGTCGAAGACGGGGTTCTCGTCCCCGTCGTCCGGAATCTCGATCACAAACCCCTCGCCGATCTCACCCCGGAGTACGACGACCTCGTGGACCGCGCGCGCCGCCGCCGCCTCACCGAGGAAGACACCCGGGGCGGCATCGCCACCGTCACCAATTTCGGCACCTTCGGCCTCACCACCGGCACCCCCATCCCCCTGCCGAACGAAACCCTCATCCTCGGCATCGGCGCGGGCATGAAAAAACCCGTATGGAGCGCGGAGGTGGAGGCCTTTCTCCCCGCCACCGAAGCCGATCTCATCCTCACCTTCGACCACCGCGTGGTGGACGGAGGCGGAGCCGGCATTCTTCTCAACCGGGTTTCC
>CAZVSA010000317.1:1833-4627 GCA_964629955.1 uncultured Luteolibacter sp.
CTCGGGTTTTTGAAGCAGGGCGGAAACCCGAGTCCCTTTGAGCCCAGTGGAACCGACCGAAAAACAGGGCAAGATCGACATCCCCAAAAAAGCGATCTACCGCCTCTCCATCTACCACCGCTGCCTGCAAAAGCTGCACGACAACGGAGTCGGGACCGTCAGCTCCACCACCCTCGCCCGCGCCGCCGGGGTGAAACCCTCCCAGCTCCGCAAGGATCTCGCCTACTTCGGCCAGTTCGGCACCCGGGGGCTCGGCTACCCGGTGGAAATCCTCTCCTCCATCATCCGCGAGGCGCTTGGCCGCGAGCACCTCCAGCCGGTCATCCTCGTGGGAGTCGGCAACCTCGGCTCCGCCCTCCTCCGCTATCCGGGATTTGAAAAGGAAGGCTTTGAAGTCGTCGCCGCGTTCGACGCCAACCCCGATTCCGCCCGCGCGCGGGGGGTCAAAATCCCGTTGCATCATTCCGACGAAATCGAATCCTTCATTTCCAGCCACTCCGTGAAAATCGCGATCCTCTGCGTTCCCGTGGAATCCGCGCAATCCGTCGTCAACCGCCTCGCCGCGGTCGGCATCCAGGGGATCCTCAACTTCTCCCCCATCGTCCTCGAAGTCCCCGCGGAAATCACCGTAAACAACGTCGATCTCGCCCTCGAACTGGAGCACCTCGGCTACTTCATCCGTTGAAATGACGGACTCATCCGGAAATTCCTCCAAATTTTTTCCGGCCTCATCCGTTTCATCAGGGAAGCCGCCGTCCTCCTCGCCGGAACAACCAGCCATGAATCCATCGCGGGAACAGTTCGTCGAGCAGGCGCTGGCGGACTTTGAATCACCCCTCATCGGTTATGCCGCCACCATTCTTCATGATCTCGACCGCGCCCGCGACGTGGTGCAGGACACCTTCATCCGCCTCTGCCAGCAGGATGTGGAGAAAGTTCGTGAAAACCTCAAAACATGGTTGTTCACCGTCTGCCGGAACCGCGCCCTCGACGTCCTCCGCAAGGACAAACGCATCCAGCCCCTCGACGACATCCAGTGGCAAAAAGTCGCCGGGACCGATTTCCAGCCGGATGAAAAAGCCGAGCACGACGAACGCATCGCCGAAGTCATGCGCTACCTCGAACGCCTCAGCGCCAACCAACGTGAAGTGATTCTTTTGAAATTCCAGCAAGGCCTCAGCTACCAGGAAATCACCAAAGTCACCGGACTCACCTCCGGAAACATCGGGTTTCTCATCCACACCGGACTGAAACGCCTCAGGGAACTCCTCCCCGCCGATCTCCACCCCTGAACCCCATTCTCCCATGTCGAAAATCCACCCGGACGATCCCCGGCTCACGGCATACATGCTGGGGGAACTCAACGAGCAGGAAGCCGCCGAGGTCGCCCGCGCCGCCTCATCCGATCCCTCCATCCAGCTCGCGCTGCGTGAAATCGAAACCGTGCAGCTTCTTCTCCGGAACACCCTCTCCTCCGCCGATACCTCGCTGCTCCCCCGCCAGCGCCAGCACATCCTCCGCGCCGCACGCCAGGCCGACCAAAGCGGCAAAATCCTCACCCTGGAATCCCACCGCAAAACGGTGAAACCATGGATCGTTCCCCTCGCCACCGCCGCCGTCATCGCCCTCGCCGCCTTCGTTCTCGTAAAAATCCCCACCCCCTCCAAAACCACCGCCGCCACTCCCCCACCCGCCCCTGCGAACGACGGCCGCCTCCCGATGGAAATCGCCCTCCTGCCCGCCCCCTCCCCTCCGGATGCGGGCACCGGGGCCGCCCGCGCGACCGCAACGGCGGATCTGACCCTTCAAGGAGCCGCACGGGACGCCGCATTGGCGGATGATGGAGAGGCGTTTCTCCAGGAAGTGAACAAGCGCCTGATGGAATCCCCGATCCCTTCCGCGGCAAGCCTTCCCAAACTCGTTCCCCGGGGCTCCGTCCACGCGGCGGATTATCCCGTGCTTCCCCTTCCCGTCCACACCGGCGATGCCAGCCTTGGCTGGATCACCCACTCCGTCCGCCAGGATCGGGTCCTCCCACCCGCCGATGCGGTCCGCTTGGAGGAAATCCTCAGCTCCTTCCCGCTCCGCCCGTCCGGCTCCGCCGCAATCTCCAAAGGGGTCAGCGTTTCCACCGAAACGCTCCCATGCCCCTGGAAACCATCCGCCACCCTCCTTGTCATCTCCCTGCGCGGTGCCACCGGGACTTCCCACGAAATCAACGCCACCTTCGAGGCCGATCCCTCCGGAGTTTCCCGCTACCGGCTTCTGGGCTTCTCACCCGTGGAAGGCATGCCCGCCGGAAGGCTTCCAGGCCGCCTCCCCGCAGGCAGGAACACCACCATCGCCATCGAGATCGAACCCGCTTCCACCTCCACCGGACTCGGAACGATCCGCTGGTCCGTCGATGGCATGGCCGCTCCGGAAATCTCCCTGCGGCGCGACAGCGAATCCGAGCCCTCCGATGACGCCCGCTTCGCCGCCCTCGTCTGCGCCTACGCCCAATGGCTCTCCAGGGAACAAGCAGGCGTCATCGATGCGGAGATCGTCGCCGCCCTCGCCCGGGAACTCCGCTCCACCGAACTCCCCGCGGACCGCTCCGACTTCCTCGCCCTCATTTTCCAATCCCTGGAACTCTGAAAACTCAAGGAAGCGCGGGCGTCCCGCCCGCCTTATTTTCCGCCACTGCGGGCAGGATGCCAAAAGTGTTCCGGGAATCGCGGTGGCAACGCCGGAGGCGGATTTTCCGGTAGGGACGGACCGCCGGGCCGTCCCACTTTTTCCCGATAGGTATGGC
>CAZVSA010000318.1:0-4623 GCA_964629955.1 uncultured Luteolibacter sp.
AGCGACCCTTTGCGACCTTCGCGGCTTTGCGGTAAATCCATTGGTTTTTTGATGCCTCGGCCCCGCTTCCTGAATTCACCGCGTTGCATTTCCCCCTCCGGATTCCTAGAATTTTCCCCACATGGACCCCATCGCGAAAGCCGACGCCCTCCTCGAAGCCCTGCCCTACCTTCAGGCCTTCCGGGGGAAAACCTTCCTCATCAAGATGGGCGGTTCCGCCATGGAAGACCCGGATCTCGTCGCCAAAGCCATGCGCGACATCGTCTTTCTCGAAGTCGCCGGCATCAATCCCATCGTCGTCCACGGCGGCGGCAAGGCGATCTCCGCCGCCATGGAAAAAGCCGGTCTCGAAGCCAAATTCATCGGCGGTTTCCGCGTCACCACCGACGAAGCCGTCGAGATCGTCTCCCGCGTGCTCTCCGAGGAAATCAATCCCGGCCTCGTCCGCATGATCCGCGACTTCGGCGGAAAAGCCGTGGGCATTCCCGGGAACGACGTGTTTCTCGGGGAAAAACTCCGTGGCACGGATGCCTCCGGCCAAAGCGTCGATCTCGGCCGCGTGGGGGAAGTCGTCGGCTGCCGGCTCTCCCACATGGACGCCGCCCACCAGGCGGGCATCGTCCCCGTCATTTCCCCTCTCGCCGCCGAACTCGCCACCGGCAAGCCGCTCAACATCAACGCCGACCTCGCCGCCGCCGCGCTGGCAAAGGAACTCCGCGTCGCCAAACTCGTTTACCTGTCCGATGTCCCGGGCCTGCTGTCCGATCCCTCGGACCCCTCCACCCTCATCAAATCCGTCAACCGCCAGGAAGCCTCCGCCCTCATCGCGGACGGCACCATCACCGGCGGCATGATCCCAAAGATCCGCAGCGCCGTGGATGCCCTCAACGCCGGAGTCCGCAAGGTCCATTTCATCGACGGCCGCCTGCCCCACGCCCTGTTGCTGGAGATTTTCACGGACGTCGGCATCGGCACGGAAGTCGTGCGCTGAACGCCGCGAAAAAAGCCCGCACCGGCGGGACCGGGCGGGCTTTTTGCGATACGGATTTCCAGAAAAAATACCTACCAGGTCGTCACATCATCGACGGTGCCGAGCTGCTTGTCCGCGCCCGCGCTGTAAACCGCCACCTTCCGGCCGTTCAGGCGCTGCTGGGGCCGGGTGCCACCCAGATTGACCTGGATCGTGCCATCGTAGTTCGTGTCGAGCACCACGTGGAAGGGATTGCCCCAGAAATCGAAGAGGCCGATCACGCTCTCCCCGTTTTCGCTGTACACCAGACCGTCCCGGCCTGCGGTCCCGGCGCGCTTGCCTTCCTTCACCTCCAGATACTGGATGCCCCTGCTGTTGAGAGCGGGCCGGGTTCGCTCGTCCCTGCCCAGCAGAACCACCAGCAGCTCGTCGTTGTCCGTGCGGATCGGAGCCATGTCCTCGGACCCTGAACTGTCCACCGGAAGCACGGAGTAATCGACATAAAACTGCTTCACCGCCTGCTCGAGGGAAGTGGCCATCGTCAGCGCCGTGAGGGTGCGGGTTTTGGTCAACGCGTTGTTGGCCGCGGAGAATCCCACGCCCGCGAGCACCGCCACAATGGTGATCACGACAAGGAGTTCAACAAGGGTGAAGCCGCTTCGGCGGCGGGATGGATGGGTTTTCATGGTCGGAATTGGTGGAAGTGGTGCGGAACCTTTCAAAAAATAAATACCCTTTCCCCCCATCTGGCAACGAATCAATCCACCCGGATCGTTTTCAGGCTCATTTGAGCCCGTTTTTTACCCAGGGTCCCTACATTAGGGAACCGCTGATTTAATCCGAGTCGCCATGAAGGGGGAAATCCGGGAGTCCCGGGCATGGAACATCAAGCTGGATTCTCCGAACCCGGATTCTCCGGGAAGCGCAAGCTCACCCGGCGCGAAAAATTCCCCGCCACCATGGAAACCGTCGTGCCGTGGGATGAACTCCCCGCCGTATTGAAACCCCATTCGTCCGACGGGGAACGCGACCGTCCGCCCATCGGCTTGGAACGCGTGCCGCGGCTCCACTTCCTGCAACAATGGTACGGGCTCGCCGACGAAGCCCTGGAAGACGCCGTTTATGACAACCTCGTGCCCGCCTCCCGTCAAATGGCCTGAAAAGCGGTCCGGGCGGGGCTTGCAAGTGCTTGGGAAGCCGCGGGAAATGCACCGGGCCGCCGCCATCTGCATGGATTTCCGCCCATCAGAAGGTGGCGGGGATGTGTGGTGACGCACGATCACTACGAAAATCAACCCTTCGCGCCAATCCGGCTTTGTTCAGCGGTTCCTTGGGAATTTGCTTTTGGGGGTTGATCCCTCAAACGCCTGTTGGCTGGAACAGGGGAGGGAGAAAGAGGGTTGCGACTTTTCTCAAATCCCGACCCTCAGGTCGCGCAGGCTCCACAGGATGCCTTTCGTCGCCTCCGCCCCGCCCTTCATCCGCCTCGCCCCGTCCCGGCGTTTTTCTCCGAAACGCTCCCGCGCCCCGGCAAACGCCTCGTTCACGAATTCCTTGCTCCCGATCACCGCTCCGTCCGTGAAATATCTCACACGATGCCGCAGCATCGCCGCCATCCCGAGATCGGGCAACACCGTGCCGTCCTCCCGCTCCTCCAAAGCCTCAGCCGTGTTCAAATTCGGGTTCGCAAGCCCTCTCTCCACTTCCGCCCGCCCGCTTTTCCGGCCCAGCGCAAGACCCATCGCCCGCCGGTAAATTCTCGAAACATCCTTCCACCGCTCCGCCTCGAAACCCGCCCCCTGATGGCTCATGCAGGCACGCACCAAACCCTCCCGCGCCTTTTTCCCGTTGCCTTTCCTCCCGCCACCGACCGCTTCGCCATAACTGCTCCAGCGGTATTCCGCCGGGTCGGAAACCATCCCCGCCCGCACCGGATTCAGGTCGATGTAGGCCGCCATTGTCCGCGCCGCGACCCCGCTTTCCACGATCACGCTCTTGTAGCGTTCCTCCCACAAGGTTCCGCTGCGTCCGTGCGTGCGGTTGAACCAGCGCGTGAACCGCTGCAACAAGGTCTTCATGAACTCGCTGAGGTTGTGCATCCGGTAGGTGAAACGGGCGTGGATTTCCCCCGCCCGTTTCGGATCGTCCGCCGCCCGCGCCTCCTCCAGTTCCTTCGCCACCGCCGCGACAAACGCCTCGCTGTAAATCGCCGCAAGCCGCTTGAGCAGTGTCTCGTCGGCAATCCCGCCCACCGGCATCGGCGGCACTTCGAGCAGGATGTGGAAGTGATTGGACATGATGCAGTAGGAAAGCACCCGGCATCCCGTGAAATTCTCCTGCATCCGCATGAACATGCGGAATTGCTCCCGCTCCGCGTCCTTGAACACGAACCGCCGGTCCACCACGCGTGAAATGCAGTGGTAGATCGCCGGTTTATCCGTCGAATCCTTCCAGGGAGCCAGCCATCGCGCGCGTCTCATGCCCCCACACTACCCCGGTGAATCCGCATGGCAAGGAGATTCTCTTCATTTTGTCTGTCCCCTTGTCATGCCCTTGTCATGTGTCCCCTTGTCATGCTCCCAGGAGATCTGTGAAAAAAATTGATGTTTTTGTCTGACTTTTGCCGCGCGAATTCGTGGAACTGGATGACCCCGCGTCCCCACCGCTTCGGCGGGAGCCGCTTGGCAATAACCAACAAACTCAAATCACCATGAAATACTCACTGCCGATTCTCGCATTCTGTGCGATGGCCGCCATTCCCTTGCAAGCCACAGCCCAGATCAAAATCACCCCGTGGCAAATCCACGAAGGTCCAAAGGAGTTCACGAAGCACCCCACCACAGACGAGGCCACACGCAAGGAAGCCTTCAACAAGGTGACCATCCCGTTGCAGGCTGACCCCGAATGGAAGTTCGTGGCTGCCTCCGAAATCGCTGCGGACGGCACGCTCAATATTGCCCGCAAATCAGCAATTAAGAACAACAAACAGGAAGTGGACTTCCTGTTCTTCCAAACCAATGTCACGATTCCCAATGGAATCTCAGTCAAGAAATTCGTAGTGAAGATTGACCAGGTGGACGACGGAGCCCGCGTGTTGTTATTCCACAAGGATCTACCTCTCCAAGGATACTTTGACGAGTCCAAGGACATCATTTCCCAGAAAAGCTCGCACGAGATTGATTTCAGCAGCAAAGCCACCGCTTCTGGCGACTACCGAGTTGTCGTTGTTCAGTATGACCAGCACGTGCCCAGCAACAACATCAAAGGCGTGCGGATACTCGTGGATGGCACTGAAGTGAAACCACCGGTTGCCCCTCCCGCCGGTGAGGCATCCATGAAGGATCAGATCCTGGCTGCCGCTGCCGCCGGTAATGCGACTTGGGAAGGCGACTGGTCATGGGCCAATGATGACAACCAGGCGAAAAACCACTCCAAGCTGACCGTCAACAGCGAGACGGAATTCGTCTATATCTACGGGGGCCAAACCCACAAATTGAAGGGTGAAATCACCCATTCCGGCGGCGATCCCAAGGCTCCGCTGTGCGTGAATCTGAATTTGCCCAACGGCGATCACCTCCGTTTCGAGTGGAAATCCGAAAATGAAGTGGAAGGGCAGTTCTGGCACAAAGGACAGAAGGAAACCGAAGACCGCC
>CAZVSA010000319.1:0-4615 GCA_964629955.1 uncultured Luteolibacter sp.
GATGCCATACCAATCGGGAAAAAGTGGGACGGCCCGGCGGTCCTTCCCTACCGGAAATGGCAGGATGCCCGCGCTCCCTTTTCACGCCATCAGGTCGCGGATCACCCGGGTGCCGGGTTTGGTGATGTTGGTGAGGCGCTGGGCCGCTCCTTGCGAGGAGAAGGTGAGCTTTTCGTGGTCGAAGCCCATGAGATGAAGCATGGTGGCGTGGAGGTCGTGCACGGAAACTTTGTTTGTCACAGCTTCGTAGCCGATGGGATCGGTCTCGCCGTGGCTGAGGCCGGGTTTCGCGCCGCCACCGGCCATCCAGATGGTGAAGGCTCCGGGGTTGTGATCGCGGCCGATGAAGGCCATTTCGTTTCCGCCGCGATTTTCCTGCATGGGAGTGCGGCCGAACTCACCGCCCCAGACGACGAGCGTGTCTTCGAGCAGCCCGCGTTGTTTCAGATCCTTGAGCAAGGCGGTCATCGGTTGGTCCACTTCGCGGCAGCGATCCGTGAAGCCTTTGTTGAGGGCTTCCGAGGCGCTGGCTCCGTGCGAGTCCCAACCCCAGTGGAAAAGCTGAATGTAGCGCACGCCGCGCTCGGCGAGCCGGCGGGCGAGCAGGCAGTTGTTGGCGAAGGATTCCTTGCCGGGCTCGGTGCCATACATGGTGTGAACGGATTCCGGTTCGCTTTTGAGATCGAAGGCATCGGTGGCGTGGATTTGCATCCGGTAGGCCATTTCGTATTGGGCGATGCGGGTGATGGTTTCCGGGTCGCCGATTTCTTCGGAGATGGATTGGTTCAACGTGTCCAGGGCGTTGAGAGAGCGCCGGCGCAGATCGCGCGGGATGCCGGGGGCGTCGTTGAGGTAGAGCACCGGCTCGCCCTGGGACCGGCACTGGACGCCCTGATAGACGGATGGCAGGTAGCCGGAGCCCCAGACGGATTTCCCGGCGTCCGGATTTCTGCCGCCTGAGGTGAGAACGATGAAACCGGGGAGATTCTGGTTTTCGGAACCGAGTCCGTAAGTGGCCCATGAGCCGATGGATGGCGTGCCGAGGTTCTGGCTTCCGGTGTGGACGAGGAGCTGGGCGGGGCCGTGGTTGAACTGGTCCGTATGCATCGACTTCACGAAGCAGACATCATCGACGACGGAGGAGAAGTGGGGCAGCCGGTCCGAAACCCAGGCTCCGGATGCGCCGTGTTGCTGGAACTTGTATTGCGGGCCGAGCATTTTCGGCACGCCCTGAATGAAGGCGAATTGTTTGCCTTCAAGGAATTCCTTCGGGCAATCCTTGCCATCGAGTTTTTCCAACTCCGGCTTGTAGTCGAAAAGCTCGTGCTGCGAGGGCGCGCCGGCCATGTGCAGATAGATCACCCGTTTTGCTCTTGGCGCGAAGTGCGGGAAGGTGGCTGCCAGCGGGTTGGCGGGGTCTTTGAGCGGATCACCGCCGGAAGCGCCCCACACGCGGCCGGTGAGCGTGGACAGCCACATGGCTCCAAGGCCGGTGGTGCATTTCGAGAGAAAATGGCGGCGGGTGAGATGCTGGAGCCGGGCGTATTCGAGTTCCTGATGCATGGCGGCTATTTGGTGAGGGCTGCGTCCAGATTGAGCAGCGTGTTGGCGGTGAGGACGAGTGCGGCTTCTTCCGGTGTGGAAGCCAGTTTCGCCGTCTCCTCGGGTTTTGATTGGTAAGCCGCCGCAGCTTCCGCGAGCAGGGAGGAAAGGGTGTCGATCCACCCGGGCGTGGCGTGGCGCTGGGCGGTGAGCAGCAATCCGTGGGCGAGCTGCTCGCGCGGATCCGGCGAGTGCGCGGCCATGCGTTTTGCCAGCGCCCGGGCGGCCTCGATGTGCGCGGGGTCGTTCATGGTGACGAGCGCCTGCAACGGTGTGTTGCTGGGAAGGCGGCGGGCGCTGCAAATGTCCCGGCTGGGTGCGTCGAAGGTGAGGAAACCGGGAAAGCCGCTGGTGCGTTTCGAGTAGGTGTAGATGCCGCGGCGGTAGCGGTCCGGGCCTTCGGATTCGGTCCATTTCGCTCCGCTGTAAACGCTGTTCCACACGCCTTCCGGTTGCGGGGGGAAAACGGGAGGTCCGTGAAGCCGGAGCACGAGCAGGTCGGCGGCGGCCAGCGCCTGGTCCCGGATCATTTCCGCGCTCAACCGGTTGCGGGGGCCACGGGCAAGCAACCGGTTGTTGGGATCGCGGGCGATGAGAGCGGCATCCGCGCGATGCGTCTGGCGATAGGTGGAGGAGAGGACGATCTCGCGCAGCATGGCTTTGACAGACCAGCGGTGTGTGTTTTGAAAACGAAGCGCCAGATGGTCGAGCAGCTCCGGGTGGCTGGGTGGCGTGCCGGAGGTGCCGAAGTCTTCCATGGTTTCGACCAGGCCGATGCCGAACAGCTCGCCCCAGAGACGGTTTGCCATCACGCGGGCGGTGAGCGGGTTTTTTCCATCGACCAGCCAGCGGGCCATGGCGAGGCGGTCGCTCACGCCGGGTGTGGCACCGGATGCGAGCAGGGAGGGCACGCCCGACTCCACCGCGTGTTCTTTGGAAAGCCGGTTGCCGCGAGCGAAGACGCGGGTTTCGCGCAACCCGGTTGCCGGGCGTTCGAGCATGACCGGCACCTGAAGGCCGGGGATTTCGGAAAGGGCGTGTTTGGCGTGTTGCAGTTCGGCGCGGGTGTTTGCGAACGGTTCGTCCCGCGCGTGATCGCTCCAGCTTCCGGCGTTTGTCAGCTCGATGGCGAACCGCCGCAAGGGTGTCGCCTGATCGCCTGCGGTGCTGTGTTTTTGGTGCATGGCGATTTCCAAACGCACATCCGGGGTGACAGCGATAGGTTGCCCGGGAACGAGCACAAACCAGCGCGGGCCGTGCAACTTTGGATAGGAACCAAAGTTTCCCGATGGCGTGGGCTCCAAAGGGCCTGCCAGATGATCGGCCACGATTTCACGGAAGGAGATCTCCTCGCGTGTTCCGTCCGGCTGGACGAGCGCGGCCTCGAACCGCGAGATTACGGAGCCGCGTTCGGGCCAGGATGCGGGATCGTCGTTTTCCGGGAAGATCCGGATTTTCAATGCGGTGAAATCCCGGGCCGGGCCGGAAATTTTGTGCGTGTTTCCGATTGGCAGCGTGCCATCGCCGCGGATCGTGCCATCGCCGCTGACGGACAACGTGCCATGGCTCGGCTCGAAGGCGTCCGGCGCGAAGGCCGACCAATCGTCCGTGGACAAAGCCAGAGCGCGGCCCTTGTCATTGAGCGCGTTCCGGAGGGTGAGAATCCGTGTTTCCAACGTGCTGGCTTCCTCGCGCTTTTCCGGATCGTCCGCCCAGCGCATGCGGGGGAAATCGTCGTCGAGGTCCGTGTCCTCCGTGTTGTTGAAGAAGGCGGTGAATTGATAGAACTCGTCGTGCCGGATCGGGTCGTAGGGATGGTCGTGGCACTGGACGCATCCGAAGGTGGTGGCTTGCCACGTGGTCCATGTGGTGCTGACGCGATCGATCACGGCGGCCACGCGGAATTCTTCGTCGTCGGTTCCTCCTTCGGTGTTGGTTTGCGTGTTCCGGTGAAAGGCCGTGGCCAGCCGCTGGGCGGCGGTGGCGTCAGGCAGAAGATCGCCGGCGAGTTGTTCGACCGTGAAACGATCGTATGGCATGTCCTCGTTGAAGGCGCGGATCACCCAATCGCGGTAGGGCCAGATATCCCGGTGCGGGTCTTTTTCAAAGCCGTAGGTATCCGAGTAACGGGCGAGGTCCAGCCACATGGCGGCCCAGCGTTCGCCGAAATGGGGTGAGGCCAGCAGGCGGTCCGCCACCTGTTCCCGGGCGGCGGCCGGGTCCCCGGATTTTTCAAAGGCCGCAAGTTCTTCGGGGGATGGCGGCAGGCCGGTGAGGTCGAGAGTCACCCGGCGCAGCCATTCGGCGGCGGGGGCTTCGGGTGCGGGGCTGAGCACTTCCCTGTCGAGCCTCGCGAGGATGAAATGATCGATTCCGGTGGCGGGCCATGACGGTTCCGAAACGGAGGGGGGCTTGTGGTCTTCCGGCGGAACGAAGGACCAGTGCTCCTCCCATTTTCCGCCCAGCGAGATCCAGCGTTCGATGAGCGCCACTTCATCCGGTGCCAGCGGCGGGCCGTGTTTCGGCTGGGGCATCACCTCATCGGGATCGCTGCTTTTGATCCGGCGGACCATTTCGGATTCTTCCGGCTTCCCCGGCACGATGGCGGCGCGTCCGGATTCTCCGGCAGCGAGCGCTTTCTCCCGGTAGATGAAAGAAATTCCACCGGCTTCCTTCACGCCCCCATGGCAGGCGGTGCAGTGCTTGGTGAGGACCGGCCGGATATCGCGGTTGAACTCCACCGGCTCGGCGGCGGTCAGGCAGCCGGCGAGCGAAAATAAAATCATTCCGGGGATTGTGAGTTTGTCAGCCATCCGTTGTTTGCCCGACATTACGTCCGGCCCGCCGGAAATTCATCACCCCATTTGGGTGATTCTTTCGCAAACCATGCGTTCCCCGTCCCGAAAGCCCCACCAATTCCCTCTCTTTCCATTGAAAACCAACCTGGTAGCAGAGGGCGGATTTGAACCGCCGACCAAAGGCTTATGAGTCCTCTGCTCTACCACTGAGCTAC
>CAZVSA010000320.1:0-4607 GCA_964629955.1 uncultured Luteolibacter sp.
GCCGGAGGCGGGTTGGCTGGTAGGGATGGACCGCCGGGCCGTCCCACTTTTTCCCCGAATGGTATGAATCACGCCCCAATCATTCCCGCTTCCCCGCCGATGGAAGCCCCACCCGCTGCGGAGAGAGAGTCACGGCGCGCCCGGCGGTCACACCCTACCTGCCGGAATCATTCCCGGAACACTTTTGGCGTCCCGCCCACATCAACCCGGGGGACCGCACGCGCCATCGCGTGCTGTTTCCGACGCCCCCGCCAGAAACCTGGCGGACATGGCGGGAAGTTTCCCGGATGCGGAACGGTTTGGCCATACCAGCCCCCGGAGCGCGAGGGCGCACTCCGGAACACGCGAGGGCGCGTGTGGTCCCCAAATCCAAAAAAGTGGCGACCAATGATCGCCACCACGGCGCGTGTGCTCCCCGGATTAGTAGCGGAAGATCTCGCCTTCGTGGAAGAAGCGCTTCAGCTCCGCTTCCGCGGCTTCCACGGAATCGGACGCGTGGCACACGTTCCGCATCTTCGCATCGGAGTCCTTGAAGCCGTAATCGCCGCGGATCGTTCCCGGGGCGGCTTGCGTGGAATCGGTGGGGCCGAGAAGCTCGCGCACCCGAGAGATCGCGTTTTCCCCTTCCAGAGCCAGAGCGATCACCGGGGCCTCCTGCATGAATCCGCGGACGGATGGGAAGAACGGCTTGTCGGCGATGTGCGAATAATGCTCCGCGAGGATTTCATCGCTGAGGGCCAGCATTTTGATGCCGAGGATGGTGAACCCCTCCGCTTCGAACCGGGAAAGAACCGTGCCGGTGAGTTGTTTCTTCACGGCATCGGGCTTGAACAGGATCAATGTGGTCTCCAGAGACATGACGGGGAGTTAGTGGCGCGGCCCTGCTTGTGCAAGCGGATTGTCTCATTCCCGGTCCAGGGCATCCGCGCGTTGCCGCAGGGATCTCGCGGCCTCGGCATTGCGGCCTTCCTTCTCCCACAAGCCCGCCAAGCGGCGCATCGCGGACGCGGTTTCTTTTTCCCTCCCGGGCGGAAAGGATCGGATGGCATTGCGCAGGCGTTCCTCCGCGGCCTTGCCATCGCCGTCTTCCGCCAGCACATCGGCGGATTCCAGCAGGAAATCCGCATCCATGTTGTCCGGGTCCATCACCGCTTCCGCTTCGCGGAAAAGGCGCGCCGCCCCGCCGCTGGTTTCCGGATCGCGGCGGGTGGCCACGGCCAGCTTCATCGCAAGCGCGGCGTGATCCGGATGATCGAACACCGCTTTCTCCAAAAGCAGCCGCGCGGACCGGAAATCATCCGCGGCCAGAAACTCGTCCGCAAGCTGCACGAACTCGCGGGCCGACCCCCCCCGGATTTTGAGCAAGTCCGCACTGTAAATCCGGGCCTGCTCCTCATTCCCGTTCATGCGGTGGAACTTCGCAAGCGATTGCAGCGCCAGCCCGGCTCCGGGATGAATCCTCACCACTTCCTGCAAAATCGCCTCGCCCTCCGCATCGCGCCCGGCGGAAAACATCAGCACTCCGAGACGGGTTCTCAGGTCCAGCGACCAGGGCGCGGCCTCCACATGGGCGGCAAGCACGAGGATCGCCTGATCCGGCTTTCCCGTCCTGCGGAAATGATCGGAGGCCGCCCGCGCGAGCTTCTGGTCTTTCGGATCGGCCTCCAGAGCTTTCATGAATCGCGAATCCACCTTGCCGCGGGCCTCGCCGTCCTCCGCGCGGAACATCGCCTGCGCCAGCGACTGATAGATCATCGCCGCCGCCGCGTCCTGTTCCGGCAGCTTCTCCATCCATTCCACCGCGCGTTCCCTGTCGCCCGCTTCGCGGAAAATGTTCAGCAGGCGGGAAATCACCTGAACCTCGCCCGGATGCTTCGCCAGAATCTTTTCCAAAGTCTCCACGGCGAGCTTTCGCGCAAGCGCGTCGCCCCTGCCCTCCCGCTCCAGCAGATCGACGTATGCGAGCTGCACGTCCATCCGGTCCGGAGACTCCGCCGCCAGATCGCGGAACAATTTCACCGCGCCCTGGCGATCGCCGGACGCGAGTTTGAAGGACACGGATTTTTCCACCACCGGCAGGGCGGAAGGATCGAGCGAGCGCGCATTTTCAAACCGTGCTTCCGCCACCTCCGGTTTCCCGCGCTGCGCCTCCAACACCCCGAGCGCGAACTCGACGCGCGGATTTTCCGCGGCCATCAACGGACCGGATAGCAGGAGAACGGAAAGCAATCGCACAAGCCCCAGTCTGGCACCCGCGGGCGCGATGGCAAGGAAACGGAGCGTCGGCACGATCAACGGCCCAGAGCCTCCAGCGCTCTCGCCCGGTCCTCGTCTCCCAGCGAGTGGGCGGCGATGATCCTGTCGAAGTAATCGGCGATTTCCCCCGCCCTTTCATCCCTCACATCATTCTTCACGCTCTGGTAGAAATCCCCGTATCCCCTCGCCCCTTCGAGGATTGCTTCCACCTGTTCCGGCCGGTCCATCGCCCCCAGCACGGCGTGAACCTCATTGATGTTGCCGAAAGCGGCGAAGGTGCTCGTGGCGAAGTGAAGCCGATCCTCCTTCGTCGGCAGCGCGCGGACCAGATCCGCGTATTCCTCCGGCAGCAAGCTGTTCTGGCGGATGATATTTCCCATGATGTCACGCCGGAGTTCCGGCGGGATTTCATCCAGCCTGGGAGCCAGCCAGGCAAGCGCCGCGTCCGTCCCCTCGCCAGCCACCACACCTCCCAGCATGGGGCCCAAGCCGAGGGTGAAATCCTTGTTTCCCTGCTCCCACTGCGATTTCATCGCCGCCCACGCGGCTTCCTTGTCCTTCGCCGCCCAGTAGCGGAAGGCTTCCCTCGCTCCATGCCCGAAAGGCACATTGGCCATCATCTTCGCGAAATCGAACCCCTCCGCATAATGCGGGATGAAAAACAGATCCGAAGTCATCGGATATGCCTTGATCGCCTCGATCAAGTCCTCGGCGCTCCGTTCTCCGGCGGCACGCAACGCCGCAGCCACAATCCGGTGGCCCCATTGGTTCCCGTAGGATTCTTTCCGCAGCCGTTCGAACCACCGGGCCGTCACCTCGGTGGATTCCTTTGCGGACGCAACAAGCATCGCCTCCAGCGCGCGCTGGCGGAGACCGCCTTCCAGCTCCGCTGCCCATTCGATCGCCTGCTCCCCTTGCCTTCGGAAAAGCTCCTCCGATACCAAGCCCAACACATGAATCATCCCCGGCGAGGGGCTCTCCTCCATGGCGTGCAGCAGCTCCTCAAACAAACCCGGCAGAGCGCCGGTGTCCATGCGCCCGATCTCCGCGCGGATCGTCCGTACCTCTTCCGTTTCGCGTTTCCGCAGTTCCAGCAAGCGAGCGAAATTTCTCTCCTCCGGGGCGGCGGACGTGGAAACTCCCGACCGTCCAACGGCAGGAGAAGCCGCGCGGTCCCGCTGATTTTCCGGTGCCGCCTCCCCGCCCCCATCCGTGTGCGGTCCCGCCGTCAGCAGGAACCCTGCGGCACCTCCCACGATGCCGCACAAGATCCATGTGATTCCCTGTTTCATTGTTTGAATCTACCGATGATCGTTTCGATTTCCCCGGCATCCGCCTGCCATTCCGCCAGTTTCGCCCGCAGCGCCGTCTCGTTCGCCGTGTCCAGCTTCCGTGTGTCATGCGAAGGCATCAGCGGCGAGGCTTCGAGAAGGAAATCGATCCTCATCCCCGGGTCCATGGCTTCCAGAACCGGCAGCACGGCTGCGGTTTGTCCCATGAAAATCCCTTGGATGGCCACGGCACGCACTTCGTCCGCGATCACGGGATCGGACACTCCCTCCACCAAAGCAGACAAAACCCGTGGAACCTCCCCGAATATATAGCGCCACCTATTGGCTCCCGCCTCGAAATACGCCGCTCTTTCCTCCTCCGGCCAGTTTTCCAATTTTCCACCCAGCCATTTGTAGTGATCCTCGCTCTCTCCCGGCACGGGAGAGTCGATTTGCACCACCGCCGCACCTCCCTGGTTTTCCATCAACCATTCCAATGCCTGCTCCCGGTCATCTCCCATCCATGACTTGAGAATCGTCCGCCATTCCGCCGTGCCCGCGATTCCCCGGAACGAATCCGTATCCGCCAGGGTGGCGTAGTCGAAGTTTTCCGGCATCGTCAGTTGCACGAAAAATCCATCTTTGTAGAGAAGGCCCTCCGATTCCAACACGCCTAACAGCCCGGCCAGCGCATGCGGCCCGCGAGCGGCTTCCGCCTCGATACCCCGGGCAACGATCGAAAGCTTTCTGTATGACTCGAACATTTCCGGATGCTCCCTGACGAGTGCCAAGCCTTCCGCGCCACGCTCCGCGGGCCAATCCCGGATGAACATCTCCGCCAGCGTTTGCTGCCTGAAACCCTGATCGAGCGAGCGGAACCAATCGAGCGCGGCATCGAAATCCCTTTCCATCCACACTTTGAAAATCTCCCGGCTGGCGAAGATCGTGGGACTTCCCTCCAACAACCATTCCGACTTCCGCATGCTCTCCGCCAATGCCGCGCGGATCTCGTCGTCGGACCAGCCTGCAAGCTCGTGCGCCACATTTCCTCCGTCAGCCGGGATTTTCAGCTTTGCCGCG
>CAZVSA010000321.1:0-4586 GCA_964629955.1 uncultured Luteolibacter sp.
GGCCTGCTCCACGGCGACTGCCTCACCGTCACCGGCAAAACGATGGCGGAAAACCTCGCCAACTCCCCGCTCCACTACCCCGAGGACCAGCAGATCATCCGCCCGCTCTCCAACCCGCTCAAAAAGGACAGCCACCTCCGCATCCTCTACGGAAACCTCGCCCCCGGCGGCGCGGTGGCGAAAATTTCCGGCAAGGAAGGCAATGCCTTCACCGGCAAGGCGCGCGTGTTCGATTCCGAGGAACTGGCCATGCAGGCTATCCTCTCCGGCTCCATCAAGGACGGCGACGTGATCGTGATCCGCCGCGAAGGCCCCAAGGGCGGCCCCGGCATGCGGGAAATGCTCGGACCCACCAGCGCTGTCATGGGCCGCGGCCTCGGCAAAACGGTCGCATTGATTACGGACGGACGTTTCTCCGGCGGCAGCCACGGTTTCGTCGTGGGGCACATCACTCCGGAAGCGCAGGAAGGCGGACCCATCGGCCTGCTGGAAGATGGCGACACCATCACCATCGATGCGGAAAACAACCGAATCGACGTCGATCTAACGGACGAGCAATTCGCCGCCCGGAAAGCGGCCTGGGTCCGGCCCGAGCCGCGCTACCGCTACGGCGTGCTCGCCAAATTCGCGAAACTCGCCACAAGCGCCAGCGAAGGTGCGGTGACGGACAAAAACCTCTGATCCCCGCCGCCAAAGTGGAAAACTGGCCGCGGACGGTGGACTTGGTGAATCGCTGCCTGCACGCGGGCATCACCGAATACGTCGTCTGCGGCGGTGCGCGGAATGCCGTTCTGTTAGAGATTCTCGCCCGAGCCGGAGAAGCAGGCCTCGTCCGCGTGTGGTCGCATTTCGAGGAACGCTCGGCGGGATTTTTCGCGCTGGGAAGAACCATGGCCACCGGACGCCCTTGCGCCGTCGTCACCACCAGCGGAACGGCTGCGGCGGAACTTCTTCCCCCGGTGATCGAGGCGTTCTATCAGGCGCGCCCGCTGGTCGCGATCACGGCGGATCGCCCGGCCCTCCATCGCGGGACCGGAGCCCCGCAATCCATCATCCAGCCCGGGATTTTCGGCCCGTACGCCTCCGAAGGAGATCCATCCGGCTGGAACGGCGCGGGACCGCTTCATCTCAACGTGGAGCTGGAGGAGGAATTCGAGCCGGGGCCTTGCGATTTCCCGGAAGAACCCGGCGGGTTTCTGCTAGAGAAAGGCCGCCTGGACGTGGCTCCCCTCGCCCGCTGGCTGAGGGAAGGAAATTTCAGGGGACTCGTCGTGATGATCGGCGGGCTGGAACCGCAGGAACGCGAGGAGGTGTTTCATTTCTGCCAGGATCTCGGCGCGCCCTTGATCGCGGAAGCGGCAAGCGGCCTGCGCGAAGCTCTCCAGCCCCTCGCAATCCCCGATGGCGACAGAACTCTCGCCGCGCAACCTCCCGGAAAAGTCCTCCGCCTCGGCGGAGTGCCCGGCGGAAGGTTCTGGCGCGATCTGGAAAACCTGCCGGACATCTCCGTGTGGTCCGTCTGCCGGACCGGGCTGCCCGGATTGGCCCGTCCATCCGAAGTGACGAAAGCCCCCCTGGAAAGAGCCCTGCCCGCTCTGGGCATCATCGGGGAAGTCGGCGACGCGCTCGATTACCTCCCGGATGCCTCGCGCCGGGCGGACCGGATCGAGGAGTTGTTAGAGCGTTTTCCCGACAGCGAGCCATCCATGATCCGGACGCTTTCCACCTACGCCTCCATCGGCGGCGGGGTGTTCCTCGGCAACAGCCTCCCGATCCGGGAATGGAATCTCTTCGCCCAGTGGGAACGCCCGATCCCCTCCATTCAGGCAAACCGCGGTGCCAATGGCATCGACGGCCAGCTCTCCACCTGGCTCGGGTGGTCGGCGGACACGCCCGGCACATGGGCGGTCACGGGGGATCTGACCACGTTGTACGATCTGGCGGGTCCGTTTGTACTGGATCAGATCCAATGCCGGGACCGCGTGCTGGCGGTGATCCATAACAACGGCGGAAAAATTTTCCAGCGCGTGCCACGCCTGCGATCCATGCATCCCAAAGCCGCGGAATGGATGACCAACGGCCACCCGGCGGACTTTTCCGGTTTCGCCAAACTATGGGGCATGAATCACCTCGTGGTCCGCACCATCGACGACTTCGATCGGTTGGAAACCGGCGAAAAAACCCTGTTGCTGGAAGTGACCCCCGATCCCGCGCAAACCGCCCGTTTTTGGGAAACATGGGACCGCTTTTCTTTCTGATGCTGGCGGGAGGAGGAAACCTCCCCTACCCTCCGCCATGCCCAACGCGCTGATCGACCAGACCTCCCCCTACCTGTTGCAGCACGCGCACAACCCCGTGGACTGGCAACCTTGGGGAGACGCCGCGTTCGCAAAAGCGCGGGATGAGAACAAGCTGGTCTTCCTCTCCATCGGCTACTCCACCTGCCATTGGTGCCATGTGATGGAGCGGGAAAGCGTCGAGAACGAAGCCGTGGCCCGTGTGATGAACCACCACTTCGTCAACGTGAAGGTGGACCGCGAGGAACGCCCGGACATCGACGCCGTTTACATGGCATTCGTCCAGGCCACCACCGGGCAGGGCGGCTGGCCGATGAGCGTCTGGCTCACTCCCGAAGGAAAACCTGTCGTCGGAGGAACCTATTTTCCCCCGGAGGATCGCCACGGCCGCGCGGGCTTCACCCGCATCTGCCACGAGCTGGGACGGCTCTGGCGGGACGACCGCGCAAGACTGAAGGAAAACGCGACGAAGGTGATGGACCATCTCCGGAAGGAATCCCGGCTCGACGCCAATCTGCGCGGGCTTCCCGGGCCGAAGGCATTCGGCGATTTCATCGATCGCTGCGAATCGCTGTTCGACAACGAATGGGGTGGCTTCGGAGCGGCCCCGAAGTTTCCACGCCCCACGGTGCTCCGCACCTTAATGCAACTCGCCGAAAGATTCGGCATGGAGAGCGAGGAAGGCGGCGCGGCCCGCGCGATGTGCGAACGGACGCTCCGCGGCATGGCCGCCGGCGGCATGCACGATCATCTGGCCGGAGGATTCCACCGCTATTCCGTCGACCGCTATTGGCATATCCCGCATTACGAGAAAATGCTCTACGATCAGGCCCAACTTGCCATGGCATATCTCGATGCATGGCAAATCTCCGGCAACGATGATTTCCTTGAAGCGGCCTCCGGCATTTTCCGCTACCTCATGGCGGATCTGCGGGACGAAAACGGAGCCTTCCACGCGGCGGAGGACGCGGACAGCCTGCCATCCGCCGGTTCCGAGGAGAAACGGGAAGGCGCCTATTGGACATGGGATGCGGAGGAAATCTCGAAACTCCTCCCCCCGCGGGACGCCGCCGTCTTCTGCGCGGCGTACGGAGTGGAAGCGGAGGGAAACGCCCGGCCGGAAAGCGATCCTCACGGCGAATTGCAGGGAACGAACACCCTGTTTCGCGCCATGACCGGCGAAGCACTGGCATCCATGTTCAACACATCCACGGAGGAAATCCAAACCCTCCTCGCCAGCGCCCGGAGCGTTCTGTTAGAATCACGAGCGAAACGCCCGATGCCTCACCGCGACGATAAAATCGTCACCGCGTGGAACGGCCTCGCGATCGCCGCCCTCGCCCGCGGAGCGAGAATCACCGGTCGCCGCGATCTCGCGGACGCCGCACGTTCCGCAGCGGAGTTCCTGCAACGCAACCTGTGGAATGGCGGCATCTTATATCGCAGTTTCCGGCGGCACCGGGGAGACGTTCCCGCGTTTCCCGCGGACTACTCCTTTCTCATCTGCGGCCTGATCGAGCTGCACGGAATTTCCGAAGACAGCCGCTGGCTCGAATGGGTGGAGGAACTTCAACAAGCGCTCGATTCGGAATTCTGGGACGCCGGGCAATCGGGATATGTCATGCGTCCACATATCTCGGGCGGGGAACTGATGACGATCCGGGAAGACTACGATGGTGCGGAACCATCGCCAAACCACATGGCGGCGGAAAACCTGCTGAAACTCGCAACGCTTCTGGACTCCCCCGGCCACGCGAAGCGCGCGGAAGCCCTGCTGCGTGCGGGTTCGCGCATTCTCGAAACCCACTCCTACGCCGCTCCGCTGCTGCTGTCCGCGCTGGATCTTCATGAACGCGGAGTGATGAAATTCCAGATCCCTCCGGATGCCACCGGGGAAACATTGGAAAAACTGGGAAAATCCTTTCTTCCCAGAGCTGTCCATACGCTGGTGCCCGGACCGGCCGTAACGGTTTGCGAGGGAACGGTCTGCCGCTTGTTCGAGCCATAAAGCAAACCTGTTCAAGGCATCTCCATTGCCGTCTCTAACATGAACAGGGATCAGGAAAGACGGGTATATCTCGAAAGGTCTGCGGAATGCCCGGCCCACGTGACGCGGACATTCCGCCAAAAGTGTTCCGGGAATGATACCGGCAGGTAGGGCGAGACCGCCGGGCGCGCCGTGACTCTCTCTCCGCAGCGGGTGGGGCTTCCATCGGCGGAGAAAGCGAAAGGGTCGGGATGGATGCCATACCTATCGGGAAAAAGTGGGACGGCCCGGCGGTCCATCCC
>CAZVSA010000322.1:0-4576 GCA_964629955.1 uncultured Luteolibacter sp.
ACTGGGCCGCGCACAAGCTGGAGGCGCTCACGGACTACACTCTTCCGCACGGTCCGGCGGTGGCGGTGGGGCTGGCGCTGGACACGTTGTATTCCTCGCGTTCCGGTTTGCTGGATTTCGCCGGGGCAAACCGGGTGCTCCGGGTGCTGGACGCATTGCGATTGTCATCCTATCACCCCGCGCTGGACTGGCTGGACGAGGGCGGGCGGAGGCGTGTTTTCGACGGGTTGGATGAATTCCGAGAGCATCTGGGCGGGGAACTGACGGTTCTCCTGCTGCGCGAGCCGGGGGAGGGGACGGATGTTCACGAAATGGACGAGCAATTGCTGGGCGAGTGCATCAACGAGTTGAGAACGCGCTGGGAAAGCCGGGGTGGCTGACAGCCTGTTTGATGAGGTGCCAAAGGACGTCCCTACCGCAGAGGGGACGCGAAGTGCTCCTGGGAAAATGCGATTTTCTCCAGCCAGTCCGCGCCGGGGTGCATCCGGTGCTGTTTCACAACCGGTTCCAACCGGCGGAGAAGGCCCTCGCCGTTTGCCATTTGGATCGCGAGTCCCGGCCTTGCGTTCACTTCGATCATGAGCGGACCGAGCGTTTCATCGATCATGAGGTCCACGCCCAGATAGCCGAGGCCGGTCATTTCCTGGCAGGTGACGGCGATTTCGAGCATCCGGTCCCATCCCGGAAGCTGCATGCCGAGGAGCGGGATGTGCAGATCCGGGTGGTGGGAAACGGCACGGCCATGGTGGACCGCTCTCACCGTCCGCCCGGTGGAGAGATCGATCCCGATCCCGAGCGCGCCCTGATGCAGGTTCGCCCGGCCGTCCGATTCGCGGGTCGCGGCCCGCAACATCGCCATCACGGGGTATCCGTGCAGCATCACGATCCGGATGTCCGGAGCGCCCTGGAAGCTGATGTCTGTTAGAATTTTGGAGGGTTTCACCCGGTATTCGACCAACGCGCAATCCCTCGTGCCTCCCAGGCTGAAGAGCCCGGCGAGGATGTTGGAAACGTGGGACTTGATGTCTTCGGGGCGCAACCTCGCTCCGCTCGGCTTGATGAAATCCTTTCCGGCTTTTCCGTCGATCACGAGGATTCCCTTTCCGCCGGAACCGCGCGCGGGCTTGATGACAAAGGAAGTGCGGTCCGCGAGGGATTTTTCCAGTTTGGCGGTGTCGTGGGGGGATCGGAAAACGGCATAGGTCTCGGGAACGGAAAGACCTTCCGCCTCCGCGAGCGATTTGGTGCGCAGCTTGTTGTCCACCAGATCGTAGAGACGCCTGGGGTTGTTGGGCAGCATGTAGGTGGCGTTTCTCATGTTGATGCCCGCCACCCCGAGCTTCCGCAATTCACCGGGGGTGCGCATCCAGCGATGCCACCAGCGCCTTTTCACCAATGACGCTTCCTCAGACATTGGAGAAGTTCCGGAAACGGATCAGTTCGGAGAAACGGTATCCCGTGTAGCGCCCGATCAGGAGAATGCCCGCAAGCAGCACCAGCAGCAGTTCCGGGAAGTAAAACGCCCAATATTGAACCTGGCTCACCCTCATGAGCAGATAGGCCATCACGGCGACCGCGACGGAACCGGAAACCTGCACCAAGGCGCTGCGTTTTCCCTCCTCCTCCCAGATCAGGGACATCCGCTCGATGGTCCAGGCGAGGATGATCATCGGGAAAAGCGTGATCTGCACCACCCCGTCCATCCCGAGCCGGTAGCTGACCACGCTCATCAGCATCATCAGCAGCGTGACAATCACCACGCATGCGGCCACCCTCGGCACCACCAGCAGGTTCAGCCTGGAAAGCAGGAAACGGAACCACAATCCGGCCGCCACCAGCAGCAGGAACATGATGAGCCCGCTGAGCAGCGGAATCTCCAGCAAGGCCAGCGCGAGCAGCACGGGCATGAACGTTCCCAATGTGGGCACCCCCACGATGTTTCTCATCACGACCACCACGAAAGCCCCGATCGGGATGAGGACGATGTAGCGGAAGACCGCCCGCTCGGAGGCCGGCAGTCCGAGGATGGTGGAAACGAGAAACGGGGAGTCCCGCAGGTCGGTGAGCTGGGCGAGCGGAATCCGGTCTCTCAGAACCGTGAAACCCACCCGTGAGTTTTCCCCGCCGGTGACGTCCAGCAAAGGGCCGCCGCCACGGTGCCAGACATAGATTTCCCTCCCATCGAGAACCGTCGCGGGATCGAGCGGATCGCGCACTTTCCAGAAGGCGCCGTCATGGTATTCCACCAGCGGCACGGGCGACTGGACGCCGATGTCCACATTCAGGCGGACGCCGTAGGCAATGCGGGCCGGGACTCCGCCCATCTCCAGCAGGTCGAAGCCCATCTCCATCGCCGCCTCGCTCTTGAATTCGTTTTCGTAGTGCCGTTTGAGAAAAACGAATTCCTGCGAAAGCTCCTCCGCGTGGATCTGTTGGAAAATGGACACAAAGAGCGCGTCCGGATCCGAGGAAACCGCCATCATGCGGTTGATGATGGAGGAGGCCGCCTCATGCAGCGAGCCACCCAGACCCGGCCCCATCGGGTCTCCGGGAGGTTTCTCCGCGGGGACGGGCTCTCCGCCGCTGGCCGTGCCATCGGGGAAACGAACGCGGTAGTAAAGCGCCTGGCTGTTCTCGCGCTGCTCCGATGCCCACACCGCGGTGTAGTCCCCGAGGTTGCGCTCGACGTGGTAATGATAGCCAAGCGAGCCCGCTTCCTGCCCGCGCCGGTGCTCGACGGCGGAAGTGGGCAGTGACAGGCGGGCATTCACCTCCCTGCCGGTGGCCATGAACGAGACCCGCGCCTCCACCAGCCATTCGCTTGCGCGGGCGCCTTCCCAAATCGGCACCCCCAGCCAGCGTGTCTTGTAGAAAGCCAGCCCCGCTCCCAGAGCGATCAGCAACAAGACCGCTGTAACCAATTTCCAACGTGCGCTCATTGCCTGGAAATAGAAGGGAAGCTTCCGCGGAACATCAGCGGAAAATCTTCTCGTCGGCGAGATAGGTGCGGCTGGAGTCCACCCAGCCGAGTTCCTTGATCGCGGATCGCCCGATCAAAACCGGAGCGAGCATGTTGCCCCGGTTGTTGAGGGTGAATTCGCTGCGGAGCGTTCTGTCGCCAATCTGGAAATTCAAGCGGACCACCTCGCGGGTCACGGATTCCCCGCCGGGCTCCTTGATGCGGGCGACGCGGACCAGCCGCGCTTCAAGCTGGGTGCGGACCGGGGTTTCCTGGCGGGTGTCGGTTACGAAAAAACGGACCCATTTTCTGCCGTCTCTCTCGAAAAGCTCCTTGTCCTCGGCATGGATGGAACTGGTGAGCGCCCCCGTATCGAGTTTTGCCTGGAACGGCTCCTCAATGCCATTGATCCGGACTCTTTCGCGCCACCCGAAAACCTGAACCGGGTCCGCCGCCACCGGCAGCGCCACCGCGGCCCTTTCGGCATCCGCATCCTCGGCGGCGGCCTCGTCCTCCATGACGATCTCTTCCTCCCCGGCCTCGTCGTCCGCCATGGGAGCGGGCGGAGTCTTGGAATCCGGAGCGGGCGCGGCTTTGGAATCCCCGGCATCCTTCTTCTCCGCGGGGGGAGCGGGAGCTGGTTTTGCGGGAGGGTTCTCCGCGGCTTTTTCCGCGGGAACGCTCCCCGCCGTTTGCTCCACCGCGTGTGCGACCGACAGGGCGGCTCCCATCAGAAGAAGCGCAAACAGCCGGGGTGCGACGGGGAAAAAAAGTCGAAGGGTCACGTGCACGGACTATCAACCTCAAAAATGCCCGGATGCAAATGGAATTCGATGGACCACATTGCCCGCGCTCCCCTTTTTCCTTACTCCGGCAGCCACTGGATCGCGTCGGCGATCACGTGGCCGTCCGAGCCGTCGTTCGAGATGGTGACGACCGCTTCTTCTCCGAATTCGTAGGTGCCGAGGCTGGTGAAAAGTCCGTCGATCGACGGTGTGGTCCGCTGGTTGATGGTGACGGTTTCTTCTCCGTTCCGGGTGGAGAGGATCACCTTCGTTTTCGTGGAACGGTTGGGGTGGGGGGAGTAGGAAAGGCGGACTTCGTATTTTCCGGCTTCCGGGAGTTTGGCGGTGAATCGCGCGGTTTTGGTTCCGGAGTCCCGGTCATCGTGATCGTGCCTGTAGAACGTGCCGACGTAGTTGCCGACCGAGCCTTCCCCCCATTCGCCGGTGAATTCCGCCATGGAGTCATCGGCGACGGTGCCTTCGAGTTTTGAAAGGAGAGTTCCTTGGACGAGGTGGGGGGCTTCGAGGATCTGGCCGTCGGCGAGGAGGCGTTCGCGCAGTTTCGGATAGGGAACGTCCTGCACGGGGATCCCGTCGTCGATGGCGATGATGGCGGCGGTGGCGGCGGATTGGGCGAGGATCATGAAGACGGGCTCCATGCGGATGGAGCCGAAGGCGATGTGGCTGCTGGAGACGCAGACGGGGACGAGGAGGTTGTCGGCCTGGCCTTTTTTCGGGACGAGGGAGCCGTAGGCGATCTCGTAGGGGCCGTTGGTGGAGACGCCGATGTCGCCTCGTTCTGGACGTGGCCTTCGGGGGTGATGTAGCGCTG
>CAZVSA010000323.1:0-2773 GCA_964629955.1 uncultured Luteolibacter sp.
CCGGAGCGCGAGGGCGCACTCCGGAACACGCGGGGGCGCGTGTGGTCCCCGAAGACAAAAGAGGTGGCGACCGGTGATCGCCACTACGTCCCCTTTCAAGACGTCCGGATCGTTGCTTTCACCAACTCCCGGAAGCGGTCGAGAGCGTTGGTGTAGGGGGCGGCGAGGGCGGTGTTTGGCGGGATGGCCGATCCCGGTTCGGTTTTGCAGAAGGTTTTCTGGAGTGTCGCGAGATCCCATCCGTGGGCACTTGCCGCGATGAGTGCCGCACCGAGGGCTGCGGAATTGGAGACGTCGAGCCTTTCCACGCTGGCTTGGAAAACATCCGCGACGAGCCGGGCGATTCCATCGTTTTTCGACGCTCCGCCGGTGAGGAGGATTCGTTTCGTTTCCACTCCCATCCATTCCGAGTGGAGGCGCATGTTGAGGAATTGCCCTTCCAGCAGGGCGCGAATCTGGAGACCGGGATTTTGTCCGGCTTCAAATTCGGGACCGCCTTTGCGGATGGGTTTTTCAAAATCGAAGCGCGGGGTGATTTCCGGTCCGAAGAAGGGAAGCATCAGATTGGTTCCCGCGGAACCGGTGGTGGCTGACAGGGCTTCGTGATCGAAGGCGGACCAATCGGTTTCCAGTTCGTCGCGCAGCGCCTCGCGGGCGAGGGAGCCGTTGCGGAAGACGATGATGGACATGAAGCCGCCCGCGGGGTTTCCGAACACGTGGCCGTAGCCGTTGGGATCGGTTTCCGGGCCGGGCATGGCGGCGAAGAAGGTGTCGCTTGTTCCGAGGGAGATCACCACGTTGCCGGGAGAGGTGGCGCCCATGCCGACGAGAGAGGCGGGGTTGTCTCCGGTGAAAAGAGCGACCCGGCAATTTTCCGAAAACCCGAAGCGGTGCTGGAACCAAGGGGAGATGTTTCCCTGGATGGTGGTGGCCGGTGCGGGCGATGGCAGCCTGGAAAGAAGGTTGGGGGCGGTTGCCTCCGCCAGTTCCGCGTCCCAGGCGAGGTTGGAAAGGTTGAGGAGATTCATCCCCGCGCCGTCACCGAAATCGATGGAGGCGGATTTGCCCGCGAGAACGGACGCGAGGAACGAACTCACCAGGTGGATCCGGTCGGTCCGGAGGTATCCGGCTTCGTCGGTTTTGAAAAAACGGCGGATCTGGGGTCCGGTGAAGCGTTCGACGGGAACCGAGCCGCTGAGATCGCAGACCTTCTGTTTTCCGCCAAGAGTCGCCGCGATTTCCACGCACTCCGCGCTGGTGGAGGTGTCCATCCAGATCGGGGAGGTGGGGCGGGTGAGGGCGGGGGAAATTTGGGGAACCAGCGATTGGAGCGGATCGAGGGAAGCCAGGCGTTTGTCGAAACTGGAATCCAGATAGACCGAGCCGTGCTGTTGGCCGGAACCGGAGATCAGTTGGATTGCCTTGAGGTCGATCTTGTCCGCCAGCCGTGTGAAAAGCAGTTCCAGCGCTTCCAGCCACATCAGCGGATTGGCATGCACTTCCCCCTCCCTACCGCCCGGAATGAAACCGTTCGGGGCTCCGTAGTGCGGGAGATCCGCGCCGAAGTTCACCGAGAGCTGGCAGGCGATTTTTCCCGCGTCCGGATCGATGACGACGGCGGTGAGGGACTGGGTGGAGGAATCGAGGCCGAGGAACATGCCGGAGTCTCAACCGGCCGGTTCTCCGATTCCAAGCAGGAAGAGAAGGAGCTTGGGGGAAAGAAAAATGCCGCACCCGGAAACGGATGCGGCATTTCGAGAAAACGGGCTGAACCCTGTGGATCAACGCTTGGAGAACTGGAAGCGCTTGCGGGCACCGGGACGACCGGGCTTTTTGCGTTCCTTCATGCGGGGATCACGGGTGAGGAAGCCGTGGGGCTTGATGACCTTGCGGTTTTCCGGGTCCACTTGCGTGAGCGAGCGGGAGATCGCGTGGCGGATGGCGATCGCCTGTGCGTTTTTTCCACCGCCCTTGACGATGACGTTGAGGTCGAACTTGTTCGTCAGCGAGGCGACCTGGAAGGGAGCGAGAATGCTGTTCTGAAGCTCGATGGTGGGAAGATATTCCTCGAAGTGGCGGCCGTTGATGGTGATCTGGCCGGTGCCTTCGGTCATCCAGACGCGGGCGACGGCGGTTTTCCGGCGGCCGGTGGCGCTTTGGGTGGTGGTGGCGGACATGGGAAGAAAATCTGGAAATTAACGGACGTTGTGGGCGATGGGCTGCTGGGCTTCGTGCGGATGCTCGGTGCCGGCGTAGACTTTCAGCTTGCCGAACTGGGCGCGGCCGAGGCGGGTCTTGGGAAGCATGCCCCAGACGGCGCGCTCGACGAGCAGGACCGGGCGGCGCTCGCGGACTTTTGCGGGGGTCTCCACCTTCTGCCCGCCGACGTAGCCGGAGAAGCGGGTGTAGATCTTGGCGGTTTCCTTGGAACCGGTGAGAACCACCTGGTCGGCGTTGGTCACAACTACGAAATCACCGGTATCGACATGGGAGGTGAAAATGGGTTTGTGCTTGCCGCGGAGGAGGCGTGCCGCCTCAACGGCGACCTGGCCGAGGACCTTGCCTTTGGCGTCGATCACATACCACTTGCGCTCGACTTCGTGAGGCTTGGCGGAAAACGTCTTCATGTGCGTGTTTGGAAAAAATGAACCGGCCCGCGGAAGCGGTTGCGCGGAGGGGCGGGCAACCTAGGGAGCCGGTGCCGTGGTGTCAACCGGGAAATGGCGGGAATTTTCCCTCCCGGAACGGACGGTTTCCCCCGGAGGAAACCGTC
>CAZVSA010000323.1:2783-4573 GCA_964629955.1 uncultured Luteolibacter sp.
CGTGCGGCTTGGCGGAAAATGTCTTCATGTGTCTGATGGGAATGCCTTCAGGCCCGGAAACTCACCGGTCCGGGCGCGAAGGGACGGGAAGCTAGAAACCGGACCCGGGGGTGTCAATCGGGAAATCATGGGATTTTCATTTCTCTTTCCGGAGGGGGGGACGCGGGAGGCGGGCGGTGCTTACCGCGGGGGAATATCCACCGAGCCGGTTTGCCCGGTTTCATCGAGGGCAACGATCCGTGTGGGTCTCATCCCATCGTTGGCGGCGGTGATTTCCGCAAGCGGCATGTCCATTCTGCGCGGCGCGGCGTCCACGAATTCCTTGAAGCCGCGGATGTCCCCACCTTCGTAGAACCCGACCCAACGCAATCCCGCACCGGCCCGGAGCCGGAGCTGTTCCTTTTTCGCATCCCACTCCAGCTCCACGCGGGCGGACCGCGCCGAGGGCGGGGTGTCCGGCTGAAACCACGGGCTCCAGCGGAGATAGGAGGCGCTGACAGGGGCGAACCATGCTTCCTGATCGGCGGGAAACTCCTCCACCCGGCCGTCCTGCCACGGGTCGTGCAGGGTGAGGAAGCGGTTGAAGCGGTCGAAGCCGCGCGTCATGATGCAGCGGGGATCCTTGCAATGAGGCAGGCCGAAGGTGTGTCCCATTTCGTGAAGAGTCGCGCCCATGGTGGTGGAGGCGAGCGCCCAATGGAGCCCGCGGCCGACGCTGTCATCGTGAACCCTGGACCCGTCCACCTTGCGGTTGTCCATGAACGCGGCCTGGGAGCCGGAGACGCTTTCCGGCCATGAGAAAATCGACGCGCTGCCGAACAGGCCGAGATTTCCTCCGCCCAATGCCGTGTGCCCCATCATTTTTCCGGTGGCGGGGTCTTTGCGGGTGTAGGCCATCAGCACCATGTTCTTCGCGTGGGGATCGGGCATCGTTTCATTGAGAAAGCGGTGGATTTCGCCCCACATGCGGGTGTCTTCGATCCCGTAATAATGCGCCGCTTTTTCCGGAGCCTTCACGAGGTGCACCACGGGATTTCCATCGGAGCCGGTTTCCAGACGAAACGTGCGGCGGCCGTAGCCGAGTTCGTGCATCCGCTCGGCGGTGAAGGATTGCATCAACAGGGCGGCGGTTTGCATCCGCTCCCGGTAGGTCTGCGGTGTTTCGTCGTCCGGCACGGCGAAGGTGGTGTCGCCGTCCTTGTCAGTCAGCCAGATCAGGCGGACGTAATGCCGGTTGCTCATCGGCCGGAAGTTCAACTCCAGCAGCGACGGGGACTTCGATTTTTCCGTTTTCAACTCCAGGACGTTTTTGCCCGGCTTGAGTTCGATCAGGGCCTTGAATTTTCCCTTCTCCACCAAGCCCGTGAAGCTCCGCCCTTTGTCGTTTTGGATCGCGAGCGTTCCGGCTTCCGGTTCGACGGTTCCACGAAGCAGCATGACCGGATGCCGGACGAGATCGCCGGAAGCCGCGTTTTCCACCACGGGGCCTGCCGGGAGAACGTCCGCAAAACCCAGCAATGTCGCCACCCCGATGGCTCCGGTCATGAGCCGTCCGATTGTCCGCCTTTTCATTGGTTCGAGCAGACCCGCTTTGCGATGCCTGCACAAGCCCGGAAAAGCCACGCTCCTTTTGAGCACCGGAACCCCAGCGCTGCGCCGGGTGTGGAATCGGGAGGAACTTGGAGTGCGGTGGCATGACACCGCTTTGGATTCGGGGCGACATGTCGCCCCGTCATCGTGGCGCGGGCATTCCGCCAAAAGTGTTCCGGGAATCGCGGCGGCAACGCCGG
>CAZVSA010000324.1:0-4556 GCA_964629955.1 uncultured Luteolibacter sp.
AGACCAACTCGAACAGCTCGCCATCCAGTGGTTCCAGGACACGGGCTGGAATCACATCCATGGAGCGGTGATCGCACCGGAAGGCGTGGCGGCGGAGCGGGAGGATTTCCGGGCGGTGGTCTTGAAGGGGCGCCTGGCGGAGGCGGTGCGGCGCTTGAACCCGAAGCTGCCGGAATCCGCGGTGGAGGAGGTGGTGCATGTGGTGACGAAGCCGGAGCATCCGTCGCTGGTGTGGAACAACCGGGCGTTCCACCGCTATCTGATGGACGGGGTGCTGGTGGAGTTCACCAACGCGCAGGGGGAGAAGGAGGCGGACTACGCGCAGTTGGTGGATTTCACCTGGGCAAAGGCGAATGATTTTCTGGTGGTGAACCAGTTCACGATCACGGGAACGAAGAAGCCGCGGCGGCCGGATCTGGTGTGTTTCGTGAACGGGCTGCCGCTGGGGTTGATCGAGCTGAAGAATCCGGCGGACCAGCAGGCGGACGTGTGGAAAGCGTTCGATCAACTCCAGACCTATCAGGCGGAGATTTCCGATTTGCTGGTGTTCAACGAGGCGCTGGTGGTGAGCGACGGAATGAACGCGCGGGTGGGATCGCTGACGGCGAGCAAGGAGTGGTTCATGCCGTGGCGGACGATCTCGAACGAGAACGACAAGCCGCAGGTGGAATTCGAGCTGGAGAAGGTGGTGCGCGGGTTTTTCCGGCCGGATCTGTTTCTGGACTACGTGCGGTATTTCATCCTCTTCGAGCAGGACGGGGACGGCCTGATCAAGAAGATCGCGGGCTATCACCAGTTCCACGGGGTGCGGGAGGCGGTGCGGGTGACCTTGATCGCCTCGGCGACGGAGGATGGCGTGACACTGAAGGAGGACCGGGCGACCTATGGCAAGGAAGTGGTGCCGGGATCGAAGAAGGCGGGCGTTTTCTGGCACACGCAGGGCAGCGGCAAGAGCATCTCGATGTGCTGCTACGCCGGAAAGCTGCTGCAACAGCCGGAGATGAACAACCCGACACTGGTGGTGGTGACGGATCGCAATGATCTGGACGGCCAGCTTTTCCAACAGTTTTGCAGCGCGAAGGATTTGCTCAAGCAGACGCCGGAGCAGGCGGAGAGCCGCGAGCAGCTCCGTGAGATGCTGGCATCCCGGAAATCCGGCGGGATCATTTTCACGACGGTTCAGAAGTTTTCCCTCGAAGACGGGGAAACGGCGCATCCGTCGCTGTGCGACCGGACGAACGTGGTGGTGATTTCCGACGAGGCGCACCGCTCGCAATACGGGATGAAGGCGAAGCTGAACAAGAAGACGGGGAACTACGTCTTCGGATTCGCCAAGCACATGCGGGACGCGCTGCCGCAGGCGTCGTTCATCGGCTTCACCGGAACGCCCATCGAAAAGGAGGACGCGAATACCAAGGCGACCTTCGGCGACTACGTTTCCATCTACGACATCGAGGACGCGAAGAACGACAAGGCGACGGTGCCGATCTATTACGAAAGCCGCCTGGCGAAGCTGGACATCAACCGCGAGGAGATCGACCGCCTGAACAAGGACGTGGAGGAGGTGATCGAGGACGAGGAGGACGTGGTGGCGCGCGAGAGCACCAAGGGCAAGTGGGCGGAATTGGCGAAGCTGGTAGGTGCGAAGGAACGGGTGCGGGAGATCGCCGAGGATCTGGTGGAGCACTACGAGACGCGGACGAGCGTGCTGGAAGGGAAGGCAATGATCGTCGCGATGAGCCGGGACATTTGCGTGAGTCTCTTCGATGAGATCGTTGCGTTGCGTCCGGAGTGGGCGGGCACGAAGCTGATGAAGGATGGCAAGGAGATCGGCTGGAACCACGAGGACGGCGCGATCCGGATCGTGATGACGGGCACGGCATCGGACCGGCCGGGGATTCAGGATCATGTTTTCAGCAAGGGCCAGAAGAAGCGGCTGGAGCGGCGGTTCAAGGATCCGAAGGACCCGCTGAAGCTGGTGATCGTGCGGGACATGTGGTTGACGGGATTTGACGCTCCGTGTTGCCACACGATGTATGTGGACAAGCCGATGGCGGGCCACAACCTGATGCAGGCGATCGCGCGGGTGAACCGGGTGTTCGCAGGCAAGGACGGCGGGCTGGTGGTGGACTACATCGGCATCGCGGCGGAGCTGAAGAACGCGCTGGCCACCTACACGCAGGCGAAGGGCAAGGGCGAGCTGACGCTGAAGGCGGAGCAGGCGTTGGAGAAGCTGTTGGAAAAGGTGGACGTGCTGCGCGGGCTTTTCCACGGGTTCGATTACAGCCAGTTCAAGACGAACGCGCTCAAGCTGCTGCCGGATGCGACGAACCACATTCTCGGCCTGGAAAAAGACGGCGAGCGGAACGGGAAGAAGCGTTTTCTCGATGCGATGGCCGCGGCGAACGTGGCGTATTCGCTCTGCTCCACGCTGGACGGCGCGAAGACGCTGCATCTGGAACTGGCGTTTTTCTCCGCCATTGCCGGAGTGCTGCGCAAGCACGGGATGACGGACAAGAAGCGGAGCGCGGAACAGAAACATTCCGCGCTGAAGCAGATCCTCGACAACGCGGTGAAGGCGGAGGACGTGCAGGACATTTTCAAGATGGCCGGATTGGAACGGCCGAACATCGGTTTGCTATCCGATGAGTTTCTCGAAGACGTGCGCCGGATGGAGCGGAAGAATCTGGCGGTGGAATTGCTCGAGCGACTGCTGATGGATAAGATCAGGTCCCAAACACGGACGAACTTGGTACAGGAGAAGAAATACAGCGACCGTCTGCTGGAAGCGCTGCGGAAGTATCACAACCGGATGATCGAAAGTTCGCAGGTGATCGCGGAGATGATCGAGATGGCGAAGGAGATGCAGGAGGCGATGAAGCGCCACGAAGCGCTGGGCCTGAATCCGGACGAGGAGGCGTTTTACGACGCGTTGGCGGATCGGCCGGAGGTGTTGCTTTCCATGGGCGATTCGACTTTGAAGAAACTGGCGAGTGAGCTGACGGAAAAACTGCGGAACAGCACGACGGTGGATTGGCAGTTCCGTGATAGCGTGCGGGCGAAGATGCGGATTCTGATCCGGCAGCTTTTGAGGAAGTATAAGTATCCGCCGGAGGGGCAGGAGGCTGCGATCGCGCTGGTGCTGAAGCAGGCGGAGGCGCTGGCGGATGATTGGACCGCAGCTTGAAAGAGTTGGAGCGGGACGTTCCAGGCGCAGCTTGCGATAGGACGTCCCCAGCTACTTTTGGCGCGCCTACGGGCTGACTTCGGCGAGGCGGGTGGCGGTTTCGGCCATGGCGAGGGAATCGCGGCCGTTTTGCTCGGTGATTTTCCGCACGTGGGTGCGGTCGCGCAGCCAGGCGAGTTGGTCGGCGAAGAGGTCGCGCAGAAGCTCGCAATAGCGGACCTGTTTGTCATCGCCGAGGGCGTGGTGGAGGTCGATTTTCTGGAAAATGTCGATGTCCTTGAAACGGCCGCGGGCGGCCCGGTCGCGGCCGCCGTAGGTTTTCAGAACGTCGAGACGTGAGCCGGGGAAGAGGTCCATCAGTGTGCGCGTTTGCTCTTCATTCACGGCGGCGCGGATGCGCGCGCGGACTGGCACCCATTCCTCCAGCGTCAGCTCTCCGTGTTCGAAAAGGAGGCGGAATTCCTGCCGGTCGAGCCGCGAGGGTTGGGTGAAGCCGTGGTGGAAATTCACCAGCGGACCGCTGGCGTAACGTACGGTGCACTGCACTTGTTCCTCGATGCCGGAGCCGGGGCGCAGCACGCGTTGGGCGGCCACGACTTCGCCGTTGCCGAGCCAGCCCTCGAAGAGATCGAAGAAATGTACGCCGTGCTCGATGAAGATGCCGCCGCTTTTCTCGCGATCCCAGAACCAATGATTTTCGCCCAGGCCTTCGTCGCTGGCGTAATTCTCGAACCCGCCGTGCAAGCATTCTCCGAGCACGCCGGATTCGACCAGGCGGCGGGCGGAATCGTAGAGCGGATTGTAGCGCTGCATGAGATTGGCGATGCAGAGGAGATCGCGCTCGCGGGCCAACGCCAGCAATTCGTCCGCTTGCGCGACGGTCATTGCGAGCGGTTTTTCGCAGATCACGTGCTTGCCGGCGAGCAGCGCGGCGCGGGCCTGCGGGAAGTGAAGGAACGGAGGCGTGGCGATGTAAACGAGATCGATCTCCGGGTTGGCGAGCAGCAGATCGGTTTCCACGACATCGTCCACCCCGAAGCGGCGGGCCATGGCGAGCGCCGCTTCGCGATGCGTCCCGGCGATGGCGACGAGGCGCACGCCGGGGACCTGGAGAAACTGCTGGAGCGCGAAGAGGCCGAAGCCGCCCGCTCCGATCGCGCCGATGCGAAGGGGATCGGCATTCATGGGCGTTGGGGAAGGGAAGTCATACCGGCGAAGATGCGCCCGTTTCCAGCACGGCCCAGCTAATACCCGGACTTTTACATCATTTTATAGAGTTTTGTGAAATACCGTGGCGGCATACCGGGGACACCGGCGGCTCCGTCACGAATCAAGGAGCGTGGGCGTCCCGCCCACTTGTGCAGGGATG
>CAZVSA010000325.1:0-4551 GCA_964629955.1 uncultured Luteolibacter sp.
CGCCTGCGTTCTCCTTGCCGCCTGCGCCACTCCCCCTCCGCAGGAACAGGAGGAAAAGAAACCCGAACCGCCTCCCCCTCCCCGTCTCGTCGGCCGGATCGCATCCATTCCCGCCGACCGCCGCTATGTGCTCATCCAGAGCTACGGCTCCTGGAACGTGCCGGTCGACAGCATCCTCACCACCCGGGGGCCGGACGAACGCGCCGCGAACCTGAAAGTCACCGGAGAAGCCCTCGGCCAGTTTGCCGCCGCGGACCTCCAATCCGGCCAGGTGGAAATCGGCGATGCGGTCTTCCATCTCCAGCCCTCCTCCGGAACCCCTTCATCGTCAGAGGAAACGGTTTCCGGGCCGGAACCGGGGCCGGAAACCCCGGAACCTGCCGCGGAAAATAATTAGCTTTTCCCAAACTCTTTCCTTTCCAAATCACTTGGGAATCCGTAATTTCAAAAAGTCCCGCCACCGCGCAGCCAATGTTATAAAATATTTTCATTTTGGAGTTGATTACTATCCGGTCTCCCGGGTAGCTTCTTTTCCGCAATGGCTGTGCTCCCTTACATGTCCCGAAACATGAACACTACAACCAGCCATAATGAAATTAAGCACATCGAACGCCTCGGGCGCCTCGACCAAAGTCGATGCGGACCGTCTTGCTGACTTCGTCCTGTTTACGCAACGAAGCTGCATCTTGAACCTGTCCACGGAACTCAACAAAGGAAACGTCTCGTTCCCCCAGTTCTTCCTCCTCACCTATCTGTCCAGCGAAGAATACCTGACCATGTCCGACATCGCGAAAAAGATGGGCCACTCGACCGCCGCTGCCACCGGCCTGGTCGATCGGTTGGAGAAACTGTCCTACGTTGAGCGAGTGCATGCAGCCGAGGATCGCCGCAAAATCATGGTGAGAATCACCGCAAAAGGAATCGAACTCGTTTCCAAAATGCGGAAGGAAATCGCCTCCGATCTCGCGGGTATCCTCGCCGGAATGGATGAAGATGAGGCGGAAACGGTCGAACACACAAAACGCGCCATCAAAAAGCGCTCCCTCGTGTGACCGGTCCCAATCCCCCCAGATAAAACCACCTTGGCGAAAACCCGGTGCCTCCGTTACGGTCCCTGCGTGACGGAGGCCTCCGCGTTTTTAGACCCGCTCCATGCCCTTCCCGGCATTCGTGCCGCATGGGTGCCACGCATCCCCGGCCTCGAAATCACCGGTGATCGCGATTCCGCCATGCGCGCTCTCCGCCCGCATCACGAGAAATTCGTCGCCGGATTTTCCGCTTCCTCCCCGTGGTGGCGCGCGGAACAAATCCACGGCACCGCCGTAGCCGTCGTTCCCGGCCCCTCCACCCTCACCGCTCCCGACGGACTCCCCGTCGTTCCCGGTGTCGATGGCCTCATCACCGCAACACCGGGCGTCACCCTCTCCATCTACGTCGCCGATTGCGGACCGATCTGGCTCGCCGACCCGAAAACCGGAGCCATCGGCCTGCTGCACTCGGGCAAAAAAGGCACCGAAGGAAACATCCTCGCCAACGGCCTCGCCGCCATGGCCCGCGCATTCGGCACCGCCGCCGCCGATGTCATCGTTGTCCTCGGTCCCTGTATCCGCCCGCCCTGCTACGATGTCGATTTCGCCGCCGAAATCGGAAACCAAGCCCGGCGCGCGCGCGTCGCCGCCTTCCACGACTCCGGTGAAAATACCGGAACCAACCTCGCCGCCCATTACAGCTACCGCATGGAAAAAGGCATCACCGGCCGCATGATGGCCCTCGTCGCCCGCGACGCGGGCATCGAACCTCGAAGAAACTCCGCTTCGCTCCGCGTCCAAAGGTCTCAAAGTCCGAAAGTCTGAAAGTCCTCCCTCACCAAACCTCTCCCGACTCCAAACTCTTCCGACCTTAAGACTTTAAGACCTTCGACCCCCACTTCCCAAAAGCGCCATGTCCGACACCCTCACCTTCCCCTCCCCCGCCAAACTCAATCTCACCCTCCGCATCCTCGGCAGGCGCTCGGACGGGTATCACAAGCTCGATACCGTGATGACGAGGCTCCCCGGACTTGCCGACACCCTGGAATTCACCCCGGCGGAAACCTTTCAATTCTCCTGCGACGATCCCTCCATCCCAGACGAGGAAAATCTCGTCGTCCTCGCCGCCCGCGCCTACGAGGCCGCCACCAAACTGCCCTGCCAATACCGGATTTCCCTGAAAAAAACCATCCCCCACGGAGCCGGCCTCGGCGGCGGCAGCTCCAACGCCGCCACCACCCTCCTCGCCCTCAACCAATTCAACGGCACCCCCCTCGAACCCAAAGCGCTCGCCAAAATCGCCTCCTCCCTCGGCTCGGACATCCCCTTCTTCCTCACCCCCGGCCCCTCCCGCTGCGCCGGACGCGGTGAAATCGTCCAGACCGCGAAAGCATTCGATCCCCTCTCCGTCCTGCTCCTGAAACCCGCCTTCAGCGTCTCCACCCGGGACGCATACAACCGCTACGCCGACAGCCTCGGCATCCCCAACATCAGCTACCGCTCCCAGCAGGTCGGCAAGCTCAAGCTCATCAACCATCTCGAACGCCCCGTCTTTGAAAAACACCGCTTCCTCGCCGAACTGAAACAATGGCTCATCGATCGCCCGGAAACCCAGGCCGCGCTCATGAGCGGCTCCGGCTCCACGATTTTCGCGGTCCTCCAGGAAGACGCCGATGCCGCCACGCTGACAGCGGACGCCCACCGGGATCTCGACCCCGGCCTCTGGCACTGGGCAGGAACCACGGAACCATCCTCATCAGACAAGCAAAGCCCCGTTTGACAAGACGCGGGCCGCTCCACTAGCCTCCTCGCCCCGGCGACGATGCCGGCCCCGCCCCTCTTATCATGAACATTGTCGTCGAGAAGCAGCCCAAGTGCGTCGCCACCATCCGTGTGGAAATCCCAGCGGAAAAAGTCAACGGTCAGCGCGACCAAATCGTACGCGGCTATGCCAGCAAAGCCCGCCTCCCCGGATTCCGCCCCGGCAAGGCGCCCCGCTCCGTCGTGGAAAAGCGGTTTGAAAAGGAAATCAACGAAGAACTCAACGAAGCCCTTTTCAATGAAGCCTACGACGAGGCGATCAAACAAGAATCCCTCAAAGTGCTGGAATTCGGCATTCCCGAGCAGGTCGTGAAACTGCCCGATGGCGGCGTTTCCTTCGAGGCCCGCCTCACCCTCGCCCCGGAAGTCACCCTTCCGGAATACAAGGGAATCACCGTCACCGTGCCTCCCCTCGATGTTCCCGAAGAGGAAATCGCAGCCCAGCTCCAGGCGCTGCGCGAACGCTTCGCCGACTTCAACGACATCGAAGGCCGTGCCGCCGAAATGGGCGATTTCGGAGTCATCGACTACACCTCCACCATCGAAGGAAAGCCGCTGGAGGAATTCCTCGACCAGGAAGCGGGATACCTCTCGGGCAACGATGGCTTCTGGGTTCGCCTCGATGAAAAAGCCTTCCTTCCCGGCTTCGCCGCCCAGCTCGCCGGCATGAACCCCGGGGACTCCCGCGAAATCACCATCACCCTTCCGGAAGATTTCCCCCTCGCCGAACTCCACAACCGCGAACTCGTTTTCCAGACCACCCTCAAGGAACTCAAGGAGGCGATCCTTCCCGAACTCGACGACACCCTCGCCGAAAAACTCGCGCCCGGCAAAACCATGGACGAAATCACGGCGATCATCCGTGAAAACATGGCGAACGAGCGCCGCCGGAAAATCGACGACCTCAAGGTCAACCAGATCGTCTCGCACTTCAACGAGCAGGTGGACTTCGAGCTGCCGGACGATCTCGTGAATCAGGAAACGCAGAACCAGGCGGATGCCATGGTCCGCCGCGGGGTCCAGTCCGGCATGAGCGAGGACGAAATCCAGTCCCAGCAGGCCGAAATCTTCGCATCCGCCGGCAACCAGGCCGTGGCCAATCTGCGGACCAATTTCATCCTGCAGGAGATCGCCCGCGCCGAAAACCTCGCCGTCAGCGATCAGGAACTGGTCAACCACCTCGCCCAGATCGCCGTGGCCCGCAAAATCGCTCCGAAGAAACTCATCCGCGACATGCAGCGTGCGGGCCGCCTGCCCAGCATCCGCAGCTCCATTACCGTCGGCAAGGCCATTGACTTCCTCGTCGAGCACGCCACCGTAGTCGAGAACGCCGAAGCCACCGTCGAATGAATCATTTCCCCGCCATTTCTCCCATGGGCTCCCACACGCCACGCAACAGCTACTACGTCCCGGTTGTCATCGAGCAGGACGGCCGCGGCGAGCGTTCGTTCGACATCTATTCCCGCCTGCTCAAGGACCGGATCATCTTCATCGGCACGCCGATCGACGACTTCGTCGCCAACTCGGTGATCGCCCAGCTCCTCTTCCTGCAAATGCAGGACCCGAAGAAGGACATCCACATCTACATCAATTCCCCCGGCGGCTCCGTCACCGCGGGCCTCGCGATGTATGACACCATGCAGTTCCTCACCTGCGACGTGAACACCTACTGCATCGGCATCGCCGCCTCCATGGGCTCCGT
>CAZVSA010000326.1:0-4512 GCA_964629955.1 uncultured Luteolibacter sp.
CCTTGGTCTGCGAGCTGAACCGCGGGTTCGGCATCTTGACGGAGATCACGCAGACGAGGCCCTCGCGGACATCGTCGCCGGAAAGAGCGGGGTCCTTGTCCTTCAGGATCTTGTTCGCCTTGGCATATTGGTTGATCCCGCGGGTCAGCGCGGTGCGGAAACCAGTGAGGTGGGTGCCGCCATCGCCGTTCGGAATCGAGTTCGCGAAGCAGAGGATCTGGTCGTTGTAGGAATCGTTGTACTGGAAAACGATGTCGGCGAAGACGTCGTCGGTGGATTTCTTGCCGTCGTAATCCAGCTCGATCTGGCGGCGGCCGTGGAGCACGACGGGATCGTCGTGGATGACCGTTTTGTTCTCGCCAAGCTGGACGACGAATTCCTCGATGCCCTTGGCGTAGTAGAACGAAGCCTTTTTCGCCGATTCCGGGCGTTCGTCCTCCAGCTCGATGGTCAGGCCCGGGTTGAGGAACGCCAGCTCGCGGAGACGGGTGGCGAGGCGGTCGAATTTGAACTCGATGGTATCGACGAAGATCGTGGCATCCGGGAAAAAGGTGATCATCGTCCCGGTTTTCGAGGGATCGACATCGCCGATCACATGCAGCGGCTGGGTGGTTTTGCCCCGCTCGAAACCGATCAGGTGAACCTTGCCGTTGCGCATGATCTCCGCCTTGAACCAATCGGAAAGCGCGTTGACGCATTTCGCGCCGACGCCGTGGAGACCGCCGGAATACTTGTAGGCTCCCTGGCCGAATTTTCCGCCGGCGTGGAGATTCGTCAGCACCAGCTCAACCGCCGGCATCCCGAATTTCGGATGCATGTCCACCGGAATGCCCCGGCCGTTGTCCGCGACGGAAACCGAACCATCGACGTGGATGGCGACCTTGATGAGGCCGCAATAGCCCGCCAGATGCTCGTCGATCGAGTTGTCCAGAACCTCGAAAACACAGTGGTGCAGGCCGCGTTCGTCCGGATCGCCGATATACATCCCGGGCCGTTTCCGGACGGCCTCGAGGCCTTCCAGTTTGTCGATCTGCGCGGCATCGTATTGCTGCTGCGCCGCAACCTGCGTTTCAGCGATTTTCGGTTCTTCCTTACTCTCTGACATGGTGCGCGCCAAAGGTCCTCAATCCGGCCGGGGGAAACAAGGAACTTCTTTGTGAAAAGCCCGGCGGAAACGGCGATGGAGACCGCACCATAATCATTTTATTTCAAATGATTTGCGGAAACAGGGAGCCGCCGGGGGAATCTCAATCCAGCCCGAGACAGGCCCGCTGCCAGGAGAGCAGCACTTCGGAGGGGCGCACTTCGTTCGCGGCGATGCTTTCCAGCGTGGATCTGGGAGCGAACAGGGAACTTTCGAGATCGAGTTCGGTGGCGATGTTGTCCCTTGCCTTGAGCAGTTCGTCCATCCTCCGGTCGAAATTTTTGTCCCTCTTGCGGCGTTTTCCCTGGGCGCGGGCGGGCCATTCGCTGCGGTCGAGGGCGTTGAGGGCTTCCAGCATTTCCCCGAAGCGCTTCACCCTGTCGTTGCGGTAATGGCGCGGCAGGGTGATCTTTTTCCCTGCGGCGAGATCCAGGCTCCACTCGATCAAGGTGCGGTTCGGGGCCACCATGAACGACGGCCGGTCCCAGGTTTTCGCTTCCGCGTCGCGCCAATGCCAGAGGGCGCGGAGGCAGGCGAGGACGTGGGGGTCGAATCCGCCGGAGCCCTGGATGCGCCAGCTTTCCTCCCTGGCGTCGTCGTCGCGCTCCAGCACGCGGCGGCGGGCGGCGAGGCAGCTTTCCTCGAACCAGTCGTAACGGCCGGTTTCACGCAGACCGGCGACGATCTGATCACCCATTTCGAGGAGGTAGCGGACGTCATTGAGGGCGTATTCCACCATTTTGGGGGAGAGCGGGCGTTTCCCCCAATCGGCTTTCTGGGAGGATTTCGAGAGTTCGACACCGAAGTAGTGGAGCACCAGATCGCCCAGGCCGTAGCGCCTCGCGCCCAGCAGGCGGGCGCCGATCTGGGTGTCGTACACCACGGCGGGCAGCTCTCCGAACTGCCTTTTGAGCATGGTCATGTCGTAGTCCGCGCCATGCATCCAGACGACGGCGTCCCGGAGGTAGGAATCGAGCGAGGAAAGCCCGTCGATGGCGAGGGGATCGATCAGCACGCAATCGTCGCGGTCGGCGAACTGGACGAGGCAAAGGGATTCGCGATACCGGTGAAGGCTGTCCGCTTCGGTATCGATGGCGCAAACGGGCTGCGCTGCTCCTGAACGGCTTTTTTCCAGATGGCTCGCGAGAGCTTCCGAAGTATCAATGATATGGTCCGGCATCAACTTCGTTGCGAAAGAACAAATTATCCAAAACCTGACAAACCAAATATCGGCGGGTGTTCCGCAGGGCGATCGAACCCGGGAGAAATCCGGATCTGGAGCTTACCCGGAAATGGAAGCCCGGTTTCCGGGACAGCCCAAGAACCTCAGACTCCCGTCCTCAAGTCGCGCAGGCTCCACAGGATGCCCTTTGCGGCAACCGCTCCTCCCTTCATCCGCCTCGCTCCGTCCTTGCGCTTCGGCCCGAAACGCTCCCGCGCTCCCGCAAACGCCTCGTTCACGAACTCCTTGCTCCCGATCACCGCTCCGTCCGTGAAATAACGCACCCGGCAGCGCAACATCGCCGCCATGTCCAAATTCGGAAGCACCGTGCCGTTGTCCTTCGCCTCCAAAGCCTCCGCCGTATTCATCTGTGGCCTGGAAACTCCCTTCTCCACCTCCGCCCGGCCGCTCTTCCGTCCCAATGCCAAGCCCATTGCCCGCCGGTAAATCCTTGATGCCTCCTTCCACCGCTCCGGCTCGAAACCCGCTCCCTGATGGCTCATGCAGGCACGTACCAGACCTCCCCGCGCCTTTTTCCCGTCGCCTTTCCTGCCGCCGCCCACCGCCTCGCCATAGCTGCTCCAGCGATACTCCGCCGGATCTTTCATCATCCCGGCACGCACCGGATTCAGGTCGATGTAAGCCGCCATGGTCCTTGCCGCGATCCCGCTTTCCACGATCACGCTCCTGTAGCGTTCCTCCCACAGGGTACCGCTACGGTTATGGGTCCGGTTGAACCAGCGCGTGAAGCGTTGCAACAGCGTTTTCATGAACTCGCTGAGATTGTGCATCCGGTAGGTGAAACGGGCGTGGATTTCCCCAACCAGATCCTCCCGGTCCGCCTTGCGGGCATCCGCAAGTTCCTTCTCCACCGCCGCGACGAACGACCCGCTGTAAATCGCGGAAAGCCGTTTGAGCAGCGTCTCGTCGGCAATCCCGCCCACCGGCATTGGCGGCACCTCCAGCAGAATGTGGAAGTGATTGGACATGATGCAGTAGGAAAGAATCCGGCAGCCGGTGAAATTCTCCTGCATCCGCATGAACATGCGGAACTGCTCCCGCTCCGCGTCTTTGAAGACGAACCTGCGGTCCACCACACGGCTGATGCAGTGGTAAATCGCCGGTTTTCCCGTCGAATCCTTCCAAGGAGCCAGCCATCGCGCACGTCTCATGCCTCCCACTCTGCACGCTAGGATCCAAGAGGCAAGGGAATTCCTATTATTTGTCTGTCCCTTTATCTGCCTTTATCTGATCGCCGCCAGCAGGAACCCGATGTTTACCGTGGTGTGAGGCGGCAACCCGGTCAGTTGCAGTTTCGCCACATTTCCCGTCGGGCTGCGGAGAAAATTCCCGCCGAATTGGTTTCCCGGGTAGCCGAGCCCGGCAAAACCCTGAACGCCCGTCAATGTCGCCGAGCCCGGATTCACCTCCGTTGGCAGGCTGCCGTCGAAGTCCGTGTTGAAGACGGTCTGGCCGAACGAGCACGAAACCGAAAAAAACAGAGCCAGGACGGTCCTGATCATGGCAACCGCTTAATGGATCGGAAGGAAGATTGCAATCCAATTGCCAGCCATTTGCACCCGGTCGTGATCGACGGACTTTGGCATCAAAGAGGGCTGAGGGAGGAAAAGGGAGGTCAGGCGACGGCGAAACGCTCCGCCTGTTCCTCCGTGAGTTCCACGCACTGCCAGGGAAGGCCGTGGAGGTTGAGATCCGCCATGAATTCGTCCGGATCGTGCTGCTCGATGTTCCAGACGCCGGGTTTTTTCCAATCACCGGCGAGCATCTGCTTCGCGCCGATCATGGCGGGGACGCCGGTGGTGTAGGAAATCGCCTGGGAGCCGACTTCGGCGAAGCAGGCTTCGTGGTCGCAGATGTTGTAGATGTAGATGGCTTTCGGTTTTCCGTCCTTGATGCCGGTGATGATGTTGCCGATGCAGGTGCGGCCTTTGGTGGTCTGGCCGAGGTCGCCGGGATTGGGCAGGACTGCTTTGAGGAACTGAAGGGGGATGATTTCCTGCCCGTTGTATTCCACCGGGTCGATCCGGGTCATGCCGACGTTCTGGAGGACTTCGAGGTGCTTCAGGTAGTTCGGGGAAAAGCTCATCCAGAACCGGGCGCGGCGGATGGTGGGGATGTGTTTGAC
>CAZVSA010000327.1:0-4501 GCA_964629955.1 uncultured Luteolibacter sp.
GCGGCGGTGCCGAGGGAGCGCATCTTTTCGAGGCAGAATTCCTTGAGGCGCGCGGGGTTGAGGAGGGCTTTGGTTTCCTGATAGAGGAAGGTTTTGTTGGCGGAGCCGCCGCCTTTGCTGACGAAGAGAAATTGGTAGGCGTCGCCTTCGGTGGCATAGAGGTCGATTTGGGCGGGGAGGTTGGTGCGGGTGTTGACCTCGTCGAACATGTTGAGCGGCGCGGTCTGGGAGTAGCGGAGGTTTTCCCGGGTGTAGGTGTGGTGGATGCCTTTGGAGAGGAATTCGGCGTCGTTGCAGCCGGTCCAGACCTGCTGGCCTTTTTTGCCGACGATGGTGGCGGAGCCGGTGTCCTGGCAGAAGGGGAGGATGCCGCGTGCGGCGATTTCGGCGTTTTTGAGGAGCATGAGGGCGACCATGCGGTCGTTTTCCGAGGCTTCGGGATCGTCGAGGATGGCGGAGACCTGGGCGAGGTGGGAGGGCCGGAGGGTGAAGTTGATGGCCTTGATGGCTTCGGCGGCGAGGAGGGTGAGGGCTTCGGGGGCGATCTTGAGGATGGTTTTTCCCTCGAATTCCACGGTGGAGACGTGGCTGGTGGTGAGAAGCTCGTATTCGGTGGTGTCGGGGCCGAGGGGGAAGGGTTCCTGGTAGAAAAAGGGGGTGCTGGACATGGCGGTTTGCGGGATTTTAGGCGGAAGGGGTGCCGGGGGCAAACGGTTTGACCGGGTGGTTCCGGGGGCTCCGCGGTCCGGGATTCCGGGTGGAAATGGGTCACAAACAAAAAAATTCTTTCATTTGTGGATAACCAAGCTTACCATACTTTCAAGTGAAGCGACCGAGCGCTCCGGTGCTGGTTGTTTTTCGTTCACATGTCTCATGCGTCCCGGGCGATGTCGCTCCGAGGATGGGCCGGCATCCGGGGGGAAGCTGGTTCATCTTGCGGCAACCGGCCGGGATTCTTTGGGGGGAAATGTGTCAAGCCGGGCGCGGATCGATTTTACGGTCCGCGCCCGCAACGTTTCACGGGTCCGCCGTCATTTGATCTGATGGCTTGTGAGATTTGGCGGAAAGAGTTTCCGGGGAGCTTTTTGTCGAAAGGGGGATTGCCTGCCTCGGCGCGGTGACGGATTGGATGAAAGATCCGTGCACGGGCCCGGGTTTATTGGGTCATGCGTTCGTTATCTTTCGTTTTGCTGTCCGCCGTTCTTCCTCTTGCCGGTTTTGCGGAGAATGCCCCGGTGAGGGCGGCGATGGATTATGAAGCACCGGGCTGGCGGGTGCTTGCGGCGGAGGATTTCGCCCCGGTGAACGGCGAGGAGGATACCTGGGGGTGGAAGGACGGGGTGCTGCATTGCACCGGCAAGCCGTTGGGCGTGTTGCGGACGGCAAAGGAATACCGGAATTTCGAGATGGTGGTGGAATGGATGCACGAGAAACCGGCCGGAAATTCGGGGGTGTTCGTCTGGACGACTCCGGCGTCCATCGAGGCGCTCACCGCTTCCGGCAAGCCGGGGCTGCCCGATGGCATCGAGGTGCAGATTCTGGATCATGGATTCACCGAGATGATGGAGAAGGCGGGGAACTCCACCGATTGGTTCGGCACCGACGGGGATGTGTTCGCCGTGAGAGTGAAAATGACTCCTTTTGCGCCGTTGTCTCCCGATGGCAGCCGGAGTTTTCCCCGCAAGAAGCTGGCGAAAGGCCATGGCGAGTGGAACCAATACTACATCCGGGGCATCAACGGCGAGATCCGCCTGTGGGTGAACGGTGAAGAGGTCTCCGGCGGCACCGGCTGCGATCCCGCGGAAGGGTTCCTCTGTCTGGAAAGCGAGGGATCGCCCATCCAGTTCCGCAATCTGCGGATTCGCGAGCTGCCGTAAGCGGTCGCTTGCTTTTGGTGCCGATGGGGCAAAACTCTTCCATGCAAGCGTCCCCCCAGCATCCGCCGCCGGTGCCGCATTCCCAACCGGCGCGCCGCCGCTCCTGTCTTGTTCCGGTGCTGATCCTGCTCGCGGTGGCGGCTTTGATCGGTGGCGGCCTGTGGTGGTATTTCAGCAGGACGAACCGTTCGATCGAGCCGGTTCACCTTTCTCCCGAGGAAAGTCAGGTTCTTGAGGAAAAGATCGGCAGCATCCAGGCGATGGACCCGGAAAGGCCGGACGAACCCGAGTATGTGAAGGGGGAGAAGGAAATCGTTTTCACCGAGCGTGAAATCAACGGTTTGCTGCATCAGAATTCGGAACTCGGAGACAAGGTGCGTTTTGAATTCGCGACGGATGCCGTTCATGCCCGCGTGGAGATGGATCTGGATCCGGACATTCCCATCGTCGGTGGCAGGAGGCTCAAAGCCCGGGCGCGGATGTTCGTGAAAACCGTGGAGGAACGGCCGTCGTTGATTCTCGATGATCTGACCGTGTGGGGCATCTCGGTGCCGAACGCCTGGCTGGGAGGCATCAAGGGACAGGATTTTTTCAGCGAAATTGTGGGCGGGGATTCCGGCCTTGAGGGCATCGAGGAATTCCGCGTGGAGCCCGGGAAGCTGATCCTGCGGCTGGCGGAGTGAGGGCTACGATTTCCCGCAATTTCTCACTTCTTCGGCGATGATTCGCAGGCCTTCTTTTACAACGGTCCCGTCCATCGCGTAGGAGAGGCGGATGCATTCGTGGCGGTGGCGCCAGCCGGGATCTTCGTGGCCGTAGAAGAAATAGTGGCCGGGGATGACGAGCACGCCGCGTTTCTTGAGGCGCTGATAGAGTTCCGCGGAGGTGATGGGCAGGCCGGGAAACCACAGCCAGAGGAAAAGGGCTCCCTCGGCACGGTGGGCGCGCCATTGGAAGTTTTCTCCGAAAGTTTCCTCCACGGCGGCGAGGGCGCGGGCGCATTTCTCCTGATAGAACGGCCGGATCACTTCGCGGCTGAGCCGGAGGATTTCGCCGGACTGGATCAGCGGCAGGGCGATCTGCTGGCCGATGTTGGGATTGGAGAGGCCGATGATGGCGCTCATCGAGGAGAGCGCGCGGACAATTTCCGGGGGACCGATGACGATGCCCGTCCGCGTGGCCGGGAGGCCGAGCTTGGAGAGGCTGAGGGTGAGGATGACGTGCTCGTCCCAGAAGGGCGTCGCGCCGGTGAAGATGATGCCGGGGAAGGGCGCTCCGTAGGCGTTGTCGAGAATGAGGGGGATGCCGTGGGACTTTGCGATGGAGGAAAGCCGGGCGACTTCTTCGTCGGTCAGGACGTTTCCGGTGGGATTGGTCGGCCGGGACGCGCAGATCGCGGCGATGTCGGGAGTGATTTCGAGTTGGTCGAAATCCACGGTGTATTTGAATTCGCGGGGGCCGGTTTCGAGGATTTTCGGGGGAACGGCGCGGAAGAGGCCGCCATCCACGCCTTGGTCGGAGTAGCCGATGTATTCGGGGATGAGGGGCAGGAGGATTCGTTTGCGGGAGCCTCCGGGCATGGCGCCCGCGAGGAGGTTGAAGAGCATGAAGAACGCGGTTTGCCCTCCCGCCGTGACGGCGATGTGTTCTTCCGTGACCGGCCAGCCGAATTCCCTTTGGAAAAGAGCGGCGAGGGATTTGCGGAATTCGAGATTCCCGCCCGGCGGGTCGTAGCGGGTGAGGGAGCGCTCGATGCCATCGGCTTCCTCCAGCAGCTCTTCCATCCGCCGCCGCCAGATGGAATTCATCTCCGGAATCTGGGCGGGTTGCCCGCCTCCGAGCATTTTGATGTCGCTTCCGCCGGCGAGCGCGTGGCCGAGATCGTCCATCAGCTCGACAATGCCGCTGTCCGCCGTGAGTTGTCCGCCGATGATGGAGTAGGGAAAAGCCATGAGTCCTGCCGGTTGACCAACCGGTGAAGAGTTCTATAGTTGCCGCTCCACCATCCACAATCCCCAATCCCACCATGTCCATTCAAGCCGGCGACAAAGCTCCTGATTTCACCCTGGTCACCCTGACTTCCGAAGGCCCCGAAATCGTGAAACTCAGCGATCACATCGGGAAATCGAACATCGTTCTGCTTTTCGTGCCGATGGCCTTCACCGGCGTCTGCACCACGGAGCTGTGCGACATTTCCACCGGCATCAAGGATTACGAGGAGCTGGATGCGAAGGTGTTCGGCATTTCCGGCGACAATCCGTTCGCGCAGGATGTGTGGGCAAAGAAGGAAAACATCACCATTCCGCTGCTGAGCGACTACGAGCACGCAGCCGCAGAGGCGTATGGGGTGGCTTACGGGCAGTTTCTCCCGGAAAAAAACCTGATCATGGGCGGCGTGGCGAAGCGCTCGGCGTTCGTGATCGATAAAGAGGGCGTCGTCCGTTACGCGGAGGTGCAGGAGCATCCGAAGGATCTGCCGGACTTCGCGAAAGTGAAGGAAACGCTGCGCGGGTTGTCCTGATAAGTCTTTGGGATGTGCCGCTTGCTCATGATTGGCGGCGGGCGGAATCCAAAAGTGTTCCGGGAATCGCGGCGGCAACGCCGGAGGCGGGTTTCACCGGTAG
>CAZVSA010000328.1:0-4380 GCA_964629955.1 uncultured Luteolibacter sp.
GCTACTGGTTCGACTACCAAGGGGTTCGGGTCGCGGTGCTCGATGGCACCTCCGCGCTCGACCTCGGTACCGCGCAGGCCCAGGCGGCATGGCTGGATGGCGTGCTGGACGGCGGCGGCGCGATCGGGGCGGTTTTCGAGCAGGATGGGAAGGGCGTTTCTGAGAGCTTCGAGGCGGTAATCGCTCTCGCCGGGGTGGCGCTCGATGCGGTCGAGAAAAGCCGCGAGGTCGATGAGCTTGTGGCGCGCATCGATGAATTGCAGGTCGAGGAGATCTTGCTTGCTCGGCATGGCGGAAGGGTTGATGGGGAACCGCTGTTGGTCAATGGGGAAGGGGGGCGGGGGAAACGGCTCGCCGGGTTTCTTTTCCTCCGCTTGGCAAATGGTGGGGGCGGAGTAGCATCCGCCGCGATGTCGAAGGCGATTCCTCCGGATATTCTGCTCAATGCGTATGCGCACGGGGTTTTCCCGATGGCGGAGGATGGCGGGATTTTCTGGTTCTCGCCGGAGAGCCGGGGCCTGATCCCGCTCGACGGGCGGTTTCACATCCCGCATGGTTTGCGCAGGGTTTTGAAGAAGAATCCTTTCGAGGTGCGCTGGAATACGGCCTTCCGCGAAGTGATGCTGGGCTGTGCGGAAAGGGAGGAAACGTGGATCGACGGGACGATTTTGGAAAGCTATTGCGCCCTGCACCGCAAGGGGTGCGCGCACTCGGTGGAATGCTGGGACGAGGACGGGCTCCAGGGCGGGCTGTACGGGGTGGCGCTGCCCGGGGTGTTCTTCGGTGAGAGCATGTTTTCGCGGAAAACGGACGCTTCAAAGATCGCTTTGGTGGCGCTGGTGGAGAGGTTGAGGGAGGCGCGGTTCTCGCTGCTCGACACGCAATGGCTGACTCCCCACCTCGCGAACTTCGGCGGCTACGAAATCAGCCGCAACGAGTATCTGGCGGAACTCGGCAAAGCGCTGGGCGACCCGGCGGCGGGGAAGCTCTGATATGGCTGTGAGGGATAAAAAGTGCTGCAATTCATCACGTATTCGCCATGGTTGCGATTCATGAAAGCTTTGATGTTATGGCTTGTGATTTCCCAATCGGTAGCGGCTTCCAGTCTTACCGTCCACTACGGAGGGGGATGGGGTCCTGGCTACCAGCTTGTGATGGATTTCGAGTCGAAGAAAATCACCCTCGAACAGGTGTCCCGCGTTAAAGTGGACAACAGAATCAAAGAGGAACTTCAAAGATTTGAAAGCGAGCTGAGAAATTCCGACCATTTGAACGGTTATTTCAGCGAGCTTTTGACGAGAATCGACCGAAGTCTCGAAGTGAAAAACCATAGCCCGCCTGATGATGAACCGAGCTATTGGATTGAATACAAGAGCGGTGACATCAACCTTGCTTTCCGGTTGGAACCCACCGATGTGCCGACTTCAATTTTGTTGGAGGGTCAAACCCGGGAAAGGGAGCTTCAGAAGCTGGATTCTTTCCGCAAAGAGGCCGAGAGATTTGTGTTTCTCCAGATATTGGAGGAGTTGAGAGAAGCTCTTCTGAAACAGGGGGCTTCCGGAGAGGGCTCGGATGATGAAAGGAAGGTTGGGGAATAACCAGTCTTCCGGTTGCACATGGTTGGTACGCCGGGGGCAGATCACGGATTTTTCCGCGGACAGGGAGGTCATTCCACTTCCTTCAACAGGCTCGCGCGGTCCTGCGGGGAGAGGTCGATGGCATCGAGTGCGGCGCGGGCGGAGGCCTGGTCGGTCCGCCGCCATGATTGGAGGGTTTGGCGGAGCTGGTTCACGCGCTCGGTTTCGTTGCCGATGGTGGAGGCCCAGGAAAAGGCGGTCTCGGGATCGCTCTCGCGGATGTTCCCGACGAGCGGTTGCACGGCGGCGTCGCGGGCATCGCCCTCGGGCAGGGTGGACAGCCAGTTGGCGGCTTCGATGGCGTCGTAGGAACTCCATGCCTGGGCCACGCCCTGATAGCTTTGTTCCTGCCACTGGCCGGGTGGCAGGGAGGCTGCCCAGGCCGCCGCGCTGGCGGGATCATCCGCCGCCCAGGTTCTCGCCAGATTCCCGGCGGAGGAGGCGAGGTTTTTGCCCAGCCCATCGGGAGGGGAGGCGAGCAGGGAGGAAAGCTGCGAGGCGGCGGAGGCCGGATTGTCCCTTGCCAGCGCGGGAAGCACCGCGGCCAGGGCGCGCACGCGTTCCTCTCCCCTGAGGCTTTTCGCCCAGGTTTCGGCGGCGGCGGGATCGGTCCCGCTCCATGAAGCGGCGATCTGGTCGAGCGCGCCCATGCGGGTTTCCCCGGCGGGAAGGCTGGTCCATTCCCGGGCGGCGCTTTCGGGATCGCTCCTGCTCCATGCGCCGAATGCCGAATCCAGCGCCGCCTGCCGTTCCTGCGGATTTTCCAAGGCCATTGCGAATTTCAGGGCGCTCTCGGGATCGCGGCCGGCATAGTGGTTGATCAGCTGCGAAAGCATGTTGGTTCCCCGCTGCGTTTCGGGGAGGGACAGGAAAAACTTTCCGGCTTCGGCCGGATCGTTCCGCGACAGCCCCCACATGACATTCTGGGAGATGCTGAGGCGTTCCCGGTCATCCATCTCCGCCAACTGCTCGCGAAACAGGGAGGGCGAACTCCACGCAAGCTGATTCATCAGGCGGCCGAGCTGCTCGCGCCGGACGGCGGGGTCTTCGATTTCCCGGACCACGGCCGAGGCGAAATGGGCGTTTCCCTAGGAGATTTGTTCGAGCAGTTGGGCGGTGATGATCCGCCGCTCGGAACCTTTCATGTCCCGCAGCATGGCCAGCGCCTTGTCGGGATCGTCGTCGCCGATGGTCTGGAGCATGCCGCCGAGCAGCTTGGCCCGCAGGTGCCCCGGCTCGGATTGCGCCCGTTCCCAGGCGGCGGCGGGGTCTTCGCGGGCGAGGACTTTGTAAACTTCGACGGCGGCGGCTTCCCGTTGCGCTCCCTTGGAGGATTTCGCCCAGGCGAGGGCCGCTTCCGGATCGGTCATGGCCCAGGTTCCGGCCAGGGTTCCCGCGCTGCGGGGCTCGGCGAGGTTGGGGGGCAGTTTTTCGAACGCGGCGGCCGCGGCCTTTGGATCGGTTCTCGCCCAGTGGGCGAAGATGTTGCCGGCATACCACGAGGCGCTTCCCGAATCGATATGCCGGAGGATTTCAAGAGCGGCCTGGGGATCGCTTGTGCTTAGAATTCCAACCACGTGGGTGGCGGCAACCTGGCGCAGTTCCCCCTCCGGCAGGTTTTCCATTTCCAGGATGGCCGCCGCGGGATCGGCATTGGTGAGCCCGCCGAAGCAGAAGGAGATGGCGGTTTGCTGGAAGGAACGCGGGCGGCAGTTTTTCGCGTAATCGAGCGCGCCCTGGGGGTCGATGGCCGCCCACCGGTTGAACAAGGAGCTGAGGAGCTGATGGCGGCCTTCGTGGTGGTTCGGGAATTTCACCGCATCCTCTTTCACCATTTCCATGATGTCCGGGATTTCCGCGGCGGAGAGGGATTCGATCTGGATGGTCAGGCGAGCGGCGGCCACATCCGACCGTTGTCTGGCGAAAAGCTCGCGGACTTCCTCCATCGAGGACAGTGAGAACGAGGGGCCGCCGAAGGGATCCTGCCGCGAGGACCGCGCGTCGGAGGACGGGGACGATGTCCGGGAGGGTGGCCGGGGATTTTCATTCTCCGAGCTTGTTCCGTGATGCTGGCGTCCGATGAGGATGCCTCCGGCCAGAGCCACCGGCAGCAAGGCGAAGCCGAAGTAGGGTTTCATGAAATGCCATCTCATCACGAAAGGCCCGGACGTCACGCGAAATCCTGTTGCTCCCTGTTGGCTAGTGGAAACCCGTGATTTCTCAATCCCAAAACGAATTTCGCACCAACGGTTGTGGTGACTTTTCAAGTGCCTGCCGCGTCTCGCGGCAGGCAGTGCGGCGGCCCGCCCAGTGCACCTCAAGATCCACCGGATGCCTCCTTTCGTTGGCGGCGGGGAGCGCGTTTGCGTGCGCTTCGCTTCACCGCCTCGATGGACGGGGCCGTGCCGGAACCCGCGAAAAGATCCCGCAACTCCGCAGCCACCCCCAAAGCAACGGCGACCCGCGCAAGCGCTCCCCGATCATGCGGATCGGCGTCATATGGGTTTGGACATCCGGCATCACTCGGCCCGTGGGGGAACGGTCAGGAGGAAGGTCATGAGGTCTTTCTTCTCCTGCTCGTCGAGCGCGTCGATCAGTCCGGGAGGCATGAGGGAGACGGGCAGGGCGGAGGTGCTGCGGATGTCGGATTTTTTCACGGCGGTGACGTGCCCGCCGGGTGCGGCGAGTTTCAGTTCGTCCGGGGTTTCGCCGATGCGGCTCCGTCGCCGGCATCCGCATCGGC
>CAZVSA010000329.1:0-4379 GCA_964629955.1 uncultured Luteolibacter sp.
GAACGCTTTGCCCGCGTGATTGGAATGACGCCGCTGAACTATCTGCTGCAATGGCGGCTCGCGGTTGCCAGGGACATGCTGGCTCGCGGGCGGAAGTCGGTTGCTGAAACGGCGTTCGCCGTCGGCTACGAGTCCGCCAGTGGATTCAGCACGGCCTTCAGCCGCGAAACAGGGCGGTCCCCGAAGGAATTCATCGCGGCTCACCGGGGCGGCGGATGAACTGCCGGGTGCGATACGTCGGGTCCGGCCATGCGCCGTTTGGAACGCTCGTTGGTGATGTTTTTGGTGGTGTCAGCGTCAAAGTGAGGCACACCATTAGACGTTGCCTTCACTGCCTAGTTGGCGTTTCGGAATGGTTTTGTCGATAGCCTTAGCTTGTAGAGGCCACAGATAAAGTCGATTTACTATGGCTTCTGAAATGTCGAGGCATGAGGTCAAGACATCCATGCTAGGCTTGTGGTTTCTGTGAATTGACGCATGCCCCACTTCTAAAGTTGTATCAACAATAGTCCTCTCGCTTTCCGAGATGAATCCTCTTTTTTGAAATTCTTCCAGATTTTTTTTGAATGTCCCCTGATCACCAACTTTGTCGATTATGACATGTTCCATTAATGAACGAATCCCCATGGCGGCCAAACGAGGGCACTCCGAATGCAATGCGATATAGATTTCGTCAAAAAGATCAGAAATCACATCCTTCATAACGAACTGGAGACCTCCAGCAACCGTGGATAGCAAGCTCGGTTTTCTTCGAGTTTGTTTGGGTGGTGAATAAGTGACGATTTCTTTCAGATTTCCATCATCGTCATAGCTCTTCGAGTGGGTTGCTGTGTGTCGAAACACAACATGGTCACAGCCTGCACACTTTAGGAGTTCGTATCGATCTGTGCCCGTGATATCATCTCGTGGATCATCGGTAATTTCTTCTCTCCAATCTTTGTTATGGCCATGGACGATGAAGTGTGACCGCAGCCCTGAACACGTATTGCAGTGAGCTTTCGTTATGTCGGGTCGTTCGTTCATTATTTTCGCCAACAGCCTTTATTCTCCCACGTGGAACTGATTAACTAACAGCATGAAGGAAGGATTTATTTTCAGGAATCATGCCCGGAAACGACTGGTTGTCAATGCGGGAACTTTCTGTTCGATTTTCCTCAAGCGGGATGGAAATGATGCGGAAATCCGGGTGGTCGGAATGTCCGGAAAAACTGGATATGGATGGTTCGGGGAATCTGGTTTTTTTGAGCCCGGAAGATTCGATTTCCGGTGGTGTCCGGATGAATGCTTTCTTGGGGTGTTTCTGCAAGCCGTCTCATCGGGATCCAAGGTTGCCTCGTTGGGGGAGGATCAGGGGGGTGGTATGGCTCGCGGCGACCGGTGATCGCCGCCACGTTGATTTTCGGGGGCGGCTTTCGTTCCTCCATCGGCGGGCAGCGAGCGGTGCCAGTCGAGCGCCGCGGCGGTGAGCCGTGCGGTGAGTTCGGGGTGTTCCGTGGCGAGGTTGCGCGTTTCCCCACGATCGGTGTCGAGGTCGTAGAGTTCGGGCCGGGAGGCGTCGAAGTCGCAGAGGAGTTTCCACTTTCCCTCCCTCACGGCGAGGTCGGGCAGGGGCGGGGAGCCGTCGATTCTTTTGCGGTCGGGGGGACGACGCCAGAAGATGGGGGCTTGCCGCGAGGCATCGCTTTTTCCGAGCAGCGTGGCGGAAATGTCCTCGCCGTCGAAAGCGGCGTTTTCCGGCGGGGAGATGCCGGAGAGTGCGAGCAGGGACGGGGCGAGGTCGAAGGCGGCGAGTGAGGCGGAGTCGTTGATGGAGCCGGTTCGTGCGGGGTTGGTCCAGCCCGGTCCCCAGACGATGAGGGGGGAGCGGATGCCGCCTTCGTAGAGCATGCCTTTGGAGCCGCGGAAGGGTCCGGCGGATCCCGCGCCGGGTTCGTGGCCGTTGTCGGAGCAGAGGAGAACGAGGGTGTTGTCGCGCAGGGCGGGGGTTTCGCGGATGTGATCGAAAAGCCGGCCGAGCTGGCGGTCCATTTCCTGCAGCACGGCGAGGTAGAGGCCCCGTTTGCCGTCCGCCCATGTTTCCACCGGCGGCCAGAAGGGCGAGTGGACGTCGTCGGGCCAGAGGTTGACGTAAAAGGGTTTTCCGGAGCGAGTGGCGCGGTCGATGAAGGGGATGGCGGCATCGACGAAACCGGCGGTGATTTCCGAGCGTTGTTTCCAGATCACCGGGCCGCCGAGTCTTTCGGCACCCTGCCAGATTTTGCCGGGTTCCTTGTCGCCGGGTTTGAGTGTGAGCGGCAGAAGTTTCGCGCCCATGCCTTCAAAGTTGGTGAGGCTTTCGTCGAATCCGTAGCGGGAGATCGGCGGGGCGTCATCGACATCGCGCTGGCCGCCGAGGTGCCATTTGCCGAAATGGCCGGTGGCGTAGCCGGCGGATTGGAGGAAGCGCGCGAGGACGGGAGCTTCCGGATCGAGCCACTGGGCCATGCCGCGGCGCTCGTTGTCGGCGCGGTTGTTGAGGAAGGAGGTGATCCGCCAGCGCTGGGGATATTGGCCGGTGGTCAGCGCGGTGCGGGATGGGGAGCAGATCGGGGAGTTTGCGTAGAATTGATGGAAACGGAGGCCTTCCGCGGCGAGGCGGTCGATGTGGGGTGTTTGCGCGTCTTCGTTGCCGAAGCAGGAGAGGTCCGCCCAGCCCATGTCGTCGATGAATACGACCACGAAGTTCGGGCGCTCCGCGGCGGGCAAGGGGGCGGCGAGGATGGCGAACAGGGCGATGAGAAGGGTTTTCATGATTTGCAGGGAAAGGGGTTGCCGCCGACGGCGGACCGGAGGGTGGGGGAGAGGGTTGATTTCATTGTTTTCCCTGGTCCTGTTGGCGCACTTCACGGGCGTGGCGCAGCGAGTGGCGGATCGACCAGACCAGTATGACAGGCAGAAATATCAGAACACCGATGGCCTTGCTGGTGTTGGGGCTGTGGGTGTGGGTTCCCTCACCGAAGAACACCGCCCACACCACCGCGATGGAGAGTGCCAGGGTGACCAGCAGCAGTCCCCCTTGCAGGGCCAGACCGCCGGGACGGGTCCAGAAGTGGTTGGCCAGCCGCAGAGCGGGCCGGGAGCCATCCAAGGTGCCGAGAGCCTGCTGCAAGCGGGCGGCGAAGGCACGCAGGCCCTCGGTGTCGAAGTGATGGATTCCCTGGATTTGGTTCGCGCTGAATTCCTTGCCGCGCCCGGGGGACAGGCGGTGGCGCGTGCCGTTGCGGGTGGTGATTTCAATGATTTCCTCGAACCCGCGCCGGATGAGGTGCAGGGAAGCGATGTCGGCGTAGGGCAGCAGGATGCGGCGGCGCAACCCGGTCAGCGGCACGCGGGGGCCCTCGGAGATGTGCAGGCCTCCGGCTTCGAGGGTCCAGCAATGTTTGCGCAGACATGCGATCAGGGAGCCGGCCAGTCCCGCCAGGGTGAAAATGAAGCCCGCGAAGACGCCCTTTATCATGGCCTCGTCCTCAAGCAGCAGAAGGGCCGCGATCACGCCGCCGATACCAATCAGCAGGGAAAGGGCGATGCCGAGGAAGGCGAGGCCGCTGCGCCGGTAAGTGGACTGGTAGGTGTCGGTCGGCACGCTCATCGGTGATCGGGATCGGAGGGAAGCTAACGGAAACCACCACCGAGGGTGGGGAGAAGCGCTTTCATGGTTTGCCGGGGAAGGGCGGGTTGCCGTCCATGGCGGAGCGGAACATTTCGGGGGAATCGATTTCCGCGCCGGGATCGAGCTGGTCGGCGAGATGGCGGTCGAGCGCCGCGGCGAGCCGGGCTTTGGTTTCCGCATGGGCGGGGTCGTCGGCGAGGTTTTCCATCTCGAAGCGGTCTTCGGCGGTGTGGTGGAGCTGCTCGGCGGGACGGTTCAGGAAACGTTCGACGAGTTGCAGGGTGCGCGGGTTGTCCGCGGCGGTGAAGAGCCAGGAGCCCCAGTAGGGATTGTGATCGGTGCGGCCCATGAGGTGTCTTTCGATGTAGAGGCGATCCGGGGTGAGGTTGCGGATGTAGCGCCAGTCGCCGTCGGTGATCGTGCGGATCGGGTAGGGCGGGCCTTCGGGGAAATTCTGGTGCATGCCGTAGGCGTATTCGCGGTGACGGCCGGTTTCGCCGCGCAGGACGGTGGCGAAGCTCGTGCCGTCGAAGATATCGGGGTCCGGTTTGCCTCCGGCGGCTTCGATGAAGGTCGGCAGGACGTCCGCGAATTGCACGAGCGCATCGGTGCGGCTGCCGGGCTCCACCACGCCGGGCCAGCGGACGATGACGGAGGTGTGCAGGCCGCTGTCCCAGTTGGTCCATTTCACGCCGGGGAATTGCGCGCCCTGCTCGCTGGTGAAGAGGAC
>CAZVSA010000330.1:0-4357 GCA_964629955.1 uncultured Luteolibacter sp.
GGGCGCCGGACTTGTCGTAGTAGCCGCCGCGGCCGCCTTCCATGCCGAGGTTTTCCGCGCAGGTGATCTGGATGTGGCTGATGTATTTGCTGTTCCAGAGCGGCTCGAAAATCGAGTTGGCGAAGCGCAGGACCATGAGGTTCTGGGCGGTTTCCTTGCCCAGATAATGATCGATGCGGTAGGTGTCGCTCTCCTTGAAGGTGGCGTTGACGACTTCGTTGAGGTGCTTTGCGGTGGCGAGATCGGTGCCGAAGGGCTTTTCCACGATGACCTTCGCCCAGTAACCGGGCTTCGCTTCATTGAGACCGGCCCCCTTGAGGTTGTTGAGGATTTCGTCGAAAAACTCCGGGGCGGAGGCGACGTAAAACAGCCGGTTGCCCTTGCCACCCCGTTCGGCGTCGATGGCATCGAGCTTTTCGGCCAGCTTGCGGTAGCCCGCTTCGTCGGTGAATTCGGAGGTGTGGTAGGAGACGGATTGGATGAAATTTCCCCATACTTCGTCGTCATGGCCGGAGCGCGACACCTTGCGGTTCAGCTCTTCCAGACCGGTGCGGAATTCGGCGTCGGCTTTGTCGCGGCGGGCGAAGCCGATGATCTTCACTCCGGTGGGCAGCTCGCCATCGACGGCGAGGTTGTAGAGCGCGGGGATGAGCTTGCGGTGGGTGAGATCGCCGGTGGCTCCGAAGATGACCACCGTGCAGGGTTCGGCACGGGAACGGGAGACGAGATCTTCGCGAAAGGGATTGGACATGAATCGGGCGGGGAGTCTCATGCAGCCGTGCCGCAAGGCAAAGCCAAAATCAGAGGGTTGCCGTGAAACCCTTTCATGTTGGGAAGGAAAATGGAGAACCACGGAATACACGGAAAGCACGGAATTTCAGAAGATTGGAGCCATGGATTTCCTTGCTCGGAAGGAGAATCCGACATCTGCCACAACTCTTTATTTTTCCGTGTATTCTGTGCTTTCCGTGGTTCGCTTTCTTCCTGTTCAGGATCACAATCGCGCGATCGCTCCCCGTGGCGGGTTCACTTCTTCTTCCGCAGGAACGGGGGAAGATCGAGATCCTCGCCATCGACGACGTTCGGCTTTTCGCCCTCGAACCGGCCCCGGGGCGCGGAATCGAAGGAAAGCTCGCTTTGCGGCACGCTGGTTTTCACGCCGAGCTTGAGCTTCGGAGGATCGGCGAGGGGTTCCTCATCTTTCTCCGGATCGGCGGATTCCGTTTCGTCATCATCGTCCGGGAGATCTTCGGGAAATCCGGTATCCACCGGCTTGGCCCACGGGGAAATTTCCCTCGGACGTTTTTTGGGCAGAGGAGTGAAGCCGGAGGATTGCGGAAAGCCGGCGGAATCGTCCTCCGGCTCTTCCTTGTCTTCCGGCGCTTTGGTGAAGGTGAATGCCTCCAATTCCGCGGCGGGGGCCGCTTCGGGTTTTTCCGCGGCGATTGGCTCCACCACTTTCAACTGAGGCTGCGGGTCTTTTTTTGGTTTCGGCCCGGGCTCGGCGAAGGGGCGCTCCTCGTCGAAAAGCGTTGGCGGGGTGGTTTCCTCGGAGGGAGAGGAGGGGCGGCGGAATTTGGAAAGCGGCGAGACGGGTTCCGCGGCGGCGGGTTTTTCCGGAACGGCTTTGGCAACCGGTTCGGGCTCGGGTTCCGGGGGCGCGGCGGGCTCGGGCTCGGGTTGCCGTTCCGCTTTGGTTTCCGCTTTGGTTTCCGCCCGGGCCGGGGCTTTCGTGAACGCGGCGGCGGCGGTGAAGTCATCGCTGGGATCGAGAATCGGATCTTCCGTCGAACTTTTGCTGAGCGATTCCCTCGGAGCGCTGGCGAGGGAGTCCTCGGGCAGGGCGCTGATGAGGGTGATGGAGAGGGCGTCCCCCATCGCCGGATCGATCGCCGCGCCAAAGAGGACATGCGCTTTTTCCGGGACGAATTTCTGGAGCTTCTGATGCAGAAGCTCGATCTCGAACAAGGTGAGATCCTCGCCGCCGGAAAGGTGGACGAGAACGGTCTGCGCGTCCTTGAGGAGCGCGCCCTGATCGAGAAGCGGGCTGGAAAGCGCGTTGCGGAGCGCTTTGGCCGCGCGGTCCTTGCCGCTGGCCAGGCCGGAGCCGAAGAGGCAGCGCGAGCGGGTCGTGCGGAGCGCGCTCATCAGATCGTCGAGGCCGACATTGATCAGCCCGGGGCGCACGACGAGGCGGATGACCGCCTTGATCGACTCGCAGATCATGTTGTCCGCGGCGGCGAAGGCTTCGTGGACGCCTTGTTTCGCGAGAACCAGTTCGCCCATGCGGTTGTTGTCGAAGGTGACGAGCGCGTTGGACAGGACGGCGAGTTCGTTGAGGGCCGTTTCGGCCTGATCGCGGCGGCGGCGGCCTTCAAAGGCGAAGGGCATGGTGGCGAAAACGACGACAAACGCGCCTTCCTCCCGGGCGATGCGGGTGACGATGGGCGCCGCGCCGGAGCCGGTGCCCCCGCCGAGGCCGGTGCAGAGGAAAACGATGCGGCGGCCCTTGAGCGACGCGCGGATTTCCTCCTCCGCCTCCAGCATCGCCTGATGGCCCAGCTCGGGATCGCCGCCGGCTCCGAGTCCTTTGGTGAGGTTGACGCCGAGCTGGATTTTTTCCCCCGCAAGGCAGGCGGAAAGGGTGCGGATGTCGGTATTGAGCGCGAGCAGCTCGGCGCCATCGAGCCCGTCGAGGGCGATGCGCTCCAGCATGTTCGCTCCGGCGCCACCCAGGCCGATGATTTTGACGGACGAGGTGGGGATTGAGGATTGGGGATCGCGGGTGTAGGAGATCATTTTGGGAAGAGGTGGATGTTATAGGTTAGATGTTATTTGTTATTAGTGATTGGGGCGAATAACGTTTAACCAATAACTAATAACCATAAGTCCGGCTATTTGCCGAAGGGCCAGAACAGCCTGCCGATTTTTCCGATGACGCCGGGCGGCGCGGCGCGTTCGGTTTCCAATATCTGGGCGTAGCGGATGAGACCGATGGCGGTCGCGTAGTGAGGGTCCTTGAAACTGGCCTGGATGCCGCTGATTTCCGGCGGTTCGGGGCGGTAGATGTCGCGCTTGAAGACATCGAACGCGAGTTCGCTGAAGCCGCGCATCAGGCTGGTGCCTCCCGTCAGGAAAATTCCCGCACCGATCGCTTCCACGGACCCGGCGGGCAGGCGCTGGCGGACGAGGCGGAGGGTTTCCTCCAGACGCTGGCGGATGACTTCGTTGAGAATCCCCCGGCCGACCTCGACTTCCGCGAATCCGCGGTCGTCGGTGAGCTTCGCCGTGCCGACGGAGTGGGCGGGATCGGCGGAGGCGTCCCCTTCCATGATTTTCAGGCGGTCCGCTTTGGAGAAGGGGAGGCCGGTGACGAGATGGATGTCGTTGGTGACGTGGTCGCCGCCCACGGGGATGCAGCCGGAGGCGGCGATCGATCCATCGAGGTAGAGCGCGTAGTCGGTGGTGCCGCCGCCGATGTCGATGATCAGCGCGCCGCGCTCGCGTTGCTCCCTTTCCAGCGCCATCTGGGCGGTGGCGATGGGCGAGAAAACGATGTCGTCCACTTCCAGCGGCATTTCCCGGACGAGCTTGATGCTGTTCTGGATGCGGTTGCCGATGCCGTGGACAATGTGGAAATCCGCCTCGACGGTTTTTCCGAAAAGGCCCACCGGGGTGGTCGCGTGCTCAAGGCCGTCCAGCCGGTAGCCGCGGATGATGTTGTGGACGTACACGTGGTCCTGGGGAATCTGGACGTCGCGGGCGATGGAGCGCGCTTCCTCGACATGCTCGGGTGTGACGGTCGGCTCGCCATCGGAGAGCCGGTAGGTGCCGGAGTTGTTCATCCCTTGGATGTGGGAGCCGGTGACGGCGAGGAAAACGCTGCCGATCTCGACGTCGCTGGCGTCCTCGGCCTTCGCCAAAGCATCCTTGAGGCAGGCGCGGGCCTGGGAGAAATCGTAAATCTCCCCTTTCCGGACGCCTGCGGATTTCGTGGTCCCGATGCCGAGGATTTTCACGGCGCTGTCGGCCTTTACCTCGCCCACGACCATGCAGGTCTTGCTGGTGCCGATTTCGAGTCCGACGTGAATTTTCGTGCGACGTGACATTGGGTGGGGAAGCGGCGGGATTTCAGCCGCGGTTGAGGATCTGGTTGAGGTCGCGGGCCCGCTCGTCGTTGCGGATTTCGACCGGGGTTGGCTCCGGCACGGGAATCGCCCTTGGCGGGGTGGCTTCGTCGCGGAGAGTGATGGGTACGTTTTGCCTGGGAATCAAATTGATCGTGGCGATCGAATAGCCCTGGCGGACGGCGTGGTCGAGGGCGAAGAGCACGGCCCGGGCCTCCCAGAGCGTCAGG
>CAZVSA010000331.1:0-4273 GCA_964629955.1 uncultured Luteolibacter sp.
GCTCCTCCGCTCGCTCGAATCCATCCAGCCGACCACCGACGCCTCCACCGCGGACCTCTCCATCGTCAGCTACGATCCCCTCGATCCCGCCCTCCCTCCCGGAAATTCCGTCGTCTTCGTCGAGGACGGCACCCGTGCGGGCAATTTCCTCAGGGGCGGCATTCTCGCGGAAGCGCATCCCCTCATGGACGGGCTCAACTGGCAATCCCTGCTCGTCCGGGAAACCATCGAACTCGACCACCACCCCTCCGACCGCGTTCTCCTCTGGCAGGAAACCAGACCCCTCATCTTCCTGCGCGAATCGGGAGACCACCGCCGCCTGTGCTTCAACTTCGACCTCCGCCTTTCCAACGCGGAACGCCAACCCGCGTTCATCGTCCTCCTCCACCGTTTCGCCGAGTCCATCCGCGCCGCGAAAATCGCCCCCGCATCCCTCAATCTGGAAACCGGCCAACCCATCCGCGTCACCTCCGCCCCCGGCATTCCCCTCGCCATCGCCGCCACCGATCCCACGGGAAAACCCCTCTCCCACTCCGCACCCGCCACCGCCCCCTCCGACCCGGGATTTCTCACCATCCGCCAGGGAGATCTAATTCTGTTAGATGCCGCCGTCCATTTCGCCGACACCCGGGAAGCCGACTTCAGCGCCTGCGGCACATCCGGCGATCTTTCCCTCGCCGCGGAGACCACCATCGCCCGCACCACCCGCGCCGATCCCCTCTGGCGCGTCTGGATTCTCCTTCTCCTCGCCGCCCTTCTCGTCTCGTGGAAATTCACCGGAAGCAAGGCGGACCGCTCCCGTCCCTCCCCTTCATCCAACGAAAAAGGAAATCCACAATTCACCTGACAGGTCACCAAAAATGCCCATCTCCCGCATCATTCTCCTCGTAGTGGCGGCAATCCTTCTACACTCCTGCGGAAGATTGCCTCCACTCAGAACCTGGGAGATTCCTCCAGCTCCAATTGGGAGCGAACAGATCGAATTTTCATTAGAAGCCCCCATTCGGGATTCCCCGGGGGATCCTTGGCCTTATCGTTTGGGAATCATTTTGCCTCAAGGAATAGACTTTGACCTCGCCGGTGAAATCACGGTTCTTTCAGAATCAGGCACCCACTTGAAGAGCTTTCATTTCGATTCCGCAACCTCCTCAAATTGGCTGGAAGATCCCAATAAAACGTCTCACTTGATTTCCCCCGGCACTGGAGATTACAACGACATCGGTATCGAAGACGGCAATATCTACCGAATTCAGATTGTTTTTGATCGTCCATTGATAACCGAAGCGGGTGTGGCTTTCCATTTTCTCAGTCATAAGGACACACCACCAAAAATCGCAAAATAGGCTAACAAAACCCGCACCCCTGATCCCACTTCAACGTTCGATGTTGGACGTTCAATGTTCGATGTTCCCCTGAAATGCTCCAATCCCCCGAATACCTGCTTCTCCTCCCCGCCCTCGCGCTGGCGGGCTGGTATTGGCGCGGTCTGAAACTGCACTCCCCGATCCGGGCCGTCATTCTTCTGCTCGCCGTCATTCTCCTCGCGGATCCCGTCATCCGCCGCCAGCAGGAATCGCTCGATCTCCACGTTCTGTTGGACCGGTCCGTTTCCACCGAAGATCTGGTGGACAAAGCGCTCCCCGAATGGCGGCGTCTGCTCGAATCCTCGAAACCCGGCCGCCGCGACAGGCTCCGCTTCGTCAACTACGCCACGGAAGTCGCCGAACTCGGCGTCGATGGCTCCACCTTCACCGGCTCCCGCACGCTCACCCGCACCGATCTGGCGCTCCAGACAATCGCCGCCCAGGCCGACGAATCCCGTCCTTCGCGCGTCCTGCTTTTCACCGACGGCTACTCCACCGAGCCCATCCACGAAGCCGCCCTCCAATTGCAGGCACGCGGCATCCCCCTCGATTTCCGCCTCATCCGCGAGGAACAGGAAAGCGACGCCCGCATCTCCCGCATCTTCTTCCCGGAACGGGTGCAAACCGGCGAACCCTTCCTCATTTCCATCACGGTGCGCGGCTCCATCGACGGAACCTTCCCGCTCATTCTCCGCCGCAACGGCAGCGTCCTCGCCGAAACCACCGTCACCCTCGACAACGGAATCGCCCGGGCGGAGTTCACCGATCGCATCCCGCTCGCCGGCGGATTTGAATACGAAGCGGAAATCCGCCCGGAAAACGACGCCCACATCGGCAACAACCGCGCCACCCGCTGGATCGAGATCACCGGCGGCCCGCGGATCGTCCTCGTCACCCGCTACGCCGATGATCCCGTCGCCAGAGTGCTCTCCTCCCTGGACTTCACCGTGGAAACGGTATCCGAGCCCTCCCGGCTCCGTTCCGGCACCCTGGCCGGCGCCCGCGCGGTCATCTTCAACAACGTCCCCGCCCACGAAATTCCCCGCGAGTTCCTGCAAGCCCTCGACTTCTTCGTCCGCGAGCAGGGAGGCGGCTTTCTCATGGCCGGGGGGGAACAATCCTTCGGCTCCGGCGGCTATTTCCAATCCGACATCGACGCCCTCCTCCCCGTATCCATGGAGCTGAAATCCGAGCATCGGAAACTCTCCGTCGCGCTCGCCATCGTGATGGATCGTTCCGGCTCGATGGGTGTCGGAGTCGGCGGCGGAAAGACCAAGATGGATCTCGCGAACACCGGCGCGTCCACCGCCATCGAACTCCTCGCCCCCATGGACCAGATCACCGTGTTCGCCGTGGACACGCAGCCGACCACCGTCGTCCCCCTCACCACCGTGGGAAACAGGCGCGGGGAAATCGAAGAACGTGTCCGGCGCATCAGCTCCGGTGGAGGCGGCATCTTCGTTTACACCGGCCTCAAGGCCGCATGGGAGGAATTGAAAACATCCCCCGCCGGCACCCGCCACGTCATTCTGTTTTCAGACGCCCAGGACTCGGAGGAACCCGGCGACTACAAAAACCTCATCAAGGAAATGACCGACGACGGAGCCACCATCTCCGTCATCGGCCTCGGCACCGCCATGGATGTCGATGCGGCGTTTCTTGAGGAAATCGCCAAACTCGGAAACGGCCGCATCTTCTTCTCCGACCGCCCCGTCGATCTCCCGCAGATCTTCGCCCAGGAAACCGTCACCATCGCCCGCTCCGCCTTCCTCAAGGAACCCGTCGCCACCCAGGCCACCGGACGCTGGACGGAGATCTCCCCCAAGCCTCTCGACTGGCTTCCGCAAACGGACGGCTACAACCTCTCCTACGCACGGGCGGACGCCACCGTCTCCCTCGTCACCACCGACGAATACGTCGCCCCTCTCGTCGCACACGCCCGGCGCGGATTGGGCAGGACCGCCGCCATCTCCTTCCCGCTCGGCGGGGAATTCTCCGAAAGCGCCCGCCAATGGCCCGGCTACGGGGATTTCCTCCAAACCACCGCCCGCTTTCTCATGGGCGACGACACCCCGCCCGGCATCGCCCTCCGCCAGAAAATCGACGGCACCCTCCTCACTCTCGATCTCCTCTACGATCCCGGCGAATGGTCCCAAAAACTCTCCGCCATCCCCCCCAAAGTCCGCCTCCAGACTGGCGCCGGAGGACCGGCGGCAGACTTGCCATGGCGCCGCATCGCCCCCGGACATTTTTCCCTCAGCCGGGATCTCGAAGAAGGCAGCATCGTTCGCGGAGCCGTCCAGATCGCGGAACACGCCCTCGCCTTCGGTCCCCTCAGCGTGGGATCGTCCGTCGAATGGGCCTTCGACGCCGAGCGCATCGCCGAACTCCGCGCCGTATCCCGGCAAACCGGCGGACGCGAGCTGCTCGACCTCTCCACCGCCTGGCTTCGTCCCCCCTTCGTCGCGGAAACCTCCCTCACCCTGCCGCTCGCCATCGCCCTCGTCCTGCTGATCCTCGCCGACGCGCTCCTCACCCGCACCGGTTGGAAAATGCCGGAACTCGCGCTCCCCCGCCGCGCCCCGCGTCCACGCACCCAGGTGGTCAAACCCGCGAAACCATCGCCAAAGCCCGCCGCCCTCCCCAAAGAAGAAGCTCTTCCCCCCGTCGAAACCGGAGAACCCGCCCCCGAAGAAAAACGCATCTCCCGCTTCGATCGCGCCAAAACCCGCAAATGACCGGGGGCCACACGCCCCGTGGCGGCGATCACCGGTCGCCACCTCCCGCACCGTAGCGGCGATCATTGGTCGCCGCCTCTCTTTGCCTTCGGGGACCACACGCGCCCCCGCGTGTCCCGGAGTGCGCCCTCGCGCTCCGGGGGCTGGTAAGGCCAAGCCGTCCCGCATCCG
>CAZVSA010000332.1:0-4242 GCA_964629955.1 uncultured Luteolibacter sp.
CGCGCCCGGCGGTCTCGCCCTACCTGCCGGAATCATTCCCGGAACACTTTTGGCGTTCCGCCCGGCTTCCCGATCGCAGGGCAAACCTGCAACCTCTCGCAAAGCCTCACTTCTTCGCCAGATCCTCCAGATAATCCAACAGGCTGGCGAAATCCCGGATCGTGAGATTGTTCACCAATCCCGGAGGCATCATCGAGTTCGGCATCTTCTGGCGCTGCTCGATCTCCGAGGTTTTGAAGGTGTGTTCCTTAGAGGTGATGTCCCGGACTTTCACTTCGTCCGATCCCTCCAATGTGACGAAACCCATTACCGCGTTGCCGTCCTTCAGGGTGAATACTTCCGTGGCGAAGCCCTGGGCGATGTCCTTGTCCGGCTGCAGAATGCTCATCGCGAGATCTTCCCGGGTGTAGGTTTGGGCGATGTTTCCGAGGTAAGGCCCCTTCTGTTCCTGATCCGTGCTCGTGGTGTGGCAGGCGGAGCAAGTCTGCCGGTTGTATAACTGCGCTCCGAGAGTGACATCGCCCCTGGCGGCCACAACGGCTTTGACAACGTCCCCGATTTCCATCGTCGCGATGAGCGGACCTTGATCTCCGGCGGTTTTTTCCAGCTTGAGATGTTTGGCGGTATCGGCGGCCTGGGAGGCAATCCGCTCGTCGGCATCGTCCATCGCCGCCAGCACCTTGTCATTCATGCCCTGGAAGCTTGTGGAGCGGATTGCCTTGAGGATCTGGAGGCGGCGTTCCGGTTTCTCCCAGCCGCGCTCCAATGCCCGGGCGGAAAGCTCTTTGGCTTCCGGACTTCCGGAAGTTCTCGCGCTGAGTGCGAGAAGCCCCGCATCCGCCCAGAGGGAAAGCCCGCCGTCCGCCCCGGCTGCGGCGTCTTCCAGATATTGATGATGGTTTTCAAGTTTCGGGGCTTCGAGATATGCTTTTGACGCGGCTTGCCTGGCCCGGTTCGCATCCGGTTTTTGATCCAGCAGGACGAGCGCCCGCAGCACCGCTTCCCAACCGGTCGCGGAATCCGTTTTGACGAGCGTGGATACCACCTGGGCTAATGTTTCCGGCGAGGAATCCTCGCGAGCGGCGGTGACGAGCAGGGAAATCCCCGCCGTGGGGATGCTGTCGACCGCGGACAATTGCGAAACGGCTTCGGGAAGGTGCTTCGCGTCATCCGTCGCGAGGACGAGGAGACGGTCCAGCGCCTTGTTCGAGCGGATGCGGTTGCGGCTCATTTCCGCGGCGAGAAACGCGGCTTCGTCCCCCGTGGTTTCCGCAACGACGGTTTCGAGGAATTTCTCCACACGCGGGGTTTCACTCCACGGGTCCGGCTGATAGTAGGGCCCGCGGGTGTCCGGGCGGGTCCCCCATGAATCGCCCTTCCATTCGCCATCGACGAAATGGAGGCGGCAGATCGCGCCGAGAATCCCGCGCCGGGCATCCGGATCGGTGGTTCTGCCAAAGCGTTCGATCAGGCCGGTCACCACCTCCGGGCGGTGCATTCTCATCAGGGCATACAACGCGCCGGTCCGGGAGGCAGGGGAAAAACCGGCGGAATCGAGCACGGCGAAACATGCGTCCGCAGCCCCGAGCATCGCCAGCGAGCGGAACGCGGTGTGGGCGATCACCGGATCATCGGAACCGAGCTGTCCCGCGATCGGCGGAGCCAATTCCCGCATGTTCTGGCGGGTCGCTCCGATGATCGCTTCCAGGCGCGTGCGAGCGTCGGAGCTTTCCAGGCCCGCCCGATAGAGGCCGGCGGGCGCGGTGGTTTTTCCTTCGGGAAAGCCGTCCAAACCCGCATCGCCCAATGCGCGGATCACGAATCGCTGGAGCTGCTCATCCTTCGCGAGGGCCAGCACCTCGGCGATCACCGGAGCGGCGGAACGGGCATGAATGCCGCGCTGGGTGATCGCGTAAAGCGCAGCGACCCGGCCAGCGAGGGGTTTCGAGGAATCCCCCGCGAGTTTCAGCAAACCTTCCTTCATCGCGGGATTCCCCTCGCGGCGCAACAGGGCGCGCTGTGCTTCCAGCGAGCGAATGTGGCTGGGAGATTCCAGCAGGGCGATGAGGCTTGCGTCGTTTTCCTTGTCGAAATCGGGCAGCGGCTCGGGCTGGTATCCCTTCGGAGTCACGCGGACGATGTATCCCGCATCCGGGCCCGCCCAGTCGAACGTGGCGCCTTTCCAGCTCGCCTGATAGACGGCGCTCATGCCATCCACGGCGGCGTCGGTGGGCCGGGTCATCTTGACCAGATGCTGCGGTTTTTCCACTTCCTCGAAGGTCGCGCCCTTCGGCTGGAGCTTGTGGCGGTAGAGCCCTCCCGTGCCCCAGTCGCAGGTAAACGGCGCGTGGTTCCACTCGCTGGGAAACCCGGGCTCGGAAATGTAAACCGAACCGCAACCGGAACCGCCGCCATAGTCCGCGAGCGGCTGGATGATCTCATCGGGGAAATTGATATAGAGCCGCGGATAGCCATGGTCCGTCAGGCCGCTGAAATGATGGAATCTAACATCCCAGCCCCCGCCATCGTTGGTGTTGTCCCGTGAGAAGAGATCCAGCAGCGGGCTGATCGGGCTGCCGACGATGTTCCGCGCGCCATCCGCGAAGGTTTCCATCCCCGTGCCGTCCGGACGAATGCGGACGATGCCGCCTCCGCGCATCTGGAGCTTTCTGCCATCCCTGCCGGTGGCCTCCATGAAGCCGAAATCCCCGACGGAAATGTAAAGCCAGCCATCGATGCCCATGCTGATGCCATTCGTGGTGTGGTCCGCGGGGCGATCCTTGAAGCCGAAGGCGATGTCATCGATCAGACGGATCTCCTCATCCGCCTGGCCATCCCCGTCGTAATCGACGAAGGCGCTGAGATGCGGCGGGTGGACGACATAGAGCCGGTCGTGATCCCACACGATGCCACGGGGGGAATCGAGGTTCTTCACAAATTCCGTAACCTCATCGGCACGACCGTCGCCATCCGTGTCCCGCAAACGGAGAATGCGGCCGCGGTCCGGGTTGCGGCCAAGGGAACCGTTTCCATCGCTGGAGACATAGATGTCCCCGTTGGGCGCGGCGGCGACGAAGACCGGATAATTCGCGGCGGCGGCGGTTGCGAAAAGACTGATGTCGAATCCCTCCGCAACGCTCACGTCCTTGAGAATCTCCGCCTCTTTTTCCGGTTCCAGTTTCTCGATGCGGGGCCGGACATTGCCGGATTTCGCATGGTGATCGGCGGCCTCTTTCATTTCCTTCGCGGCGCTTTCGGGAAACAGCGCGCCGATGCCATCCCCTTCCACTTTGATCTCCCGGATGCTCGCCCACCCGCCGTCGCTGCCAAGGCAGGTGATCTTCAGATGGCGGATGTCCTTGGCCTGCAATTCGTGCTCGTCGCGTCCCTTCGCGCCACCCTCGCTGGCGTCCGCGAGAACCGTCCAGGATTCCCCATCGGCGCTGCCTTCCACCTGATGACGATAAGTGGTGCCGCCTTGTTCCCAAACGATCTTCAGTTTCGATGGAGAAACCGGCTGCTCGAAATCGATCTGAAACCATTGGGGAAACCCTCCCCCGCTCGCGCACCAACGGGTGTCCTCATTGCCATCCACCGCTTTCCACGAGTGATGCCCCTCGCCGGATTGCTCGCTGGAGGCGCTTACGGATACCGTTGTGGCGCCCTCCGGCTTGTCCCCGGTGAAGGCCGCAGCGTTATGCTTCGGCTCCAGAATGAAATGCCCGGCCGGTCCCCGGTAAGGCTGCTGGTATTCCTCCGTCAGCTTGTCACAGCTCCAGAGAATGCCGCGCACGATCAGATCGAGATAGCGGTCATCCGCCACGGTGCTGTTGTTGTGGCCGATGGTGGTGCCAAAAACCCTCGTTCCCTGATAGTCGTTGGTCCACACGACCACCGCCGTGTCCTTGCCCCCGTTTTGCGTTTCCTGAGTGCCCAAAGCGAGAGGAGTCGCCGTATCGAAAACTTTCAGGCAGTTGTACAGCTCCTCGTTCTCCGTCGTCCAGTTGGCGAGCCCCTTGGTCGCCGGATGTTCGGCACCCGTGAAGTCGATCTCGATGGGCTTCTGCCAGCCGTGCCCCGTCGATTGGATGCCGAGAAATTCAAACCAATCGTCCGTACCCGTCCGGTACGAGTGCATCGCGCAGTGGAGATTGACCGCGGGCACACCGGTTTTGTGCGGGGCCAGCACGTTGCCCACGTAGTCCATTTCCTTCACGTCCGCGGCGCATTCGTCGTGGATGA
>CAZVSA010000333.1:0-4226 GCA_964629955.1 uncultured Luteolibacter sp.
GAGGCCGCGGAGGTTGCGGAAAGTTTTGTCGAGGGAGTCGGAGAGGGTGCTGAACATGGTGGTCGGTGGTCAGTGGAAGTGCCGAGTGATCAGTGATCAGTGGAAGAGGTGAGGGCGAGGGCGGCTTGGTAGTGGGGGGTGAGGGCGAGGGATTGGAGGGCGGGCTGGAGGAAGGTTTGGTCGAGGGTTTGCTGCTCGATGATGCCGGCGATGTCGCGCAGGTGTTTTTGGGAGCCGCCTTCGCGATAGAATTCGAGTTTGTGGAGGATGATGTATTCGGGGGGGGCGATGTTGATCGGGGAGGAGGGGGTTTCGATGCGGCGGATGTGTTGAACGGCCCAGGGCAGCGAGGGGTGGTTTTTGGAGGGGTAGATGTCCGCCTTGAGGCCGGTTTGGTGGTGGATGATGTTGAAGTGACCGTGGGCTTCGCGGCGGGTTTCGATTTGGATGACGTCGAGAGGCGGAAGGTAGAATTCCTCTTCGGGGAAAATTTGGTGGAAGAGGGTGGTTTGTGTTGCTTCGAGAAGGAGGACGAGGTCGATATCGAGGGTGTTACGAGGTTCGCCGTAGATGGAGCTGGCGATGGAACCGGTGATCATGTAGCGGATTCCGGCGTTTTCCAGCGGGGCGACAAAGAGGGCGATGAGGTCAGGGTCTTGCATGGAGCCAGAGATGAGCGAGTTTTGATTCGATTTCCTCCGGGGTGGCTGCGGGGTGATTGAGTTGGAGACCGAGGCGTTTCAGTTGCCGGGATTGGCGGATGGTGGCGGCAAGGAGTTGGTATTTTTCCGGGAGGGTCAGGGCCTTCCAGGCTGCGGTTTGTTGCGAGGAGGGAAGGGACATGGGGTGGGAAGTTATTGGTTAGAAGTTATTGGGGAAGAGGGTGGTAGATGAGATGCGAATAACTAATGACTTTTAACCAATAACGGGTTATTTCTGATCTCCGATCAGAAATAACCCTCTTTTTTCCTGTCTTCCATGGCGGTTTCGGAGCGTTTGTCGTCGGAGCGGGTGCCGCGTTCGGTTTGGCGGGCGGCGGCGACTTCGGCGATGACTTCGTCGAGGTTGGAGGCGGGGGAGCGGACGGCGCCGGTGCAGGTGGCGTCGCCGATGGTACGGAAGCGGACGATTTCCCAGGTGACGGTTTCGTGATCCTGGGGTTTGAGGAATTCGGTGACGGCGAGGAGGGAGCCGTTGCGCTCGAAGATTTCGCGTTCGTGGGCGAAGTAGATGGAGGGAAGGGGGATGTTTTCGCGCTGGATGTACATCCAGATGTCCATCTCGGTGAAGTTGGAGAGGGGGAAGACGCGGAAGTGCTCGCCGGGGTGCTTGCGGCCGTTGAAGAGGTTCCAGAGTTCGGGGCGCTGATTTTTCGGATCCCATTGGCCGAAGTCGTCGCGGTGGGAGAAGAAGCGTTCCTTGGCGCGGGCTTTTTCCTCGTCGCGGCGGCCGCCGCCGAGGCAGGCGTCGTACTGGTGTTTCTCGATGGTGTCGAGGAGGGTGACGGTCTGGAGTTTGTTGCGGGAGGCGTTGGGGCCTTTTTCCTCGACGACGCGGCCGGTGTCGATGGATTCCTGGACGGAGCCGACAACGAGGTTGGCGCGGAGGAGGGCGACGAATTCGTCGCGGTAGGTCATGGTTTCGTCGAAGTTGTGGCCTGTGTCGATGTGGACGAGGGGGAAGGGCGGGCGGGCGGGCCAGAAGGCTTTTCGGGCGAGCCAGGCCATGACGATGGAGTCTTTTCCGCCGGAGAAGAGGAGGGCGGGATTCTGGAACTGGGCGGCGGTTTCCCGGAGGACGAAGATGGCTTCCGCTTCGAGTTGGTCGAGGTGGCTGAGCTGGTAGTTGGGCATCTGGGCGAAGTGGTGGAGGCGGATGTGGGAAGGGGTGGGTTAGGCTTTGCTTGAAAAGGAGTCAAGACATATTAAAGTATGTTGGGTGATTTGATAAGGATTTGGAGATGGTTTTGAGGGTGCGATTGTCCGATGGTTCCGGTTGGTGGAGGGTCCGTACCGGCGGGAGACCGTTCCGCAGGATGCGAAACGGGGCCGGCGGTCCCTGGGTTGAAACGGATTTTACCGGATGGCAACGCGTTCGCGGATGGCTTCGAGAAGCTCGAAGGTGGCGTCCTCAAGGGTGGTGGCTTCGGTGTTGATGAGCAGATCCGGATTGTGCGGGGGCTCGAAGGAGCCGTCCTTGCCGGTGAAGTGCTGGATTTCTCCACGGGAGGCTTTGGCGTAGAGGCCTTTGACGTCGCGTTTTTCGCAGGCTTCGTAGCTGGCTTCGATGTAAACCTCGAAGAGGTTGTCCCCGAGGATGCCGCGTGCGAGGTCGCGGAGTTCGCCGCGGGGGGTGATGGCGGAGACGAAGGTGATGATGCCCTGGGAGACGAGAACGTTCGCGATTTCGGCGATGCGGCGGATGTTTTCGAGGCGGTCCTGATCGGTGAATCCGAGATCGGAGTTGAGCCCGGCGCGGAGGTTGTCCCCATCGAGGATTGTGGTGAAACGGCCTTGCTGGTGGAGAACGCGCTCGGCGGCGTTTGCGATGGTGGATTTTCCCGAACCGGAGAGCCCGCAGAGCCAGACGACGATGCCGCGCTGCTTGAGGAGCGTTTCCTTGTCGTGGCGGTGGAGGAAGCGGGCGGTTTCGGGAAAGATGTTGTTCATGGGTGGAATCGTTTCAATTGAAGTCCGGGAATGCAATGGAAGTGCTTCCAATTTGCGGTGAGAAGTTCCTGCCCGAGGAGTGCGGCGGTGGCGGCGATCAATGCGTCGGGCAGGCCGATCGAATGGCTGAGGTGCCAATCTTCAAGGTAAATGGTGGCGCGCGTGCTGATTTCCGGAGTCAGCGCGGTGGTCCGGAAGCCGCCGTCGCTGAGGAAGCGTTTGAGCAGGGAAATTTCCGCTTTGTTTTTGCAGCCGATGATCAATTCCATCCGGGTGATGTCGGAAATCATGCGGTGTTCCAGGGAATCGATGGCTTTGGCGGCTTTTTTGTTTCCCCGGAGACACCAGATCAGGACATCGGTATCGATCAGCATGAGCGGGGTTTTCTGATCCGCCTGATCGTGTCGGACACGGGTTCTTCCTCATCTTTCCACATGCCGACGGCGGGATGGCCGAGGATGTCCACCGTTCCCTGAAGGTCCGTTCCGGCGGGAACAATCCGGCCTTTGACGGAGCCGCGATGGGTGAGGATGATTTCCTCGCGCACTTCCAGGGCGTGAAGGATGTCCCTGGTTTTGTAGCGCAGATCCATGACGCTGGCTTTCATGAGGAACTGTCTAGTCCGAAATGCCTTGTTTGTAAAGGAGGGATCAGCCTTTGCCGATGATGAACGGATCGAACCCGTGTTTTTTGAGGGCGGCGGCGGGAAGGATGGCGCGGCCGTCGAAAACAAAGGCGGGTTTGAGCATGAGGTCGTGGATGCGGGGGAGATCGAGGGTGCGGAATTCGTCCCACTCGGTGAGGGTGGCGAGGGCGTGCGCTCCGTCGGCCGCCGCGTAGGCGTCGGCGGCGATTTCCAGATGGGTGTCCAGCAGGGCGGGCTCGATGCCGGCATCGATCAGATCGCGGCGGATGGTGGCGGGGTCGACCCTGGGATCGTAGATGGAGAGGTGGGCGTGTTCGAGCAGGAGATCGCGGCAGACGTGGATCGCGGGTGATTCGCGGGTGTCATTGGTGTCTTTTTTGAAGGCGAAACCGAGGATGGCGATGCGCTTTCCGTTGACGGTGTTGAAGAGGGTGCGGACGATTTTTTCGACGAAGCGGGATTTCTGCCAGTCGTTGAGTTCGACGACTTTCTGCCAGTAGGCGGCGACTTCGGGGAGGCCGAAGGATTCGCAGAGGTAAACGAGGTTGAGAACGTCTTTCTGGAAGCAGGAGCCGCCGAAACCGACGGATGCTTTCAGGAATTTCGGGCCGATGCGGGAGTCGGTGCCGATGGCCCTGGCGACTTCATCGACGTTGGCTCCGGTGGCTTCGCAGAGGGCGGAGATGGAGTTGATGGAGGAGATGCGCTGGGCAAGGAAGGCGTTGGCGACGAGCTTGGAGAGTTCGGAGGACCAGAGGTTGGTGGTGATGATGCGCTCGCGGGGGACCCAGCGGGCGTAGATGGAGGCGAGGGCTTCGACGGCGGCATCGCCTTCGGGGGTGGTTTCTCCGCCGATGAGGATGCGGTCGGGCGATTGGAGGTCTTCGATGGCGGTGCCTTCCGCAAGGAAC
>CAZVSA010000334.1:0-4191 GCA_964629955.1 uncultured Luteolibacter sp.
TGCTGGAGGAGCTTGAGCGAAATGTGGGCGGCGTCGAGGTTCGGGAAGACCAGCACATCCGCGCTGTGCCTGCGTTCCGCTCCGGGAAGTTTGATTTCGGCGGCTTCCGGATCGAGCGCCACATCGGCCTGGAGTTCGCCCTCGATGTCGATGTCAAGAAACTGGCGGCGGGCTTCCTCCTGGGCGAGAGCGGCGGCGGCGGCCATCCGGCGTGCCTGCGGAGTGGTCGCGGAGGCTTTGGTCGAGTGGCTGAGCATGGCGACCAAGGGCCGGCGGCCGAGGAGGTGACGGGCCAGTTTCCCCGTTTCCAGGGCGATGGCGGCCAGCTCGCGGACGTCGGGATCGGGAATGAGGCCGGTATCCGCGAGGAACAGCAGCCCGTCGTTCCCGAGATGCTGGAGATGCGAGCCCACCAGCATGGTGACGCCGAAAATTTTCGGAACCACGGGGAGGGGCTTGATGGTGTGGAGCAGCGCGCGGAAGTAGGAGGCTGGCAATGCCTGGTTTCCTCCGACGAGCGCATCGGCCTGTCCGTACTGGACCATCAGAGCGCCGAAATAGTGGGGCTTGGCGACGATTTCCGCGGGATTTCCGGGCTGGAGCTTCCGGTAGCGCGCCATGTTCTCCTCCATTTTGCAGAACAGGGAGAAATCCGAGGCGTGCGGCGGATCGATGACGTTGATAAAAGTCATCGGCACCGAGTTCTCTTTTGCGAGGGCGCGGATCCGCTCGCGGTTCCCCAGCAGGACCGGCGCGACGGCTTCCTGTTCGACGAGCCGCGCGGCCGCTTTCAGCACGCGAAGGTCTTCGCCTTCCGTGAAAACGACGCGCTTGGGATGCCGGCGGAGCTGGTCGAGAAGCTGGCGGGTGAGGATGTTGTCGGGAGTGGGATCTGTCTGGAAATCGGACATGGACGTGCCGGTGGGACTTGGTGGTGCTTGCACCGCTGGGCGACTGTAGTATGGATTTCCGGAACGATTCAATCCGATTCATTCTGAAAGACTCCCGTGCCCGCCGATTATCATACCCACACCCCGTTGTGCCGCCATGCGGAAGGCGAGCCGGAGGCCTTCGTGGATGCGGCTCTGGCGGCGGGTTTGACGGAATACGGCATTTCCGACCATGCCCCGGCGATTCCGGAGCCATTCGACGACTGGCGGATGCTGGAAGCCGAACTGCCGCTTTATCAGGAATGGATCGCGCGGGCCAGGGCGCACGCGGCGGGAAGGATTCCGGTGCGTTGCGGCCTGGAATGCGATTGGCTGCCCGGATGCGGGGAATGGATCGGTGAACTCGCAACCCGCCATGACTGGGACTATCTGATAGGGTCCGTGCACTACCTGGGGGACTGGGATTTCGACAATCCGAAATGGCTGGGCCGGTGGGCGGAGGAGGATGTGGAGGCCGTTTGGTCCCGTTATTGGGATGCTTACGCGGCGATGGCTGCGAGCGGCTTGTTCGACATCCTCGGTCATCCCGATCTGGTGAAAAAATTCGCCCATGTGCCGGGAGGGGATCTCGACCGGTTTTACGATCCGGTGATCGATGCGATCGCTTCGTCCGGAGCGGTGATCGAGCTGAACACGGCGGGCTGGCACAAGCCCTGTGCGGAGGCTTATCCGGCTCCGAGATTTCTGGAACTGGCCTGTTCGGCGGGGGTTCCACTGGTCATTTCCTCGGACGCGCACGCGCCGGGAGAGGTGGCCAGGGATTTCCCGAAGGCGGTGGAGCTTGCGAAGGCCGCGGGATACCGGGATGCGGTTTTGTTAGAGAAGCGGGTGAAGAATTTTGCCGCGCTTTGACCTTTTCAAAGGTAGGGCGAACGGCGGTCGCGCCCTACCTGCGGGAAGACGCGGAGCGGCCCATCCGCCCTGCCTCGATTGGGAATCCGTCACTCCTCCTCACCCTCTTCCTCCGCCGGGTGGGGGAGCCGCTCCAACGCGGAGCGATACGCTTTTTCATCGAACGGGCGCTTGGTGCGAAGGACAATGTCGGTTTGCTCGCCGAGGCAGAGGGCCATTTGGGTTTTGGCTTCGGCTTCCCCGATGCCCAGGCCCCTCAGGCGTTCCAGGGTTTTCGCAACGTAGGGAGTTTGCGGGGAAAGGAGCTGCTGCTCGATGGCGCGCAGAAGATCTGGCAGGATGTCGGAGTTCACGAAGGAGATGGAATGGATGGGGAACGTTGCAGCCGCGTGCGACGCTGTTTTTCCCGCCGGGACGTGTCAAGTTCCGCGGCGGGACCGGGTTCCGTGTTTCCTTGACGCACGCGCGGACCGCGTTTCCAGTGGAACGGTCCGCGTCCTCCGGAAGAATCCGGCGGGAAAGCCAACGGAACCACCCACGCACCCATGAAAGACAGCGAATCGCACGACCGCCCCGCAAACATCATCCTCGCCACGGATCTGAGCTGCAGGTGCGACCGCGCGCTGGACCGCGCCGTGAATCTTTCCGAAGTATGGAACGCACGCCTGATCGCCTCGACGGTGTTGGATGACGACATGCTGGGCTCCAAATGGATCGCCGGAGGCAAGGAAGACCCGGTGCTCGACGCGAAGTGGCGGCTCTCCGCGGACATCGCCTCGACCGGAGTGGAACCGGTGGTGAAGGTCCGCACCGGCGATGTGGTGGAGCAACTGCTCCTTCTCGCCGGAGAGGAATCCGCGAAGCTGGTGGTCACCGGCGTGGCCCGCGATCACTGGATGCGTTCCGTGGTGCTGGGCACGGTGGTGGATGGGTTGATGCGCCACTCGGCGATTCCCACGCTCGTCGTGCGCAACCGGGTGAGAGCACCCTACCGCCGGATCGTCGTGGCGGGGGATCTGTCGGAGCTTTCGCTGTATGCGCTGAAAAAATCCCTGGCATGGTTTCCCGAGGGAGAGGTGACATTTTTCCATGCGGTGGACATGCACTACGCGGATCTTGCGGATGCCGGCAGGGATGCCCTGATCGAGGAAGTGCGGCGCACTTCGTGGGCGGAGGCGAACACGTTTCTCGATGACGCCGGGCTTTCCGCGAGCGAGCGCGGGAGAGTTCGGATCGTCGTCGGATCAGGCGGCCCGGTGGACGGGCTGAACGATCATCTCCGCCACAGCGAAAGCGATCTGGTGGTGGTCGGCGGAAAAGGGCGCGGCGTGCTGTTCGAGATTTTGATCGGCAGCAAAACGAGACAGATCGTCGAGAACATCGCGAGCGATGTGCTGGTGATCCCCAACCCGTGAGCGGGCTGTGGGAGGGCACGGACTGCGCATGATACAGGATGCCGGGATTTGAGCAAACGACGCGTTGCCAAGCGCTTCGATCCGCGGATATTCGGATCAGACACACAACCATGCCCCTCGATAAAATCACGCAGAAACTCCAGGAGGCCCTTCAAACCGCACAGCGGCTCGCCTCGAAATCCTCCCACCCGGAACTGAAAAGCGCCCACGTATTGCTCGCGCTCCTCCAGCAGGAAGGCGGAATCACCGTGCCGATCCTGCAGAAGGCCGGAGTCGATGTCACCCGGCTGAAGGCATCCGTCGCGGCGGAGCTGGACAGGGAACCCCGCGTGCAGGGCGCTTCCAACCAGCCGCAGATCAGCGGCGGCCTTCGTTCCACCCTCGATTCCGCGGACGATGCCCGCGAGAAGCTCGGGGACGACTATCTCTCCGTGGAACACTTCATTCTCGGCTCCCTGAAGGGGGATTCCCCCGCCGGGCGGTTGCTCAAGGAAGCCGGACTCGACGAAAAGAAAGCCCGGGAAGCCATCAGCGAAGTGCGCGGCTCGCAAAAGGTGACGGACGAGAACCCGGAAGGAAAATACCAGACGCTGGAAAAATACGGCACCGATCTGACCGCACGCGCGCGGGCCGGGAAAATCGATCCCGTAATCGGCCGCGACCACGAAATCCGCCGGGTCCTGCAGGTTCTTTCCCGCCGCACGAAGAACAACCCGGTGCTCATCGGCGAGCCCGGGGTGGGCAAAACCGCCATCGTCGAGGGTCTCGCACGCCGCATCGTTTCCGGCGACGTGCCGGACTCGATGAAAAACAAACGGGTGATCGTCATGGACCTCGGCGGCATGCTCGCCGGCGCGAAATACCGCGGCGAATTCGAGGACCGCCTCAAAGCCTTCCTCAAGGAAGTCACCGATGCCGAAGGTCAGATCATCCTCTTCATCGACGAACTCCACACCATTGTCGGCGCGGGGGCC
>CAZVSA010000335.1:0-2676 GCA_964629955.1 uncultured Luteolibacter sp.
GGCGCGCCCGGCGGTCACGCCCTACCTGCCGGAATCATTCCCGGAACACTTTTGGTGGAATGCCCGCGCCACGCGGACCGGGCATTCCGCCCGGATTCCCGATGGCAGGGCAAATCGCAGACCTCTCCGCAAGTGCCTTGCTGTTGCAGGCGCTCTCAAGGTTCCAAGGTGTATTTTACAGTTCCCCGCATCAACGTTTTAAGATCCGGGGAAAAACTAAGAGTTATGAGATGGCCGTCCCATTGGTGAGTCACGGTTGATCCGTCGATTGTTTGGAAGGGTGCGGAGCGTCCTTGCCCTTTCTCGTTGGGGTTATGGATGATCCGCCCCTTTTCAAAGGTCATTTTCTGTAGCCATGAATTGGAATCCGTTACGTAGGTGACATCTCTGAGCCGTCTTTCCAACGCAAGTTTTGTAAGAACAACGGTGCCCTCATTGGAGCCTGCGTCCGAATCGGGTGACGGCGAATTCTGAAGTGCGGCTTGAATCTCCTTCGCCGCATTTGTGTCTTTTGCTTGGTTTGCACGAAGAAGAAGAGCCTTGAGCGCATCCTTGTATTTGCTCTCGATCGGTTCGACCGCCTCGGCCACGAGCCGGTCCCGTTGCTCGGTGAGCCGGGCCAATTCCCTGTCAAACTCTGAATTCGCATGGGAGAATGCGGCGCTTGCGAGCAAAATCAATATGGTTTGGTTTTTCATGGTATCGGGGGGTGCGCCATCGTGGGCAGTGATGGCGGTGGATTCAATCCGGTTGGATGTGGATAAGAAATAAGAATTGGCAGGCGCAATAAAAAACCGGGCATCAAGTGCCTTGCCGTTGCGGGAAACAGAGGTCAGCGGTTGCTCCGGAAGCCGGCGGCGTAAGCATCGAAGACTTTGCGGATTTCATCCCGCACGCGGCGGAAGACGGCCATCCGCTCTTCCTCCGTGCCGGTGGCGTGCGCGGGGTCATCGAAACCCCAGTGATGGCGTTGCACCTGGCCGGGGAACATCGGGCAGGCTTGGTCGGCGTTTCCGCAGACGGTGATGACGGTGTGGATGTCGCGGGAAAGAAACTCGTCGAAATGCTTCGAGCGGTGGCCGGAGATGTCGATGCCGATCTCCGCCAGAGCCCGGATGGCCAGCGGGTGGACATGGCCGGCGGGGGCCGATCCGGCGCTTTGGACGTCGAGCAGATCGCCGGCGGCGGCCCGCAGGATGCCTTCGGCCATGTGGGAGCGGCAGGAATTGCCGGTGCAAAGGATGAGGACGGTTGGTTTCATGAAAGGGAGCACCGGCGGCCGCAGCAATCCGGTCCGCGCACACCCAGGCAGAGCGGCACGGCGATCAGAGCGCCGAGGATCGCGGCGAGGGGATGGAGCCACAGGTATTCGAGATGTCCGCTGACGATGGCGGGGGCGAGCGAACGGGCCGGATTCATGGAAGCCCCGCTGACCGGCCCGGCGAACATCGCCGCCAGACCCACCATCGAGCCGATGGCAATGCCCGCGGTGATGCCTTTTTCCTTCGCTCCGGTCGATACACTGAGAATCACCAGCATCAGCATGGCGGTGATTGCAATCTCCAGAGTGAAGCTTTGCACCGGGCTTCCCGCGGGCAGGGTTGCGCCAAGAGTGCCAGGAGCGGGGAAGAGGAGTTTCAGCAGGCCGCTCGCGGCGAAGGCACCGGCGAACTGTGCTCCGGCATAGGCCGGGACTTCCCTCCAGGGGAAGCGCCGCGCCGCGGCGAAACCCACGGTGACCGCAGGGTTCAGGTGGGCGCCGCTGACATCGCCGAAAGTGTGGATCGCCACCAGCACGACCAGCCCGAAGGTCAGCGCGATCCCGGCGTGGCCGATGCCGCCTCCGCTTGTTTCGTCGATGACGATGGCTCCCGTTCCCGCGAAGACGAGAAAGAAGGTGCCGAGAAATTCAGCCAGGAGGCGCTTCATGGATCAGCGGTCCGCGGCAGGGATTTGAATTCGGAGAGGTTCATCGTTTGGTGGTGATTGCGGCTTTTGCCCCGGGGCGGGTGGCGAGTTTCCGCGGACCGGGGCAGCAGCTGTTTTTGCGTTTCTTCAGCCGGATGGCGGCTTTCGCGGAGTCTCCGCTCCAGGCGCTTTTTCCCGTGCCGGGAAAGAAAGCGGCGATGCTCCGCAACAGCGCGAGGCAATGGGGCGCGATGCGGAAGTAGGTCCATTTTTCGCATTTCTCGCTCTCCAGCAGCCCGGCCCGGCGGATCACCTGGACATGGCTCGAAACCGACGATTGCGGCATTTCGAGAATATCGGCCAGCTCGCAGACGCAAAGGGCCTCATCCATCACGAGGCGGATGATCCGCCAACGGGTGGGATCGGCCAGGGCTCGGGAGAATGTCACCGGGTCGGACATAACGAAAAAGATCGTAACGAGAAAATTCGGAGTGACAAGGGGATTTCATGAGAGCGGGGTTTCAGCAACGGAATCCCTGCGATGCGGGGCCGTGGAAAGGGGGCGCTCCGTTTCCTGCGGCAATCACAACCTGCCGCGGGAGGTGGCGGTCACTTGCGCGAGTTCTTCTTTTGTGAGTTCCCGCCATTCCCCTTCTCCGAGATCTTCGGGGAGTTTGAGGCCGCCGATGGCGATCCGCTTCAGCGAGAGGACATGGTTTCCCGCGGCGGCGAACATGCGGCGCACCTGGTGGTAGCGGCCTTCGTGGA
>CAZVSA010000335.1:2686-4155 GCA_964629955.1 uncultured Luteolibacter sp.
GAGAACTTCGAGTTTCGCGGGGAGCAGCGGTTTGGTTTCGTTGTGAAGGATGAGGTTGCCGGAGGAGAACAGTTCTTCTTCGTGGCCCTGGAGCGGGCGGTCGAGGATGGCGTGGTAGATTTTGAGACAGCCGGATTTCGGATGAATGATGCGGTGGAGGAGCTGGCCGTCGTCGGTGAGCAGGAGGAGGCCGGTGGTGTCCTTGTCGAGGCGGCCGATGGGATTGAGGCCGGGGTTGCGGTGGGCGAAGCGCTCGGGAAGGAGATCGTAGATGGTGGAGCCGGGGTCTTCCGAACTGCATGTGTAGCCGTCCGGTTTGTTCAGCACGAGGTGAAGAGGCGACGGCGGATCGAGGGGTTCTCCGCGCAGCAGGATTTGATCGTGGGGAGGGAAATTTTTTTCCGTCAGGACCTGAAGCTCCCGGTCGGTCACGGAGCCGTTGCGGATGAGGCGCTGGACTTCCTTGCGCGATCCGTATCCGAGGTTGGCGAGCAGTTTGACGAGTTTCATGGGCGGGGGGATTCAGGCGGAACGGCGCTCGGCGGCAAGCAGTTTGAAGGTTTTGTCTTCCGCGGTTTTTTTCCAGGCGAGGCCGGAGGCTTCGAGAACGGCTTCGTAGGGGAGCTGGCGGTTCGCCACGAGGAGGAGGCGGCCGCCGCGGTTCAGGGAGGAGGCGGCGGTTTTGAGAAAGGCGCGGCCCAGATCGATGTCGGTGGTTTGTCCGGTGTGGAAGGGCGGGTTCATGACGATGGTGTCGTAGGTTCCCGGGAGGCCGGTGGTGATGTCGTGCCAATGGAAACGGAGCGGGCGTTCGTGGTGGCGGAGATTTGCTTCCGCGCAATCCAGCGCCCGGGCGTCCGCTTCAAAAAGATCGACGCTTCCGATCCCGGGGCATTTCCGCAGCAGTTGATCTGTTAGAAATCCCCAGCCGGCTCCGAGGTCGGCGGCCGGGCCGCGGAGATGGGCGGGGAGGTGGTCGGCGAGAAAGGCGGAGCCGGTGTCGATGCCGCCGGTGCTGAACACTCCGGGTTCCACGAGATAGCCGGTGCCGGGGATGACGCGCCGTTCGCCTGATTCCCGCCACCGGGAGAAGATTTCCGCGTTCCAGTCCGGTCCGTGGTTTGCACTGAAGGCGCGGCATTTGTTCTTTTGTGTGGACTGGATGCCGCCGGTTGCGGTGGAGAGTTCTTTTTCAAAACGGGAGGCTCCGGCGGTGTTGGGCATCGCGGCCATGAGGGTTGCGTTTTCTTCGAGGAGGTCGCGGCCCATGGCGAACCATGCGAGCGTTTCGTCACGCGATTTCCCGGGGAGAATCAGGACCAGCGGCCATTTGCCGGTGGGCGTGCCGGTCCGTTTGAAGCCGGCGAGATCCCATGCATCGGCTTTGGGTTTGAAGGGTTGCCAGCCGGCGATTCCGGGGATTTCACGGAGGGCGGGATGGGGTTCCGCTCCCAGGAAAATTGCTTTCC
>CAZVSA010000336.1:0-4095 GCA_964629955.1 uncultured Luteolibacter sp.
TCATCATGACCGATGCCGACGTGGACGGCTCGCACATCCGCACCCTGCTGCTGACGTTTTTCTGCCGCCACATGCCGGACCTGGTGAAACGGGGATACCTCTACATCGCCCAGCCGCCACTCTATCTCGTCAGCCGGAAGAAACGCCACGAATACGTTCAGGACAACGACCAGCTCAACAGGATTCTCATCGACCTCGGCGCGGGCGAAGTGACTCTGCGCAGCTACGATGGATCCCGTAGCTACACCGCCGAGGAGCTGAAGGACATCCTCGAAATCCTTTCCTCCCTGTTCCGTTTCTCCGATTCCATCGAGGGCAACGGCGGGAACTTCCGCAACTACCTCGAAGCGCGCCTCAACGGCAAGCTGCCCGAGTTCATGGTCCGCATCCGCACCGGCAACGACGAGGAAGTCACCTACTTTCCGGACGAAGCGTCGCTGCGCGCCTTCGCCGCGGAAAACCGCGATCTGCGGCTTTTCGACGAAGTTCTCACACCGGAGGAAACCATGGCCCAGACCGGCCCGTCGCGCCGGGCCGTGCTCAAGGAACTCCACGAATCGAACGCCATCGAGCGGATCTTTTCGCGCCTGTCCGAGCGGGGATTCGATACCGGCCGGTTCTTCTCCGACGACCATCCGCTCTATGAGCTTGTCGAGGGCGAAGGAGAGAAACAGCACGTCTCTCCGGTGTTCAGCGTGCCGGAAATCCTTTCGCGCGTTCTGGAAATCGGCCGCCGCGGCATCCAGATCAAGCGATTCAAGGGCCTGGGGGAAATGAACGCCAAGGAGCTTTTTGAAACCACCATGGACCCCGGAAAGCGCCAGTTCCTCCGCGTCCGCCTCGACGAGGACAACGCCGTCGAAGCCGACAAAATGTTCGACGTGCTGATGGGCGACATCGTCGAGCCGCGCAAACGCTTCATCGAGGACAACGCCCTCAACGTCCGCAACCTCGACGTCTGAATTGTGGCGGCGGATTTCATTCCGCCACGCCCGCCAATCCAACATGAACCCTCAAGACACCTTATCCCGCGAAACCATCCTCGCCGCCCTTCAAAGGCTGGATGAGTTGTTGCGTGAAAAGGGAGTGATCGGGGAATTGTGCATCTTCGGCGGAGCCGCCATGGTCCTCGCCTTCGACGCCCGGGAATCCACCCGCGATGTCGATGCCATATTCGTCCCGAAAGAAGACATGCTCAATGCCGCCAGACAAGTCGCCGGGGAATTCGGCATCGATCCGGACTGGATGAACAACGGAGTCGCCGGTTTTGTTTCCCCGGAAGGCCAGGTCACCAGTGAAGGAATGCCGGTTTTCAACAACCTGCGTGTCATGCGCCCGACCACTGAATACCTGCTGGCAATGAAATGCCTTGCAAGCCGCGTCGCCACCTTTGGCATTCGTGGTGACCGTCAGGATGTGATCACCTTGTTGCGTGAATTAAACATACGCGACGCCGCAATCGCATGTGATATTGTGGCAAATTATTACAAAGAGAGTCTGCTGCCTCCCAAAGTAAGATATTTCATCGAGGAAACCATCCAGGAAATGCAATCATGAGCACGGATAAACGAACCTTGAGCGAAAGTGTCGCCACCGTCTCCGAACCGGACGATTTTGATTACGCCATCGCCAACTTTCTGGATCGCTTCAAACGCGATCCACGGCCCGATCTGCTCGCCGACGAGCCCCCGCTCCTGAATCACAGGCTCAACGATGAAGGTCTGGCGGACGCTTACGTCTCCGCTGTCGCCGCCCACCTGAGCCAGCAACAGGGGTTCCCATTCCCCCAATGGGTGGGTTCTTCTTCACGGATCAAAAAACTCCCTTGGTTCGCCGCCAAAACCCCTAACATGAAAGCCATTCTCCTCCAGGAATCCCCCGCCGCTTTCCGCGTCCGCAACCTCTTCGTCTCCGCCAACGCGCTCCACCGCGCTTGACGGCAAATCGCAGCCTACATTACATTGATGGCATGACCAGAACCCAGATCCAGCTTCCCGAACCGCTGCTCCGCAAGCTGCGGGGCATCGCGAAGCGGAAGGATATTTCCCTCGCCGAGGTGATCCGCCGCGCCAGCGAGAACTATGCCGACACTTGGCCGGACGATGCCGCCCCCGACGCTCCGTGGACAATGCCGGTTCTCAAAAAGAGCGGCGGCTGGAAAGCCGACCCCGCCACCATGCACGTGGAGGCGGATGCCATTATGGAGCGCTGCGACATCCATCATCCATGATAAGCGCGGACACCAATCTCTTCGTCCATGCGGCTGATCCCGGTGCGCCAAAACACAAGGCGGCGGTGGAGTTTTTCACTGTGGTTTCCAATCGCCCCGATGACGAATTTGTGGTTTGTGAACTCGTCCTCGTCGAACTCTACATGCAGCTTCGCAATCCTGCCGTCTTCAAAAAACCGCACTCCGCTCCGGAAGCTGCCGCACACTGCCATGCCCTGAGAACCACCACAGGCTGGCATCACATCGACTACGACAAGGCCGTTTCCAACAAACTCTGGAAATGGGCCTCCAAAACAAAAACGGGCTTCCGTGAAATCATCGACGCCCGCCTCGCCCTCACCCTCCGCCACCATGGCGTAACCCGCTTCGCCACGGCGAACACCAAACATTTCCAGGGTTTCGGATTCTCCGAGGTCTGGAACCCGCTCCTTTCCTAATCCGCTTTCCCCATGTCCGAAGAGCATATCAAGCCGATCAACGTCGCAGAGGAACTCTCGAAGTCCTTCCTCGATTATTCGATGTCGGTCATCATTTCCCGCGCCCTGCCCGACGTGCGCGATGGGTTGAAACCCTCCCAGCGCCGCATCCTTTTCGCGATGCGCGAGCTGAACCTCGCACCCGGAAAGCAGCACATCAAATGCGCGAAAATCTGCGGCGACACCTCCGGAAACTACCACCCCCACGGCGAATCCGTCATCTATCCGACGCTCGTCAACATGGGCCAGAAGTGGTCCATGCGGGACACCCTCATCGACGGCCAGGGCAACTTCGGCTCCGTGGACGGCGACCCGCCCGCCGCCTACCGTTACACCGAGGCCCGCCTCACGCACCTCGGCATGGCGATGATGGACGACCTCGACAAGGAGACCGTCGATTTCGTCCCCAACTACGACGAACGGCTTACGGAACCCACCGTACTTCCCTCCGCGTTCCCGAACTTCCTCGTCAACGGCGGCACCGGCATCGCCGTGGGCATGGCGACGAACCTCGCATCGCACAACCTCGGCGAGGTGGTGGATGCGATCTGCGCGCAGATCGACAACCCGGAAATCACGCTGCCGGAGCTGATGCATTACATCAAAGGCCCGGACTTCGCCGTTCCCACGGAGATCCGCGGCATCCGCGGCATCGAGGACTATTTCCGCACCGGCCGCGGTTCCATGCGAATGCGCGGAAGGATGGAGATCGAGGAGCTGGAGAACGGCCGCTCGATGATCACCATCCGCGAGGTTCCCTATGGCGTGAACCGCGCCACCCTGCAGGAACGCATCGCCGAACTGGTGAACGAGAAAATCCTCACCGGCATCTCCGGCATGCGCGACCTTTCCGACGAGGAAACCCGCATCGAGATCGAGCTGAAGCGCGACGCCCGCCCGCAGGTGGTCGTCAACCAGCTTTTCAAACTCACTGCGATGGAAACGTCGTTCAGCGTGAACATGCTGGCGATCCACCAGAACCGGCCGAAGCAGCTTTCGCTCAAGGAAGCGATCGACGCCTACATCGAGCACCGCCGCGAGGTGGTCATCCGCCGCACGCGCTACCTCCTCGGAAAAGCGGAGGAGCGCGCCGAGCTGCTGGAGGCCTACCTGCTCGCGCTCGGCCACATCGACGACTTCATCAAGATCATCCGCGACTCGAAGAACCGCGACGAAGCCCGGGAACGCCTCGCGGCTTACAATTTCCCCGTCGCCACCGCCGAATCGCTCGGCATCCTGATCCGCTCGCAGGCATCGGTGCAGGGCGAACGCTATGTTTTCAGCGAACGCCAGGTGAACGCGATCCTCGAACTGCGTCTCTATCAGCTCACCGGCATGGAGCAGGACAAGGTGAAGGGCGAATACGACGCCATTCTTCTCGAAATCACG
>CAZVSA010000337.1:0-371 GCA_964629955.1 uncultured Luteolibacter sp.
CACGGCGGCGCGAACGAAGGCGTCATCCACATGCTCCAGGAAATCGGCGAACCCGAAAACGTGGACGCCTACATCGAGGAAAAACTCGCCCGGAAAGAAAAAATCATGGGCATCGGCCACCGCATCTACCGCACGCTCGATCCCCGCGCCCCGCACCTCCGCAAGCTCGCCATCCAGCTCACCGAGGAACTCGGCGAACCCAAGTGGATCCGCATGTCCGAGCGCATCGCCCAGATCATGCGCGAGAAAAAAGGCCTGGAGGCCAACGTCGATTTCTACTCCGCCACCGTTTATTACTCCCTCGGCATTCCCACCGATCTCTTCACGCCGATCTTCGCCATCGCCCGCGCCTCCGGCTGGACCGCCCAGGT
>CAZVSA010000337.1:381-4093 GCA_964629955.1 uncultured Luteolibacter sp.
TACACCGGCCCCGCCGAACTCTCGCCGGTGCCCCCATCGAAACGCGCTGACCCGCGCCCGGCCATTTTGTCGTGAGGAAAACCCGTCCATTTCTTGTCCTCGCCGGTTCGTTCCTGCTGGCCTCATGCGCCATTCCCGGAAAGGAAACGGCGGAGCCCGAACCCGTCGAACCCCCGGAAACCGGCAATGCCGCCTCCGGAGAGCCCGTTGCATTCGAGGAACCGCCCGTTCCCGCGATCGAGGATCACGGGCTTCGCCTTCCCGACATGCTCAGCCTGCCGGACGACGGCGACTTCCGCGCCACCAACCTGCCATCCGGCCGGACCGGCGAAGCGGGCCCCGTGGTTTCCCGCCCGCCCACGGACCCCCCCTCCCGGCCCAAGCCGCAGCAAGAAAATCCCGAGGAATAACACCACTTCACGCCATGAAGACAATCGGCATCATCTTTGGAGTTCTCTTTCTCATCGTTGGTGCGCTTTTTCTTGTCATCATCCAGCCGGGCAGCAGTGGCGTTGTGGCGTCACTTCGCCTGCCGGACGGTTCTGAGTATATGGTCACGCAACACTGCAATTGGAGCCCGGAGCCATACACGGTTGCATTCTACATGCGCTCACCGGGTGAAAAGTGGGGCTGGTGTTACATCGACCATGAAGCAGATCGCTGGCGGGATGTTGCCATCATGTATAACTCCGATTCAGATGTCATCACCGTTACCAAGCGAGGGGTTTGGCAGGCCGCGCTGGATCGGAAACGCGGCACCTTCGCACTTGGTGACGGCAAACCGAACCGTGAATCGGCTGCCCCACAGGAATATCGCGAGCCACAGTATCCATTTCCACAATGAGATTTCAGGATTTACAAGCGGGGCCTGACAATACGCTGGAGCCAACAACCGCCACGCGACTCCGTTCCGCGCCTTCGGTGGTTCGGGGCATGCGCCCGGCGTTCCCTGTCGGCGGCTGTGGTTCAGCTTGACCCGTTGAAGATCGGGACGCCGACGCTCCCCTTTTTCTCACGGTTTCGGGAACTTCGTCGCCAGCCATGTCTCGAACAACGCCGGCCATGCCTCCAACTCACCCTTTCCGTTGAGGCCGTATCCGTGCCCCCCCGTCTCGAACACGTGCAGCGACACCGGCACGCCATGTTCCTTGCACGCCGAGGCGAACATCAGGCTGTTGCGGAAATCCACCCAATCATCCGACGTGGCCAGCAGGAACACCGGCGGGGTCTCCGCCGTCACCGCCCGTTCCGTAGAGGTCTTCTCCACCAGCTCTTGCGGCGCGTTTTCCCCGAGAAGATTTTTACGCGAGCCGCCATGGGCATGCAGCTCCATGGAAATCACCGGATAGATCAAAACCGCGAAATCCGGGCGGGCGCTCAGCGCATCGATTTCATCGGAAGTTTCCTGCTCGAAGGAATCGTGGAAGCGCGTCGCGCACAAGCTCGCCAGATGCCCCCCGGCGGAAGACCCCATGATCCCCACCTTGGCCGGATCGAGATTCCACTCCTCCGCGTTCGCCCGCACGGTGCGGATCGCCCTGCGGGCATCCAGAAGCGGAACCGGATACTGGTAGCCGAACTCCGGATTGCCGCTGACACGGTATTTCACCACGATCCCCGCCACCCCCCGCTCCGCCAGCCATTTGGCGTAATCGTGCCCCTCGTGGTTCATCGCGAGGATTCCATACCCGCCTCCTGGCAAAATCACCACGGAGGCCCCGGTCGCCTTCTCCTTCTCCGGCAAATAAACAAAATACTGCGGCACCTCGATGTCCGTGTAACGCCAGCCGTCCGCGATCTGCTCCGCCCCCTCCGCAGGCCGTTTCGCACCCGGAGCTTCCCCGGGCCACAGGTTCTTCCATTCCGCTTGCAATAACATCGACGACATCAACAACGCGATCGTGGTGGTTCGGATCATCCCACGAGTCTGACAACCGCCATCTCCCGATCAATGCGAAAAAGAGGAAGAGTCTGAAGGTCGAAGGTCTTAAAGTCTGAAGGTCGGAAGAGTTTGGAATCGGTAGTGGTTTGGTGATGGGGGACTTTCAGACCTTGAGACTTTCAGACTCTTCTTCCACTTCGACGTTCGATGTTGGACGTTCGATGTTCGATGTTCACCCCGCGTTTGACCTCCGGCCGGAGCTGGTTCATGGCTGATGGACTTCATGACCGCAGAAACGCCAGCCTCCCGCCTCGCCGCCCTGCTCGGGGAGGGGAAAGTCAGCTCGTCCCGCGAAACGCTGGACGCCCACTCGACGGACAAATGGTATGCCAGCCATCCGCCCGAAGTGGTCGTCTTCGCAGAATCGACCGCGGACGTCTCCGCCGTCCTGTCCTTCGCCCGGGAAAACGGGATTCCCGTCACCACGCGGGGCGCCGGCTACGGATATGTCGGCGGCTGCGTTCCCGCCTCGGGCGGCATCGTCCTCTCCACCGCAAGGATGAACCGCATCCTCGGGCTCCACCCGGAGGACGGCGTCGCCATCGTCCAGCCCGGCGTCATCACCGGCGATCTCCAATCCGCCGCCGCGGCCCTCGGCTGGGAATACCCGCCGGACCCCGCGTCGCTCAAGGACTGCTCGATCGGCGGAAACATCGCCACCAACGCGGGCGGACCCCGCTGTCTGAAGTACGGCGTGACCCGTAATTACATCCTCGGCCTCGAAGTCGTCCTCGCCGACGGACAAATCCTGCGGACCGGCGGACGCGTTCACAAAAACAAAACCGGGTTCGATCTCATCGGCCTCTTCACCGGCTCGGAAGGCATGCTCGGCGTGGTGACGGAGGCGACGCTGCGGCTCATCCCCCGCCCCGCCTCCCGCGCGATGCTGGCCGCGATTTTCCCGGAATTCGCCGCCGCCGCCGCCGCGGTGCAGGCCATCCTCAACTCCGGGCACCTCCCGTCCGCCCTGGAAATCACCGACTCCTTCACCCTCGCCGCGGCCCGCAAGCGCCTCGGACCGGAAGTCTTTCCTCCCGGCAACGCGCACCTGATCGTGGAAATCGACGGCCGCCCGGCAGCCGTCGCCTCCGAAATCCGGGAACTCCGCGAACTGCTCCACCATCTCGGAGCGAGCCACATCGAACTCGCACCGGACGAGGCCTCATGCGAGCGGATCTGGAAACTCCGCCGCGAATTCTCCTACTCCCTGCGCGATACCGGCCTCACCAAACTCAACGAGGACATCGTCGTCCCCCGCTCGAAGCTCGTCGAACTCGTCGCCTTCGCCCGCGAACTGGAAGCGGAAACCGGGATTCCCATCGCATGCTTCGGCCACGCCGGCGACGGGAACATCCACACCAACCTCATGGTCCGCGACTACGAAAATCCGGCGGTGCGCGAACACGCGGACGCCGCCCTCGACCGCCTCTTCCACTGGATCATCGCGCACGGCGGAGCCATCACCGGCGAGCACGGAGTGGGCCTTGCCAAAAAACCATGGATCCGCGCGGCGCTCGGCGAAGTGGCGTTCGATGTCCACCGCGCGCTGAAGCAGGGCCTCGACCCCTCCGGCATCCTCAATCCCGGAAAATTTCTCGATCCGTAGCGGCGATAATCGGTCGCCATCTCTTTTGATTCGGGGACCACACGCGCCCTCGCGTGTTGTTTTCGGCGCCTCGCCGGAAACCTGGCGGACATGGTGGGGAATTTTCCAGATGCGGGACGGCTTGGCCATACCAGCCGCCGGAGCGCGAGGGCGCACTCCGGAAC
>CAZVSA010000338.1:0-4076 GCA_964629955.1 uncultured Luteolibacter sp.
TTGTTTGAATTGGGTTGGGCACGGGGGTGGGAGGCGGAATCATCGTCAACGGGCAGCTCGTGCGCGGCGCGCAACACGCGGCCGGAGAGGTGGGGCAGACGTCGATCGATTACCAGGGGCGTCCCGGGCATTATCGCAATCTGGGAGCACTGGAGGACTACGTGGGAAATCAGGAAATCGCCGCGTTTGCCCGCGAATCTTATGCCGCGAAAGGAATCGGCAAGGAGATCGGGGAGTGCTCCCCCGCAGCCCTTGCGGCGGCTGCCTACCACGGGGATGAGACGGCACTCGCCTGTTGGGATGTGATCGCCCGCATGCTGGCCACGGCGGCGATGAACTGCTGCTGGCTGCTCAATCCGCAGGCGATCATCCTGGGGGGCGGGGTGGCTCGCGCGGGGGAGGTGCTGTTCCAGCCGTTCACCCGGTATTTGCGCTCGCAGCTTTCCGGTCCTTTCAAAGAGAATCTGATGATTCTGCCCGCCACCTTCGGGCATGAGGCGGGCATCATCGGGGCCGCGGCGCTCGCGCTGGAGTCCTCGGGATTTCCGATCAATGATTGATCCGCTCAATCCACGGGAACGAGTTCGATCACTCCGCCTGCCTTGACGATGGAGAATTGTCCGCCGGTGCGCCTGGCGAGCTCCTTCATGGCCGCTTCGGCATCCGGCTGCATCATTGCGACGGTGTTGACCTTGATGTCCCGCAATCTTGCCTTCCGGCCCAGTTTTTCGGCCAGTTTCACCATGTCGCCGCTGACCGAGCCATCAGTCATGAAGAAAATCACCTGGGGCGCCGGCGTCATGCCGATGGCCATTTCCAGGGGGATCTCCCACTCGGTGCCATAACTCAGCGGCGTGGTGAGGATCGCCTGGCCGGCTTTTTCCACCGATTCCGGGGTGGCGTCGATCCATTCCACCCGTTGCTTGTTGCCGGTGGGTTGCCAACGCGAGGGGGAACCACCCCTCCTCCAGCGATACGAGCGGCCGTCCATGGTGATGGTTGCCTCGCCGTTGCCCGGGGCCATGTCGATCGCGCTGCCCCCGATCCATGCGGGGCCGGAGAAAAAGATCATTTGGAATTTGGAGGGCGTGCCGAGGCTGGAAACGGATCTTGCGAGTTCGTCCCGCATCAATTTTTCCCGGGCTCCCCGCATGGAGCCGGAGTAGTCGATCACGTAGGCGACCCGGAGCGCCTGGATTTTCTGGTTGAAGAACGTGGTGCCGCCACCGCCGCCGCCATTTCCCCAACCCTCGCCCGCTCCCCATCCGCTTCCGAAATCGTCGCCCGCTCCGAACATGTCCGACGGGAGGGTGACGTCGATGTCCGGTGTGGGGACCGCCACGGTGGAAGCCGCGTTCGCAACGATCATCCGCGACGAGGCCATGGAGGGGGCGGGGGGCTCCGGGCGCTTTTGGGGGATGGCCGGCCGGGGGTCGTTCAAGAGTTCCGGAGCGGCCTCGTGGGCGGGGCGGTATGCGACGATCACCGGAATTTCCTTCGCAAAGGAAGGCAGGAGGATCAGCCCGAGAAGCAGCATGACCAGCACGATGCCGAGAAAAGCGATCACCACGCTCGCGATTTTCGCGTTTCTCCGCTGGCGGCGGAGCGCGGATTCGGATTCGGGAGAGAGGAAAGGGGAGATGCGCGCCATGATCGTGGTGGAATGGTTCCGTGACTGAAACGGGCAGCCCTGCCGCTTGGTTAGATGAAAATATGGGGAAAATGGGAATGGGCCCGCCGGTCGGCCCGCTTGCGGCCTTTTAACCGAAGGCGCGCAAAAAGCCAACTTCCAACGCCAGGGGCTCGAATGCATTGGTCTCCAGTGTCCGCCGCAGCGAGTCGAGCGCCTCCATCCGCTGAAGCAGGCGGGTTTCGGATTCCGCCTCCACCGTGCCCGACAACGAGGGCGCGGAATCAGGAAAATCCAGCCCGCCGCTCTTCGTTTTCATGCGCAGCAGATCGGCCATCCACGCCATCAGCACGTCGAAAAGCCTGGTGCGGGCATCCAGATATTCCGCTTCCGCCGCGGCCTTGTGGAACGCCTCGCGCTCCCGCAGCCAGGAGCCGTCGGTGGCGTCCTTGTATGCGGAAATTTCCTCTTTCTCCGCCGCCTTTGCCGCGGCGTCCGCATCCACCCGGCGATCTGCGAGGAACGAGGTGAAGACCGCTTTCAGGTGCAGAGCGGCCACCGGTGTGCCGAAACCACGGGCCGCGGCCGCATTCAACGCCGCGACCAATTCCGCTCCGCCATCGGCCAGCAGGGGTTTCCCGCCCAGCAGCGGCATCCGCACGCAGCGGGAAAGGATCGTTGGCAGCAGGCGCTGCGGGTTCGAGGTCAGCAGCAGAAGAAGAGTGTTCCGCGGCGGTTCTTCGAGCGTTTTCAGGAAAGCGTTCGCGGCCTGATCGTTCATCCGGTCCGCTTCCGTGATCACCCCCACCTTGCAGGCACCGCCGGGAGCGGCGAGGTGCAGGGTCTGCTCCAGATCGCGGATTTCATCCACGCCCACGCGCCGGGATTTCATCCTCGGCCGGATGATTCTCACCCAGCCGCTCTCCAGCTCGTCCAGTTCCGGCGTTTCCACCACCACGGGCTCCCCGAACAAATCGAACCCTCCGCCCTGTTCCTTTCCTCCCACCAACTGCACCACCCGGGCCGCCAGCGTTTCCTTTCCCGCCCCCTGGGCGCCGCTGATCAGAAACGCGTGCGCCAGCCGGCCGCGCTCGTGCGCCGCCGAAATCACCTCGTATGCCCGGTCCGGGGAAAATGCCATCCGCCACGGATCGTGCCCGCCTCCGCCCCCCGCGCAATCCGAAAAGTCGCGGCGGACTGCCAGGGATTTGCTTTTTGGAAGATGTGCCCTGAAACGCCCGTCGGCCGGGCCGCGCGGGCAAAAAGCATGGTTCGGCAAAAGAAAAGGCGGCTTGTGGAGCGGGGGCGGCTCCGGTAGCGTGGAGGGCATGCGATACGCCCCCGCAACAGTGGACGCGATCTGGCTGGCAAAGGTGCGCCAGGCTCGCGCGATGTCGGAAGAGGAGCGCGCTTGCGCCGGGCCGCGGCTCTTCGCCGGAGTGTGCCTGCGGATGAAGGAAGGGCTGCGCGAGGATCATCCGGCGGCGGACGAGGAGGAAATCCATCGCTTGCTGCTGAAACGCTTGAAACGCCTCGAAAGACTGGAGAAACGGCATCCGATCCCATGAAAGACGGGGAGGAGGCGGTGGCCGTGCTGCTCGATGCGCTGAACGGGCTGGGGCTGGACTACATGGTCGTCGGCTCGTTTTCCTCGAACCGCTACGGGGTTCCCCGGGCGACGAAAGACGCGGATTTCGTGCTGAACGTCGCCAACGACGAACGGACCTATCTCTTCGGAAAACTCCCGGCTTCGTTCCGAATCGATTCCCAGGTATCGTTCGAGATGGTGACGGGCACCTGGCGGCAGATCATCACGGTTCCGGAAATTCCTTTCACCATCGAATTGTTCGAGTTGAGCCGGGACGCGTACGATCAGGAGCGTTTTTCCCGCCGCAGGAAATCGACGCTCGTTGGCAGGGAAGCGTGGATTCCGACGCCGGATGACGTGGTGATCCAGAAGCTCCGCTGGTGTATCGGCGGAAAACGCGACAAGGATTTCGACGACGCGGTGGCGGTGCTCGGCGTCCAGGGCGAGGAAAAATTCGACTGGCCCTACATCGAAAAATGGTGCGCGGAACACGGGACGCTCGGCGTGCTGGAGGAAGCGAAGGAGGCGGCCGGCGTAGCGTGGGAAGACGATGATTGACCCATTCGCAGGCCGTGGCGGCGATCATCGGTCGCCGCGTTGGCACTTGAAAAAGACCTGCATCACGTTCCTCTCCGAAACACTGCACGCTCGACACTCCGGCCCCTTCCTTCCACCGTTCCGCCCATGGATTCACCGCATTTCACACCGCGCGCCTCCAAGGCCGAAATCGAGGAAGGGAATGGATTTTGTCCCAAGTTCGACGCCGATGGATTGATTCCCGCGATGGCCGTCGATTCCGCCACCCGCGAGCCCCTCATGCTGGCCTACATGAACGAGGAATCCCTCCGGCGGACCCTC
>CAZVSA010000339.1:0-2441 GCA_964629955.1 uncultured Luteolibacter sp.
TCATCGTCCTCGAAGCCATGAAAATGCTCACCACCGTCAGCGCCTCCGCCGATGGCGTGGTGAAAGACCTGCTCGTGCAAAAAGGCGACCAGGTGGACAGCGATGACCTCCTCGTCCGGCTCGCATAAAAGCAACGTTTGAGTGCAGGCACCGAGCGAAACGAGGTTGTCTTACCACGACTTGTTGGGCTTGGTTTATTTATTTATAGAAGTCGGGATAGAAGATGCTTACCGGATTGCCCACGCTTTCTGGATCTTCGAGCGCCTTGCGGGCTTGAGTCGCGATCTCTGAGCGATATGTCTGGAGCTTAGGAACCAAGGAGTATATGTCCGTGGTATCGAAAACCAGAGTCCTCGATTGGTTTACATCGAACGGTAGACGATCAGCCTTCCTAATGAGTTGCACAACAGGGAGACGGAGCGCATGTCGAAGTGCCACCTCGTAGAATACATTCGGGTTCAAATACGACAGATCGGCTATCGCCAGCCGCGAACGCTTCAAATACTCCAAAACCTGAGTGGTGATCATTCCGGGTTCGCCAATCTTGTCTGCGCGAATTACCGTGAGTCCGATTTCGTCCAGAGCAGGCTGAATCAAAGAGGACATGAAGAGATCAGAATGCTTCCTCTCCTCGCTGTCTTCTGTTCCAATTGGCGTGATATAAAAACATATCTTATTCCAGTCTCTCGGCGGAGCGGCATCGGTTGTATTTGATCGAGTGATCGCTGGCGCTGATAGAGATATAGGAGAACTTCCTCCGACTTCTGCAGGAAGCTCGTCTAGCACCTGTTCGATGGAAACGAGAGTTTCAGCGCCGCCAATCGTCCGCAAAAGATCCAAGTCTTTGACGTTCACGGTGAAGGTGTCCACGCACTCATCCGGGTCGGGAACATTAACATCGGAATCCCGCAATACGTCCTTCATCACCTCTCGTTCCGGAATTCTCTTCCCCTTGTATTGTTCGTAGAGGAGATTGAAAGGTTCCACTCCCTTGATCCCCATTGCGAACCATGCCTCACGCTGGACGCGGGGTCCCTTTGCCGGATCGACTGCATTACGACCCTTTTCCGTCAATTCTAAGTGCTCCGCCGCGTAAGAACCCTTCGTGATCCCATACTTCCCCGAGTTGGTAATCATCATTTTAGTCCCGCTGCTGTTCGGTGACTTGTCCATCTGTTGAAGCAGTGTAAGTCGGCGAACCTTCTCCCCGGACGCATACTTTAGAATGGCTTCGCCGAGCGGAAGAGCATCCTTGAACGACGAGGCAGGATAGGGACGCGATTGGCGAGCCCTTCCAGATTCGGCTTGTTTCGAAGCTGCTTTCTTTGCGGCCTTCTTAGCTGTCTTTTTCTTAGTGGACATAAAATATTCTTTTTAGTGATAGAGATCTTTTTTCTACCCAACAGTGTGTTTACGGAAACCGTGCGGCTCCCCTATTGGAAGGCCCGATTCCATTTTTGATCTTAAAGTGATTTGAAACCAACGGACTGAGTCGATTCAGCATAGATATTGCTTGGACAAAAAGGAACCGGTTGTCAAGAAAGCGATTTTCATAAGCAAGGAGGCAAGCTCATCGTCCTCACAGCGATGAAAATGCTCACCACTGTCAGCAAAAATGCGGGCTAAAAAAGTTCAAGCTGCTCCCGGTGCGGAGGAAAAAAAGTGCCGACCACCACAAATGGATTCTTCCCCCGTCCGTGCCACTCCCGTGTCGTGCCAAGAAACAAATGCAGATCCGTCGCCCGGAATTGATCGAAGAACTTCAGCCGGACCTTCCCGACAGCCTCCTCCGCATCAGCACCTTCGCGGATGCACCTCCAGTAAAGCGCGCCGATCTCCCAATCTTCGATCATCATCGTGCTCTCACGGGATTGGGCATCGAGAATCTTATAGGAAAATTTCCACGGAAGCTTGTTCACCACTTTCGTGACGTTCTTCGGCTCCCACTCGTCGAACAAGCTTCCCTGCCTGGCCTTCTGCTGGAGCTTCCCGAGCTTCTCCCGGTCCCACTCGGCGGTCTCCGGACGAGCATGAAAGCCGAGAATCTCCTTCGGCTTGAAGGTCGCCAGCGAAAGCTCGTTCCTCTCGTTCGCGGCCGCGATGAGCCCGGATAAATCCTCGTACACCTTGCCGCGGCCCAGAACCCACTCGCGGCGTTCGCGCCAGCCGTCCGAGGTGGAGAGCCTGGTCTCCGTCAACTCCACCGACTGAATATCCACCTTGTGGCTCTCCGGCCGCGAATCCTTTGGATTCCGCGACACCTGAGCCTCGATGATCCGGTATTTCTCGAATTTCTGGTAATCCTCCAAGCGGCGGAACGGGACGGGGTAGATCCGGATCCAGCTCCCGTCCTCGCGCAATCCAGCCGTGCAGACCAATTCCCCATATGTAGCCGAAAGCGTGGGATACGTCTTGACCGTGATGAGTATCCGTTCCTTCGC
>CAZVSA010000339.1:2451-4066 GCA_964629955.1 uncultured Luteolibacter sp.
CCTTCGCCATCGACTCCGGGGTGGTTCAGATGTGCCGGGGGGCCGGGCACGCCGCATGCCGGCGGACCATCTCCTCCGCCACGCAATGCCGGTGACAATACTCCGGTTCCTTCTCGAAGCAGGTCAGCGCGATCCGCCCATGCTCCTCCAAAAGTCCGGCAAGTGTCGCGATCGCTCCGCCTGCCTGCGGCAGATCTTCCCGCTCGTATTCCTCGAAGAGCGCCTCGTAGTCCGCTGGCGTGTTCAACTCACGGCGGCGGTGCCCCGGAATCCCCAGTTCCGGCAGATGCCGATATTCGATCCCCACCCGCTGGCAATAGCCGGCGAGCTGCTTCCCGGAAAACCCCGTCTTCCGGCTCAACGGGTTCCGGCGCACGTCGCACAGGAGGGTCACCCCGTGGCGGATCAGGCGGTCCAGATAGCCGTCGATGCTATCGCCCTCGTAGCCGATGGTGAATAGCGCCCTGCCTTCCATCCGGGGCATTTCCCGCCGGATTTCTTCCCGCTGCGCCTCATCGGGGAAAACCTCCTCCAAAATGCGGCTCCGCGTGGCATAGTAGGGAGCTTCCCGGTACACCCGCTGAATCAGGCTCCTGCCGCGCTCGGGAACCATCACCGTCACGAACAGCTTCAGCGCCTTCGCCGCCCCGGCGGGCACATACGGCTTCGCCTTCGCCGTCAGCGTCCAGTCGCCGGACTTCGAAGGTTCCAGCAAGCCCATCGATTCCAACACGTTCCGGTCGGCGTAAGACTGGAACGAAAAACATCCGAAGCGGTACGGCACGAAACGGTAACTCGGCTCCTTTTCCCCCTTTCTCGTGTAAAGAAACAGCAGCTTCTGCAAATCCGTCGCCGCCAGACTACCGCCAGCGGCATCGACAAGACTCAGAAGCAGTTTTTGACGGGCATAAAGACGCATGAGATGGCGAAGTAATACTTAACGAACCTGAAATTTCAAGCAAACCGTACGGTTTCTTTTCCACAGTCTTCCGCCCCTCCGCCACGGAAGCAAGACCCGGAACGCGATGGCCTCCACCGTGCTTGTCGCATCACTGCCGCTTCCCTAGGACGTCCATGCCGACATTGACTGGATCGGGAGGAAAGACGCCGTGGTGAAGCATCACAAGGACATGCCTTTCCGCCGAGAGCCCACAGATTCACGGCATGACCGCCGACCAGCAGAGGAAGCTCGCCATCGGTCGCGCTGCTCAGGATTTCCCTGAAATGATGGACCTCGCTGGCACGTTCCTCCCGGACGCTCATTTCAAGCGATACGATTTCTTGAGATACGCCACCAGATCAAAGGTGATGACAACGTCCTTCGGGAAGATCGAGTTTTCCTCCTGCAGGGCCTCCGGGGTGATCTCGCCGGTACGCAGCCGCTCGGCATCCCGGGCGCGCGCCAGGCGCTTCCCGCGATCCAGTTCCTCGAAGCTGACGGTTTCCGTGTCCATCTCTGCTTTTCAGGAAGCCATTCGGATGGCGGCTTGTCAAGCCAGGGGCGGAACGGGTGCAGGGCTACCTCATTTTGGGAGTGGTTGGAAATGAGAGGGATTTTCTGATCGTGGCTGCGACGTCTCGTCGCAGGCCGTGGCGGTGGCGTCCCGCCGCCGCG
>CAZVSA010000340.1:0-4063 GCA_964629955.1 uncultured Luteolibacter sp.
CGACCGGGGAGAAATTCCTCCGCTGGTTCGGAGTCCAGGGACGCACCTATTTCCTCCAGGTTTCCGATCCCGGAGAAATCGCCGAACCCCTGCGGGACTGGACTTGGGCTCCCATAATAGAAAGGGGCAACGATGAGGAAATCAGTTACGATATTGGCAGTACTTCGAGCAAAGTCTTCTACAGGCTCCACTACACTGATACCCCGCTTCCGCCGGGCATCTCCCTCGAAGAGTGGGATGCGGATGGGGACGGATTATCAAACATTGATGAAATTACACTTCTCAATACAAACCCGCTGAACCCCGACACGGACGGCGATGGTTTGTCCGACGGTTGGGAGGTCACCTTTTCCAACCAACTTCTCGATGCATGGGGGGTGACCGGCACCCAGCCGGGCGATCCCATGCCACCCGGCCTGCCCGCCCACGTCAACCAGGAAATCTTCAATGAACTCCTGCGCGGCAACATCCGCCCGCTCTTCGATCCCACCGGCGAGGGCGTCACCGCCGCGCAGCATTACCAGAACCAACCCCCGGGCGGTGTTCCCGGAGGCGTCGCGGACCCCGCCGCCGCCTCGCAGATCGAGTGGCAATACCGCTACTACATCGGCGAAGGTTGGGCGGGAGAGTACACCATCGAAGAGGAGACGATGTCATACGCCGACGGATCGTTCTCGGGGCACGAGGGAGAAGGCCACACACCAATGGCGATCAACCTGGTTGCCAATGTCCCGTGGTTCGAGACCAAACTGGAAAGCATGAGCTGGCGCAAGGGGCCTACCAACACCCAGGAAGCCTTGGGCTTCGGCCGCCCGCTGGAAGAGGCCACCGGCGACCGCATTCCCCTCCACTGGGTCTACCCCTATTCCCCTTACACTCCCTTCGAGGCGGGAAAGCGCCACGCACAATCCAATGACGCAAACGGGAGCCACTATTCGGGAAATTTCCGGCAGGTCCGTTTCAAGGTATGGCGGCAGGCCGTCTCGCCCACACCTGTCCGGGTGACGTTCCTCCAGATCATCGAAAGCGGGGAAAACAACGTCGGCGCGGTGGATCCCCCGGAGTTCGAAGTGATCGAAGCCGTCATCCCCGCGGGGCAGCTCGGCTCGGACTGGATCGACTACAGCGTGCCCGCCCCCGCTTCGGGACGCTGGAACGGATCGCGGAGTCTCATGCCGGTGGATTTAACCGTATTTGAGAGAGATCAGGTTGCCAATCGGATTCCCAATCCCAAACAGCCTGGCTATCACGCCATCACATCAAGCACCAATCCGGAAGAAGAAAAAAGCAAGTTCCGCAACCGCCTTTACATAGCCACGGAACCTGAATCAGAAAAAGTGGAGATCACCGTGAAGCACGCGGTCATACCGCAAAATATTGCAGAGGGATTTTCGATTGCAATCACGGATGGCAATGGGAATATCATTGCAAGCGCTCCAATGGACAATTCCGGAGAAACAGACATTGATTTTCCGGCCCCGGGGCCGATGCTGAGCACGATCAGCTATGTTGATCTGGCCCATGCCTCCGGCGAAGGGGTGGGTTTCAACCTGCTTCTGAAAAGCCACGAAAAAGCCGATGGACTTTCCATTCAAGTAGCCAACCCTGAAAGTGTATCGATGGCCAGAAGTCGGCTGGCGGCAATAATAGGCCCAGTGGGATTCGGCACAGCAGGTATGTTTTATCAAACTTTTCTGGCAACGACCGCACATCCGCCAGGTGCGCTTCCTCAGAATCCGAAGTCCCGAGCCATTGTTCACGAACCGCCAACCATGATCGCCGGTTCTTCTTACGATCAAGCAGACTGGGGCACCGAGATCCGCTCCTTCAGGCTTCCAGATGGTTCGGGCACTTCGAATCTTGCGGAAACCTACTTCAGCAAGGCAGCAGGACTCGGATTGCATGCGATTTGCCGGGATTTTATGGAACAAAATCATACTCAAATCTGGAATGATTTTACAAGCGGAAATCTTGCATCAAAAACTTATCACTATACGATTAATCCGGGAACTGCCGTGAATTTCTACTACCCGGGGAAAAATCCACCAAGGTATATTTGGGGAGATGCCAACTATTTGAATGGAACCGTTACTCTCAATTTGAAAAAAAACGGAAACAAAGTCATTGCGAAGGAAGTGAAAATGCAGGCTGAGATAGAAGATTACTATGATTTTGATTTTACCAGACCACCTGAATCGTTCTCCAATTTCGCTGCGATGATTCAAATTGCTCATGAAGCCGGAGGCAGACCCGCCGGAGAGATTTTTCATCATGTTACGGAAGTGAATTTCTCTTACGATGAAACCACGGGTGCCTTGACTAACGGCGGGCCGCCACTACCGTTTTTCAATGAGAATGGATATATCGAGAATGGCATGTTCATTACCACAGGCGGAGGAGGAGGGGGAGGCAATGAGTAAGAAGACTGGAGTTCTGGCGTTGGTGGTGATTCTGGCATTGCTTGGGGCTGTTGTTCACGCTGTTTGGTGGAAGCATGGAAAACCGGAACAGGGCGGGACCACAGGACCGGAGGCAAATCATTCCATCTCGAACCGGCCCGGAAAAACCGGGAGCGGAAGCGGGCCGGACCGGGAAGAAGCCGGAGAGTGGTTTGATCCACTGAAGGTGATCGATGAATTCGACATGCGGTTTTCGGAACTTCGTCAAGCGGATGGAGAAGCTTGGACTTACGGGATTCAGGATTTGGCTGTGATGACGAACATCCTTGGAAAACAAGGTGATTTCAGATCGGTCGTCGCATCGGCCCTAATGGCCGGGAGAGTCTCCGACATGGCGATTGCAAGAATGATGGCCGGAGAGGTCTCCCCGGAAGGCACTCTTCGAGGTTTGAAAAGTTTTTCTTACAGGATTCCGAATGATCAACAGTTGATCGATTTTATTTGCGAATATCACCCTTCTGGCAAGGAAGAGAGATTAAGAAATCCGTCCGAGTCCGTGTTGGATTTTGCATTCAGATTCGAACCCGATCTCTCCTTTCCGGAAGAGGCGCAAAATTTAGGAAAGACGCCCACAGAAATTATTGCTGGACAAAATATGATTGATTCCTTGCTTGCCATTTCGATTGGGGAAACAAAATTGGAAACCGCACGGACTACGGCGATTTATCTCCAACGAGGGGGAAATCGCAATTTTAGTGGAGACGAATTAAGAATCGATCTTGAAATGCGGGTTGGCAAGGAAATCGCAGAGTTCCCAACGCCGTTATTTGGTGAGGATGAGCCAAATTCTTATGGCATTGTTTTCTTTATCGAAATGGCTCGGATGAACTATTAATGAAGATCTCCGTGTGCACAGGATCTGCATGGGGGCTGCCAATTCCATTTTTTAACGAGAATGAGTATATCGAGAATGGCATGTTTGTTACAACGGGCGGAGGAGGAGGCGGAGATGAATAGAACTACCGGAATTCTGATGTTGATGGCGATCCTTGCATTGCTTGGGGCCGTGGTTCACGCCGTTTGGTGGAAGCCGGGGAAACCGGAATGGAATGGAGTTGCAAATTTGAGAGCAGGTCATCCCGCCTCGGATCATTCCGGAAAATCGAAGAGCAGGGCTGGTCCGAACCGCGAAGAACCCGGGGAGTCGCTCGATCCGCTGAAAGAGATTGAAGAATTCGACATCCGGTTTGCGGAACTTCGCGAAGCGGATGGAGAGGCTTGGGTGCTTGGCATCCAGAAGCTGGCCGTCATAGCGAATCGCTTGAGCAGGCAAGGAGAGTTCAGATCGAGCGTCGCTTCGGCCCTGATGGTTGGAAGAATTTCGGAAATGGCGACCGCAAGGACGATGAGCGGAGAGATCTCCCCGGATGATGCCCTTCGTGGTTTGGATGGTTTTGTGTATATCATTCCCAATGACCAACAATTGATTATGACAAGGGGACAAACAAATCATCATGCTGATGCAGGTGCTTGCGGATAGGTCTTCAGGACGCGCCGCCTGCTCATGACAGGCGGCGGGCGGAACGCCAAAAGTATTCCGGGAATGATTCCGGCAGGTAGGGCGTGACCGCCGGGCGCGCCGTGACTCTCTCTCCGCAGCGGGT
>CAZVSA010000341.1:0-4061 GCA_964629955.1 uncultured Luteolibacter sp.
ACCGGATTCCCACACGATTTCCCCATCCGCCTCGATGAAAAACCGCACGCTGCCTCCGCGTCCGTCCGGCAATCCCGCCCGCCCGGCCAACGTGGCCCACTCCCCTTGAAGCTCCCACTTCAGCTCGGACGGAGCATGTGCAAACAACCCGTGCCGGTAAATCCGGCTCCCGCTCGTCAGAAGCACCGGAACCTCCGGAAGCCGGTCGCGCAACAGCCTGCCGTATCCCACGGACGACTCCGCGATTTTCAGATCGGAAAGCGGCAGCGATTTCACATCGGCGGGAACGTTTTCCAGCGGTTCCTTGTCGAACGAAGCCGCCAGCCGCGCGCCCACTTCCGCCGCCAAACCATCCTCCGCCAGAGCCGGATTCGCCAGAGCCTCCCTCATCGCACCGGCATCGTTCTCCAGCACCGCATCCACCACCGGCTTCAACAGCAATTGGGTCCTGGCCGAGGAAACATCCACCGTTCCGTCCTCCGCCACCGCATAGGGATAGCGGAACGGAGTCGCGCTGAGAAACCCGGAAGCCACGCCGTTCGCCTGCAGGAACACCACCCGCAACTCGCCGTTTTTTCCCTTTTCCAGCGCCTGGCAATCCAGGCGGAAACGGCCCTCCCCGTCAGGCACCGCGCTGGTGGTCGTGGCGTTGTAATCGCCTCCGCCCTCCGGGTCCATGTAGGCCACCACCGCATAAACCGGCGGGTCCGCCGTCACCCGCCCCGAAAACACGAATCCTTCGCCGCTCTCCTCGATCGAAAGCTCCGTGGGAACCGCATTCGCCCGGATGTCCATTCCCTTCACGGACCCGCTGAACATCGGATGCGATGCCAGCCGCAGTCCGTGCGCCAATGTGAGAAACGATCCCTTCCCTTCGCCGCGCAGCTCCTCTCCATAGGTCCGGTTTCCGCTCCCCATCAGCGCCGTGCCGAAGGCCTCGCGCTCGTCCTCCCGCTCCCGGTTGTGGGGCAGTCCCAGTGCGTGCCCCAACTCATGGGCGATCCCCCCGATGAAGATCGAGTTGTATCTGCCCATCGAGATTTTTCCATACTGTCCGTCCGTCACGACCGGTTCCTTCCGGTCCAGATATTTCAAATCCAGGATCGGGGAATCCACCTGCCAGGCCGTGCCGCTCCGGTGCGTCCCTCCCGCATAATACGGGCTGTTTTGTTTGATCGTCCCCGTCTCCGCATCCCACACCGACATGTTGCAGAAAATCACCAGCGTCTCGGAATCCGGATCGATCCCCTCCGCGCGCAAGGTGCGCAAACATTCGTTGCGGATCTCCGCGCCGCTCTGCGTGCGATAATTCGCATAAGGCCCCCGCCCGCGGACCAGATGAATTTTCACCATTCCCGAACCGTCTTCCTCGAATCGCAACGTCCGGGGGCCGAAGCCGAGCCTCTCCATCTCCTTCGCGTAAAATCCCCGGATGTCCTGCAAAATGGCGGACAACCGCTCCTGGTAGCGGGGCGCCGGTTCCTTGTCATTCGGAGTCCACAGCACCACATGCAGCCTGCGCTCGCCCGGCTCCGGATTCTCCGCCTGCCAGCCATCCAGGATCTTCCGGGCGGCCGGCACCTGCTCCTTGATCATTTCCCGCGGGTCCGCGTGGCAAATCCCGGAAAACAATCCGGCCGCGACCGGAACCAAACAATACAACCGACGGTGGGTTTTCACCGCGCGATTCATTCACCCCACTCCCTTGAACTCAACCACATTCCCACGCAAACCGGGATGCCGCGGACGTGCGTGGCATCCCGGTTTCCCTCATTTCAGCAGCCCCTCAAAAACTCACCTTCACTCCGGCGACCACGCCGCGCCCGGAAAGCGGAGCCACATCCTTCAGGAACGAAGTGTGCTCGCGGACCTCCTCGTTGGTGAGATTCACCCCCTTCACGTAAAAGTCCGTGGTCACCGCCCCCGTGGTCAGCGTGTAGCTCAGCGCGGCGTTGAACTTCACATAACTGTCCGTCGGCAGCTCGTTGTCCGCCGTTCTCGATTGGCTCGCGGAATAGATGCTCTCCACCCGTGCGCCGAACGGGCCGTTCCTGTAATCCAGCGCCACGCCCACATGAACCGGCGAAATCCTCGGCAGCGGATCTCCCGACCTCCGGTCCTTCGCCCGCACGGTATCCGCGCGGAGTTCCAGATTCAGATGCTCGTCCGCTTTCTCCCCCGGAACCACGGGACCGAGGAAATGATACACCGCCTCCAGCTCCGCTCCGTAAAACTCCGCGTCCGTGTTCCGGTACGCATGGACCGGCATCCCATGATCGCTTTCTCCCGTGGCGAACAAACCGATGTAATCGTCAAACCGGTTGTAAAACACCGTCGCCGCCCCGGTGACCCTTCCCGTCTTTTTTCGCAGCGAAAGATCGAACCCAAGCGATTTCTCCTTCGGGAGCCCGTCGTCACCCGCCTCGAAGACGCCCGTCGCCACGTGCGGCCCGCCCGCGTAGAGTTCCTGATAGGTGGGCGCGCGTTCCGACCGCGACGAGGACAATGCCAGCACGTAATCCTCGTTCGGCGAATACACGATGCCGAACGATCCGCTCAGCGCATCGAATGTCCGAGTCCGGTCCGGCCCGAAATCGGGGTCCGCCGCCGCGTCCGTGGAGGTGTGATCGTAGCGCAACCCCGCTTCCAGCCGCCAGTCATCCGCCAGTTTCATCTCCTCGAACACAAAGGCCGAGTGGCTTCTCGTCAGCACCTGCGGCAGGAATTTCTCGATCCCGGCTGCCTCGAATTCGCTCCGCTGCACCTGATACCCGAAGGTTCCTTGCAGCATGCCCAGCGGCTTGTGCCTCGCCTCGATCCTGCCGTCGTACCCGTCGTTGGTGAATCTCGTCCCGGCTTCCCGGTCATGAAACTCGGTGTGCTCGTAATCGGAAAAAGCGAAACGGTAATGGATCTCCTCAATCCCGCCGAAGGGATCGAACAACGCTCCGCGGAAATCCCAGCGCCGCTGCCGCAAGCCGATCGTCACATCCTCCTCCGCCGGAGAACCGTAATCCGCATCGAACCCCGAATACGCCAGACCGAAATAGCCGCCATCCCAAAAATAAGATCCTCCGATGGAGAATCCCTCCGAATTCAGGTGGCTGTTTTTCAGCTTCCCGCGTCCTGAATTGCCGATCCTTCCATGGCCGTGATCGTCATGATCCTCATCGTGATCGTGATCATCATGGTGGTGGTCGTGATGATCCTCGTCATGATCGTCGTGGTCATCATGATCGTCGGCAAACGCCTGGCGGAACCGGCGCGACTCCGCGCGCCCGGGGATTCCCAGATCCTCCACATTTCTTTTGAAACCCTCCACGTGCCACGCGAATCCCCCCGCGCCTCCCTCCAGCACAAAATCCGAAGCCAGCCCGTGATCCGCCGAACTCGCCCGCGTGCCCACGCTGCCTCTCAGCCATTCATCGATCCTCTCGGTTGGGATCCGGTTGTCCGTCGCATTGACCACTCCCCCGATCGCGTTCGGTCCGAACAACACCGTCGCCGGCCCCCTCACGATTTCGATTTTGGACACGCTCACCGGATCGAAACTCACCGCATGATCGAAACTCGTCGCGGAGGCATCGATCGTGTTCAGGCCGTTCTGGAGGATTCGGATGCGGTCCCCATCCAGTCCCCGGATCACAGGACGGCTCGACGCCGGCCCGAAATACGTGGACCTCACCCCGGGCTGGCGCGAAAGAGTCTCGCCCAGCGTCGCCTCCAGCTCCCGGCGAAGCTCCGGACCCTCCAGCACCGTGACCGCCTGGGTCTGATCCGCGGCCGTTTCCCCCAGATGACTCGCCGTCACGGAAATTTCCGGAAGATCCACCGTCTGTCCCACGCAAAACGAACCCGGCAGCATGGCCGGAACGAACATCAAAAATCGGGAAGTTTTCATAAAATCGAAGTGCGGAACTCGCGCCGCGCCACGAAGCCATCATCCGGAAAATCATCCGTCAATTGTTTTTGCAATAAACTTTCATTTGTAAGAAAAGATGATCCGCTCTTCAAGTGGCTGTCGCGTCCCGCGGCAGGCCGTGATTGCGGCGTCCCGCCGC
>CAZVSA010000342.1:0-1505 GCA_964629955.1 uncultured Luteolibacter sp.
GGTGTATGGATTGATCGGCCCGAATGGTTCGGGGAAATCCACGACGATGAAGGCGCTGCTCGGGCTGGTGGCTCCCACGGCCGGGAGGTGCGCGATTTTCGGCAAGGATTCGCTGAAGGTGGATTCGCGCCGCGATGTGGGATTTTTGCCGGAGAATCCGTATTTCTACAAGCATCTGAGCGGTGCGGAGACCTTGCGTTTCTACGGCAGGTTGTGCGGGTTGAGCGGCAGGGCGCTCACGGAGCGGATTTCGGAGTTGCTCGCGCTTGTGGATCTGGAGGGTGCGCGGGACCGCAGGATCGGCGGGTATTCCAAGGGGATGTTGCAGCGCATCGGGCTGGCGCAGGCGCTGGTGCAGGACCCGCGGCTGATCATTCTGGACGAGCCCACGGCGGGGGTGGACCCGGTGGGCTCGCGGCAGATCCGGGATCTGATTTTCAAGCTGCGGGAACAGGGGAAGACGGTTTTCCTGTGTTCCCATCTGCTCGAACAGGTGCAGGAGGTTTGCGACCATGTGGGGATCATTTTCCGGGGAAAAATGGTGAAGGAGGGGCATCTGGAGGATTTGATCGCGATCGAGGATCAGACGGAGTTCGTGCTGCGCGATGCGAGCCCGGAACTGATCGAACAAATCCGCGGGGTGATCGCCGGGTCGCCCGGGGCGTCGCTAGTGCGGGTGGGCAAGCCGAAGACGACGCTGGAGAGGCTCTTTTTGCGCGAAACCAGAGAGGAGGAGCGATGAACGGAAATCCCGGAGATTCCCATGTGGTGAGGACGCTGGTGATCGCATTCCACGCGTTCACGCAGCTTGTGCGGATGAAGGTGTTTTATTTCCTCGCGGTCTTCGCGGTGATCGTGATCGGCAGCAATTTCTTCAACCTGCCGCAGCACGAAGGGCCGGAGGCGGCGGGGGCGGATGTGCTGCGTTCCATCAAGAGCTGGTCGCTCGGGGCGATGACGTTGTTTTCCGTGGTGCTTTCCGTGGTGGCTACGGCGCTGCTGCTGCCGAAGGATGTGGAGGACCGGACGCTTTACACCATTCTGGCGAAGCCGGTGCCGCGGCTGGACTATCTCGTGGGCAAGCTGCTGGGCGTGCTGATGCTGGTATTCGTCTCGCTGGCCCTGATGGATCTCCTGATGACGGGGGTTTTGCAGATCCGCACGTCGATGGTGCTGGCGGAGGAAATCTCATGGGCGGAATCCCAGGGCTGGCCTCCGGAGGCGATCGAGTCGCTGCGGCGGGACATCGTGGCGCAGGGGCCGAACGCATCGCTGCAAGGCGCGGTGGGGGCGGTTTTCCTGCGGTCGGCGATCATCGCCTCGCTGGCGTTGCTGGTTTCCACGTTTTCCACCAGCACGCTGTTCACCACGATCATCAGTTTTCTCGTGTATTTCATCGGGCATTTCCAGGCGGACGCGCGGGCGATCTATCTGGGTGGCGAGGCGGGGGAGAGCGGGGTGGCGAGGGGGATCAGCCTGGCGGTGTCGCTGGTGCTGCCGGATTT
>CAZVSA010000342.1:1515-2217 GCA_964629955.1 uncultured Luteolibacter sp.
CAATGTGATCGACGCGGTGATCGAGGGGCAGGTTTTTCCGCTGGCTTTGTTCGGGAAACTGGCGCTGGCGGCGATGTTTTACGCGGTGTTTTATACCATTTCCTCGTGGTTGATCTTTGCCCGGAAGGAGTTCTGAGCATGAAACCGCTGGTGAAATTCGTGGTGTTCGGGGCGGGGCTGCTGGCCTTCGGCGCCCTGCGGATGCCATTCGAGGCCGGATTGACGAAGGACCTCCGCGCGGCGGGTTTGATTTCCGAGCCGCTGGAGATCGCGACCCGGGACCGGATCGGGCAAACGAGTTCGGCCGTGGCGCTGGGAGGCTTGCGGACTCTCGTTGCCACATTCCTCAACCTCCGGGCCTTCACTTTTTTCACCGAGCAGCGTTGGGCGGACGTGGAATCGACTTTCGACACCATCGTCGATCTCGCGCCCCGGACCCGCTACTACTGGGATACGGGTGCCTGGCACATGACGTACAACGCGGCTTCCTACCACATCAGCCGCTCGACCTTGCCGGCGCTGCGGCGGCGGGAGGCGTGGCGCTCCTCGATTGTCAGGGGGAGGGCGTTTCTGGAACGGGGCATCAGAAACAATCCCGGCGAGTGGCACCTGTATTCGAGCCTCGGGATGATGCTTTCCGATTCCAACAAATTCCCGGCGTTCCGGGATCCGGCGTCCACGTTCGAGGCCGCGGCGGATGCG
>CAZVSA010000342.1:2227-4061 GCA_964629955.1 uncultured Luteolibacter sp.
GGGCAACGCACCCCCCCACCTGCAGCGGCTCCGGCTCTACGCGCTGGCGCGCGTGCCGGGGCGCGAGCGGGAGGCCCTGGAGCTTGCGCGATCCCTTTACGACGAGGGCAGATTCCACCACCTGCCCACGCTATTGTCGCTGCTTTTCGTGCTGGAGGTCCGGCACGATCCTGAAATCGATCCCGGCCCGAAGGCGGTCGGGCTTTTCGGGACGGAGGAGAACGCGTACCGGCAGCTTTCCCTGTTCTGGGGCCGCACCGAGGAATTGTTTCCGACCGATGGCGTTGCCGGGGCGTTGCAGTACCTCGAAAGGAGGCTGGACGTCCCTCCGGAAACCTCCATTTTCAATCAAAACCTCCGCCGCCCCACCGGTCCGGACCAATGGTTCGATCTCCCTCCGGACTCCATGGGCGGCTCCTCCAATCCCGTTGAAAATCCATCCCCCTCCCACCCCGCCTCCCGCCCGCCCGGGAATCGCTGACGGTTCCCCGGGCTTTGGCCTCGACAGGTCCGCGACAAGCGCACACTTTCGCCGAATCTCATCTTGTTTTCCTCCATGCGGATAGCCCTCTTCGGTGACATACACGCCAATCTGGAAGCTCTGGAAGCCGTCCTCGCGGACGCTTCCGCTCAAGGGGTTGACCAATACGTGTGCCTTGGCGACGTGGTCGGCTACAACGCGGACCCGGTGGCCTGCCTGGAGAAAGTCCGGGAAATGGATTGCCCGACCGTGAAGGGAAACCATGACGAGGACGCCTCGGGCACCCATTCGCTGGAAACGATGAATCCGGTGGCCGCCGCCGCGCTCGAATGGACCCGCGCCCAGCTGGACGACGGCCAGCGGCAATGGCTCACCCGCCTCCGGATGGTGCGGCAGGTGTCCGATTTCACGGTCGTCCACAGCACCCTCGACCAGCCGGCCAATTGGAACTACGTGACGAACCGGTTCGACGCGATGTCGAACTTTTCGTATCAGTTCACCCAGCTTTGCTTCCACGGCCACACCCACGTCCCCCGCGTGTATGTGAAGACGGACAAAGTCCAGGAAGTGCCGGCGGAATCCGTGGCCATCGAGGAGAAATCGAAGTATTTCATCAACGTGGGTTCCGTGGGGCAGCCGCGCGACGGAGACTGGCGGGCGTGCTACGCGATTTACGATCTGGAAAGCCAGCTCTTGGTATTCCGGCGCATCGAATACGATTTGGCGAAAACGCAGGCAAAAATCATCGCCGCGGGCCTTCCCCCGATGCTCGCGGAGCGGATCGCCGAAGGCCGGTAGAGGCAGGGGTTCGCGAACGGGACGGATTCCGCGGTCCTCCCCGGATTTCTTCGTTTGGGGCGCGGATCTTCCGGATTGTGGAAATTAGGTGCTTGCCAAAGCGGGCCAAACCCTGTATCAGCCCACCGTCGGCTTCGCAAATTCGCGGGCAGACACACTTTGTCTGGTCTTTTACGCCATGGTCTCGGGAAGTGATGAATGTGATGGCGTAACAGAATTGATAAAAATGGACATCTACGTGGGCAACCTGCCCTACTCCGCAACCGAAGAAGACGTTTCAGGCCTCTTCGCCGCATACGGCCCGGTCGAACGGGTCAAAATCATCACCGATCGCGAGACGGGCCGCTCCAAGGGGTTTGCCTTCGTCACGCTGGGTGATCAGAGCCAATTGAATGCGTCCATCGAAGCGCTCAACGGCTACGACTATCAGGGCCGCGCTCTCCGCGTGAACGCCTCCGAACCGAAAGAAGCCCGTTCGGGCGGCGGTGGTGGCGGATACGGCGGCGGCGGTGGCGGCGGCTACAACGGTGGCGGCGGCGGTGGCTACAAAGGTGG
>CAZVSA010000343.1:0-3546 GCA_964629955.1 uncultured Luteolibacter sp.
CCGCCAGCTCAACTTTCCAGTCCGCTTCCCTGATCCGGAACCCATGTTGCATCCCCGTCACCCGTTTCGGGAAAAAACCCACCGGCACCTCCGCCAGACCATCCATGCCTCCAACCGCCAAACGATAACCCGCAGCCGCCACAACCCCCACATAACCCCGGTGGGACTTCGCCCCGGGAAAACCCAGCCGACCCGGCTCCCAGATTCCCGGCCCCGCCGCCTCGTTCTTCTCCAGCCGCAATCCCACCAACTGCCGCCCCATCACTTCTTCCCGGAAAATCACCTTCAACACCCTTCTCCCCTCACGAACCTCCTCCTGCACGGAATGATCCGCCACCATGGCCCCCGTCACCGCCAGCACCGCGTGATCCGCCGGAATTTCCACCTCCCACTCACTCAAGGCCGCCTCCCTGACATCAAGCTCCAGATCCGAGGAAATCCTGCGATCGCTTTCCGAAAACTCATAAACCGACACTTCACCCACCCCCACCTCCGGCATGATCTGATCCGCCTGAATCCCATAACCATAGCCGGCCGCCGGAATCCGATACACGAACACCTGCCGCACCCCTTCCCCCGCTTCACCGGGAAATTGCTCCGGCGACGTCTGGATCAATCCCTCCACCTGCGTCACCGAAAGCCGCACCGCCCCGTCATTCGTCACCCGCAGCCATCCCCCGTGGCGAAGAGCGCCCTGCGGATTCAGCCGCAATGCCTCGCCCGCCGCGGGCAATCCACCCATGGCCGTTTGCGTCTCGATTTCCAGCTTCACCGCGCTTTCCACCGGCCTGCTGAAGCGCACCTCCAGCACCCATCCATCCTCCCCTTCCCTCACCTCCCAGCCCAGCACCGCTTCCCCCTCCACCGCCAGCACTTCCCCCTGTCCCTCCAGGCCGATCACCACCCCCGGCAACCTCCCCTGCATCACCCGCAGATCCAACACCGACGACTGCCTCAGCAAACCGCTCCCCACCCGCACCTCCGTCGTTTCGTCACTGGAAAAAAACAACGCCCCGTCCCTGATCTCGTCCACGCTCCGCCACGCGAAACCCGCCTCCCCGCCCGCGGGAAGATACCCTTTCCACGCATCACCCTCACGGCGCGGCACCACCACCCGCTCCGGGCTGAACTCCAGATCCTCCCCCAACCCTGTTAGAACCACCGGCACCACCACCCCCGCCGGCAGCGAAAACCCGGCCTCCCGCCAATCCCCGGACCGCCGCACCGGCACCGTGAAATCAATCGCAACCGGAAACTCCCCCACCGCATCCGAAACCAGTTCATACCGCCCCTCCCTCAACACCACATGCCACGCATCGCCGGAAGCCCCGCCCGACAACGCCGCCCCTCCGCCTAGCAGATCCAGCGCCCCGCCCTCCGCCGTGGACTGCAACATCCCTTCCAGCCGGAACGACATGCTCCCCCCGTTCTCCGCCAACCGCCCCTCCAGCTTCGCCTCCGTCATCCGCAATCCCCTCGTTCCGGTTCCCGTCGCGTGGACCTCCAGATCCAGCCGCGGGCTTCCCGATCCCACAAACCCCGATCCCTTCGATCCCTCCACCGGAGCCAGCCCCTCCGCCTCCCTCACATGAAAATCCACACCCGCCGCCTTCTCCACCTTCAATTCAAGTGAAAATCCCGTCGCCCCTCCCTGCCCCGGAAGCAAAACCGACCCCCCGTTTCCCGACCGGGTATTCACAACCACCGAAAGCCCATCCTCCGGAAACACCGGCCTCAAATCCAGAAACCGCGCCCCGTCCCCCGCCGTTCTAACAGACCAGTCCCGCAACCCATCCCCCTCCACCGACACCACATCCCCGTTTCCCGACAAACCCAGCGTCAAAACCTCCGCCCTTCCCTGATGCAGCGTGAAATCAAGGCTCTGCCGCGTCGTCACCCCATCCAGCGCAACGGCTGCCTCCACCACCGCCTTCGCGGAAAAAAACAACGGCACCGGCTTCTCCGGTTTCGCCACCGGAATCACCACGATCCGCTCCTCCCCCGCCTCCTGCGAAAACGCAACGGAAGCAAGGCACAACAACAATACAACAATCGACCGTTTCATATATCTTTTCTGTAAATTCCCCCAAAACCCAAGCGAAACAACTTTCTTAAAATCCGTATAATCCGTGCAATCCGTGGTTAAAAAACAATAACAGGTGGAGCTTGTCGGATCATTTGATGAGGAACCACGGATTACACGGATTACACGGATTGAAGAATTTTCATAACAACCTCTTAAAAAATCAGTACAATCAGTGAAATCAGTGGTTAAATCACCATCTTGAAACCAAAACGCAATTACCCGTAAACCCCACCCATCACTCCAACTTCCCGATCATTTCCAACAACTCAAGCACCCGCCCATCCTTCCCGAAAACCCTCCTCGCCTCCGCCCTGGGAGCGCGCAGCTCCGCGAAGTCGATCGCATCCGCGAGCGCCCCCCCCCGCAACTTCTCCCCCGCCAGCATGGCCAATCCGGCAAGCTGCATCGCCGGGCTCGCACGATCGAAGGCCGGACTCGCGGGATCGTATCCGATCATCCAGCTCCGCTCGACCATCCTTCCGCTCGCGGTGTCACGGAATCTCACCGAGACCTCGCCGATCTCCCCTTCGCCCCCCGGCAGAACCTCCACCTGATAGAGAGCCGATCCCGCTTCTCCCGCCGCCAGCTCCGCCGCATCCACCGCATCGTTGCGGAAATCCTCCTCCCTCAGACGATCCTCCGCGAAACCAACCAGCCGATACCCGCCCACCCGCTCCGGATTGAACCTCACCTGCACCTTCACATTCTCCGCCGCAGGCCGGAACGCCCCGCCCACCCTCCGGGCGAAATCCCCCGCGGATGCCTCGTCCACCACCAGGTAGCGGCCGTTTCCATGCCGCGCCATCTCGCCTAACAGACGATCGTTCAGCTCGTCCGTTCCCATCCCGGCGATGTCGAATGCAATCCCCTGTTGGCGCAGCTCCACGATTTTCCCGGACAAGCTCAGCGGATCCGCATCCCCGAGATTCGCCGCCCCGTCAGTGAACAGGATGATCCGGTTCTGCGCGCCCTCCATCCGGTGGCGCAGCGCCAGCTCCCGGGCGAGATTCAACGCCTCTTCAAAGTTCGTTCCCTCGTCCAGCGCGGCGGCCACCACCAGTCCGGGCAGCTTCACCGTTTCCGCGCCGCTCAACCCCTCCGCCAGCAACCGCGGCGTCCGCGCGAAACCGATCACCGTCACCCGGTCCTCCGCACCCAACAGCGCGGCCAAACCTTCCACTGCCGTTGCCAACGCCTCGCGCCGGTCTTCGCGGCCCATCGAGCCGGATTGATCCACCAGCAGGGTGAGCCGCAGCGGCTGCGAAGCCGCCCGCCCTTCCACAGCCGTTCTCAGGCCCACCCGCAGCAGTTGCCGCCCCGGAATGACCGGATCCGCCGCCTGCTCGATCCGCGCCGCGACCGGCTCATCCGATGCCGGAGCGGGATCTCCATAATCCACCGCATTGTAAAACTGCTCCACCCGCACACCCGACGGATCGAGGCCGGAGGACGTCCCGATC
>CAZVSA010000343.1:3556-4061 GCA_964629955.1 uncultured Luteolibacter sp.
GATCGGGACGTCCTCCGGCCTCGATCGCCGCCTTCGCGAGCCGGAACGAGGCATCCCCCACGTTCAGGGAAAACGTGGAAACCGGTTCCTCCGCCGCCCGGACCTCCTCCAGCTCCACCGGAGCCGGAAGCGCCGTCCTCGCCCGGGGAATTCTTGCGGAGGCGAACGGGTCTGCGGGGTTTTCAGCTTCCACTGCGGCCAATGCCTGCGCGGGAGCCTCCGCTGGAAGTGGAGATGCCGCCAGGGCAGGCAGTTCCGAAGCCTCGTCCACTTGCGTCAAAAGTTCAGCGCGGGTGTGATCGTATGCAGCTCTGTAATAATCGCTCTTTGCCTCGGCAGATGCTCCCGGAACGGAAAGTTCCCAAGCTTTGTCCACCTGCATCAAAAGCTCGGCGCGAGTGTGATCGTATGCCGCGCGGTAATAATCCGTCTTCGCGGAGGCCACGCGCTCCAGCCCGCGGCGGGCCGCGGAGTTGAACGTCCTCCGTGTCGATCCGTTCAACTC
>CAZVSA010000344.1:0-4051 GCA_964629955.1 uncultured Luteolibacter sp.
CCGAACAGGTGTAAACCATGTGCCCGGTCTTTACACGGCGGTCACGCCCTACCTTCACCTTCCGGAATCATTCCCGGAACACTTTTGGCATTCCGCCCGCGCTCCCATTTTCAATCACACTATGATTGAAAATGCCCTATTGCTCCGGCAGCTTCACCCCCTTCGCGGTTTTGAAAAACCGCTCCATGTCTCCGCCGCTCTCCGCGATGAGACGCTCGAAGAACGGGATGTGATGATGGTAGGTGGTCACCGCCACCAGATGCGCGTTCGTCAGGTCCCCCGTCAGCCACGATTCCAGCCCGCGCCCGCCCCAGCGCTGGCGAAGCATCCGCAAACGGCCCTGAAGATACGCGAGCTTCGCCCGTTTCCGGGTCCGCATGATCTCCGGCGGCAGTCCCGATTCATACAATTTCTCCAAATCCCTCCGGGTCCGGTCCACCTCTCCGTAGAACTCCCTCCTTCTCTCCAGCAGCGCTTCGTAATCCCGCAACCGCCCCGGAACTCCCCGGTGCCGGAGCCAGCGGCGGACACCTTCCTCCGCGACGGCATTCGCCAGATTCTCGCTGAAGACGGTATCCCCCCGCCGGAACAGCTTCCGGTGGGTCAGTTCATGAAAAATCAACTCCGCGAGCGCGAGATCCGGGTAATGAACGAAGGTGTTGAGCACCGGATCATGGAGCCAGCCCAGTGTGGAATACGCATCCACCCCGGAAACCGTCACATCATATCCCTCCCGCCGGAGATTTTCCGCGGCCTCGCGGGCGGCCGCCTCATCGAAATACCCGCGGTAGTCCAGCTTCCCGATCAATGGATATTTCCATGACTTCGCCTCCAGGGAAAATTCGGGCGCGGCGAAAAGATTCCACACCACATGCTTGCGGTCGAGATCCGCATAACGTCCGTAGCTCCCTCCGCCGCGAAGCGCGAGGTGGTCCGTCGCAAAACTCCGCAGCTCCTGCACCAGTTCCAGTTTTCCCCGAAGCCCGGCGGGCGTCTCCGGTTCGGCCAACACCTCGGGGATGGGGCGGCTTTTTCTCTGCACCTCCCACTGCCCGGCGATCGCCTGGCCGTAATACCCGGCCGTCCGGCAGGACGACGAGATTCCGGCAACCCATAAAAGCGCCAAAACCGGAATGGTGGTGCCCGATCGTTTCATCCGGATCATTCAGGCGTGGGAAGCGGCGACCGGTGATCGCCGCCACATCAACCGAGGTTTTGCAGGGTTTGGAAAATCGCGGTGATCATGAGATAGGCCATGGTGCCGATGAGGCCCGCCATGATGATGAGCACCGTCGGCATGATGAGCGCCATGATGCGCTGGAGATCCTTGTCCAGCTCCTTGTCATAGCGCTCCGCGGCGCGGCGCAGGGATTGGTCGATTTTCCCGGTTTGCTCGCCGACGGCGATCATGTCGATCAACAGCGGCGGGAAAGTGCCGGTGCGGATGAGGGCCTTGGAAAACGAACGCCCGTCCCCGACCTGATCGATCACCTTGTTGAGCTGGCCGCGGAGCGACCGGTTCATGGTGGCGTCCCGCGAGAGTTCGAGCGCGCGCAGCAAGGGCAGGCCGTTGCCGACGAGGTTGGCCATGGTTTCGAGGAACTGGACGTAGAAACGGCTGGTGATGACGGGACCGGCCAGCGGGAGATTGAGTTTCATCCGGTCCCACTGCGGCTTGTTCGCCTCGTTGTCCTTCCATGCCTTGAAGAAAATGAAGGAGGCGACGATGACGAGAACGATGACGATCCACCACTTCGAGAGAACATCGGAAAGCCAGATCAGGATCGCCGCTCCGAGGGGGATTTTCCCGCCCGGCGTGCTCTCGATGAGCGCGGTGAGCTGCGGGATGAGCGTGGTGACGAAAACGATGGAAACCGCGATCCCGGCGAGCACGAGGAAGGCCGGGTAGATCATCGCCAGGATGAGGCGGCTCTGCACTTCCGCCAGGGTCTTGAGGTAGTGGGCCTGGCGCTTGAGGATCGTGTCCAGCGCGCCGGATGCCTCGCCCGCCGCGGCGAGGGAGCAGTAGAGCGGGCCGAAGCTGGGGCTCACTTTCTTGAGGGCGGTGGAGAAGTTCACCCCGTCGCGGACGATCTGGCGGATCTTGTAGGAAACGGCCTTGAGGTTGCCGAGTTCCTGGCGGCTTTCCATGGATTTCAGCGCGGGTTCGAGCTGGAGACCGGCGGAAAGCATGTCGGAAAGCTCCTCGGTGAAGAGGACGACCTCCTGGCGCTTGAGCTTGATGGGGCCGTCGGGGATTTTGTCCTCGGCGGCTTCGGACGATCTTGCGGTCCTGGCGGGAGCGTTTTCCTTTTTCCCGGATTTCTTCGCGGCCGCCGCGGAGGGCGTGGACGATTCGCGGAGCGAAACCGGCTGGAGCCCGCGTTTGTCGAGGACGCGCAATGCTTCCGGGCGGTCCGCGGCATCGATCTCCCCGGTGGTGACGGAACCGTTGGTGGCGAGGGCTTTGTAATTGAAAATTGGCATTTTTCGTTAGAAGTTATTGGTTCCAAGTCATTAGGGAAAGAGGACTGTTTCCATATTCCTTTTTAACCAATAACGACAGAGGTGAGTTACCGGCTTCATCCGGCCGCCTCCACCGCTTTCAACTTGTTTCTTTTTCTCTCAATTTCGATCATTATATGTTCAAAATATAAATTTTCCGATTTAGGTCTGTTTGGGTTATTCTGTATATTGATCAAAAGAATACCATCTTGATTGAATCTTTTGATCAGTTGATCTTCCTGCAAAAGAGCTTCCTGTCTGGTCACGTTTTCGACATGATAATAGTAATCAATGCAAACTTTCTCTCTTATGAGTCTCATCATGACCCTGGCGCTTAATCCTTTGGATAAAGGCCTTCCTTCCTCTTCTCTTCTGATGAGGTAATTGATGTATCGAACTCGGTCGCTTGCCCGTTTGCCGCGGCCAGTCCCCACGTAGAACGGACAACCATCTGCGCGAAAAACGTAAACGTAGAATTCGGGTGAATTAGGATTTGACGCTAGTGCCATATTCTTGCCGAACATTTGACCCATAACTCACTCCGCCCCACCGAGATCGGAAGATGTGACGGAGATGACTTCTTCAATAGTGGTATTGATCCTTTTGAGAAACCCCCGCATTTCCTGAATGGAGCGGTCTGGCACCAGCTCCACCTCACGTTCGAAACCGATTTCGATGCCGGGAAACGCTCCGAACATGTTCTCGATGGGGCGCACGGGTACCAGCTCCACACGGTCCGCATGGCGGACAACGTGGAATTTTTCCCCGGCGGTGAGTTTCATTTCCTCGCGGATGTTTTTGGGTATTACGACCTGGAATTTGGGAGAGAGTGTTACGGTTTCCATGGCTGAAGTGTATTCCGTTTTTCCGATCGATACAATTTTCGTTTTACGCGCGGATGTTGTGTGAGGCGGCGGATTTTTCTTCCACTTCGACGTTCGATGTTGGGCGTTCGATGTTCGACGTTCCTCACTCCGCCCCGCCGAGATCGGAGGAGGTGACGGAGATGACTTCTTCAATGGTGGTAACCCCCTGCATGACCTTGTGCCAGCCGTAGGTGCGCATGGGAACGTAACCGTCGCGGATGGCCTGGGCCTTGAGGTCGTTGGATTGCGCGCCGTGGGCGACGAGTTCCTGCATCGGCTGGGTGAGGAGGACGACTTCGTAAATCGCAAGCCGTCCGGAGAAACCGGTCATGCGGCAGCGGTCGCAACCTTTCGGCATGTAAACCTGGCCGGTGATTTCGCGCGGGACGCCGAGATCCCGGAGATCCTGATCGCTCAACTCGCGGGGCACCTTGCAGTGCGGGCAGAGGCGGCGCACGAGGCGCTGGGCGAGGAAGGCGCGGACGGCGGCGGAAACGAGGAAGGGCTCCACGCCCATATCGATCAGACGGCTGATGCCGCCCATGGCGTCGTTGGTGTGGAGGGTGGAGAAAACCAAGTGGCCGGTGAGCGAGGCGCGGATGGCGATTTCCGCGGTCTCCAGGTCGCGGATTTCCCCGATCATGACAATGTTCGGGTCCGCCCGAAGAATCGAGCGCAGC
>CAZVSA010000345.1:0-3026 GCA_964629955.1 uncultured Luteolibacter sp.
AATGCGTGGGACAATCCCGCATGGGTGGAAGCCATCGAAAAGACCGGACGCAAGACCCTCCTCATCGCCGGTACGCTTACCAGCGTGTGCATGGCATTCCCCGCCTTGAGCGCGCTTGCCGAGGGTTACAAGGTCTTCTGTATCGTCGATGCTTCCGGCAACTGGTCGCAAATGGCGACCGATCTGACGATTGCCCGGATCACCCAAGCCGGAGCTCACCCGATCGACACCTATGCCGTGCTCGCCGAACTCATGGCGACATGGAACCGGCCGGATGCGATGGATTTCGCGGCGGTTATGGTGGATCACATCGTGCCGCCATACCGTGCCCTGATGGAGAGCTACGACAAGGCCCAGCAGGTCGGCAAGGATGGCCCGGAAACCATCATGGACAACCAGAAGAAATAACACCCGGAGGGGCCGCGCGGAGTGGCGTCCGCGCGGTTTTCCTCAATATCGAAATCGCGACGAAAATTCCCGTCATGAAGAAATAGCAGTTCATCCACCAAAGCTCCGGCACCCATTGGGTCGACGACGGTTTTCCCGTCCGCTCGGTGTTTCCCTACGACGGGTTCGGGAACGGTAAGTGATGACGTTCGCCGCCATGGCGGCATTGCCGGGGCCATATGGGAACTCCCGGGAACGCCATCCCGCATCGGAGCAATCGGTGTTCTCGCCCGCTTGCGAAAACCATCTCCCGATTCAAGAACCACTTTTTTGCGAACATTTTGCACAAACTTGATGGTGGTTTGGCGCAACGCTTCCCACAGTCGGCTTTCATTGGTTTCGGAACTCGCAACCCCGCTCCACCACCACCATGAACATCCGAATCGTTTCTCTCGCCTTCGCCCTGGCATCGCCCGCCTTTGCCCAGGAGCCGAATCCCTTTGTGAAAAAACCTGCCGACAGGAACGCGGAGCAGCCACCGGGCCCAAGTGTCTTCGGTGTCCTGGAACACATTCTCGTCCCGCCCGCCGCCATCGACGCCTGGATCGAGGCGAACGGCATGCCGGACGATGCCACCCCTCTGCGCGAGGAGTTGGAAAAATGGGTGCAGGGGGGAAACGCCCACATCGATCACACGGCGTTTCTCAACACCCTTCTCGGGCGCAGGGCTTCATCCGATTCCATTCTCGAACAAATCTACCCGACCGAATATGTAAGCGGAGGTGCCGGGGTTTGGCCTGTGCCCGCCGCCTTTGAAACGCGCAACACAGGGTATTCCTGCGCGTTCGAGGCAAGATCGTTGCAGGACGGTATTGCCTTCGTCGCCGAATCCGAATGGGTGGCGATACAGCGACAGCACCCTTCCTGGCACCCCCTCATGGAGCGGACCCGGCAGCCCGGAGATGTTTTCATCCCTGTTTTCGATTCCATCCACTCCAGCAGCCTCGCTTCCATCCGCATCAGCGGTGGTCCCGGCGATCCCTTCGCCCCGGCGAATTCCCGCAAGGAAGCCGATCCGCAGGCATGGGAAAAAGGAGCGCTTGCTCTTGGTAAAAACAAAATCCACTGGCTGGGCCGTTTCGATCCCGCCCCCACGGAGCGTGAAAAGGGAGCCATGTCCCGCCTGATCTTTTTCCGCGGAGCCGCGGGGACGGAGATGGAGCCTCCGCCCCGGGACACCGTGCCCGAACGGTTTCAATTCTCGTTCAAGGCGGTCCGGGTAAAGCATGCGGATTTCTCCGCCTGGCTCCGGGAAGCGCCCGTTCACACCGCCGCCATGGGCTGCTGGGAACAAACAGTCGCCTGGGAGAAAAGCGGACAGGCCGAAACCGTCGATTCGGCGGGCGGCATGGTGAATCTTTCCCATGGCTGGGATTTCCAGAGCGTCCGGGAGACCATCTATCCCACCGAATGGATGCCGATCAATGAAACCACGGTGATCGAACGCTGGGAAAAAATCACCCCCGCAAAGGAAGGAGGCCAAACCGTCCACAGAAACAACACCTACGCCAGAAAACGGATCGAGGCCGTTCCGGGTCTCGGAGGGGCCAGTCTTCCCACCAGCTTCGAGACGAGAAACGGGGGCCTGGGTATCGAAGCCCGTTTCTCTTCCGATGCCGGGGCCGCCATCGCCGAGTTGAGAATTTCCCGCGTCCGCCAGGTGGGGCTCTCCACCTACCGCAGGATCGAAGTGGACGGCGAATGGATCCCTGACATCCAGTTGCCGCTTTTTTCCAGCGATATATATGAGGCCACCTGCCGCCTGCTTCCCGGCCGCTGGGTTCTCGCCTGCTCTTCCCTCGAGTATCTGGATGGCGGAGTCCCCGACCGTGAACACCGCCTCCTCCATTTCGTCAGAATGGAGTGACACTCCCACCCGGAGCTGCAAAGTCGATGGTCATGCCCCGTGAGCACCCGGAAAAAACGTCTCTCCGCAAGCGCCCGCCCGCCTGGGGATGGACGCTTGCGGTCGTGGCGGTCTTCGCCGTGCTCATCGCCCTCGCCGGCAGTCATCTCGCGCGGCAAACCGAAAACATCGCCGAAAAACCGCCCGGCAACCGCAGCGACGATGCTTTCCGCGAAGTCGCCCGCCGTATCGATGCCCTCGAGCGCCTGTGGGAAGAAGCGCTCGACGCCGAAGCCGACCGTCTGCTTTCCCGGAACGTTCATGCCGATCCTTCCGCCGTGGCAGGCGTGGTCCAGCGTTCGCTGCTCAATCCGGCGTTCTCCGATCCCGGCCGGGCGCACGTCAGAGAGGACGGCCGATCTCTCCAATGGCGGCCGGTTTTTGAAAAATTCTCCCGCAAGGAAGCCGGCGAATGGGTGTTCTCCGAAAAAGACATCCTCCATGGTTCCGGCTGGATCGAGATGCCCGGCAAACCGCCCGCCTGGTGGCGGGGGAACGGGCGGATGACGGTCATCCTCCTCGTCGATCCGGCGGAAGCTTCACCGGTCGTCGCCGCCGACCTGCGCGCGAGAACCCCATCCCTTTCCGGCGAAGCCGGAGCCTTCGTCTGGCGCGCCCCGGATGGCGCGGCTTGTGCGTGCGGTCGCCGTGCACCACCCAAGCCGCGCCATCC
>CAZVSA010000345.1:3036-4005 GCA_964629955.1 uncultured Luteolibacter sp.
GCCCCGGATGGCGCGGCTTGGGTGGTGCACGGCGACCGCACGCACAAGCCCGATGAAATCCTCCGCCACGTCTCGCGCTTCGGCGACTGGACACTGGAGCGGCATTACCCGGTTCGCGTCGAAGTCACTTGGCGCATGCCGGTCCTCGCCGGGAGCTTCGCCCTCGCCTTGCTCCTGCTTGCCGGCGGCATCGCCATCGCCGTATGGCAACGCAAAGCCACCCGCCTCGCCGAAGAGCGAGTCAGCTTCGTCAACCGTGTCTCCCACGAACTGCGCACCCCGCTCACCAACCTGCTCCTCAATACCGACCTCGCCCTCGACGGCCTGCTGGTGGAAGACGGAAAACTCCGCCGCCGCCTCGGCCTCATCCGTGAGGAAACCGGTCGCCTTTCCCGCGTCGTGGACAACGTCCTCGCTTTCGCCCGCATTGAGCGCGGCCAGTCCGAAGTCCGCGGCCAATCCTGCGATCTCGGCGCGCTGATCGGCGAAATGCGGGAAAACTTCGCCCCTCTCTTCGAGCGCAAATCGATCCGCTGCCGCTACGAATGCGCCGGCGGCGAAAGCATTCCGCTCGACCGCGATGCCCTCGCCCAGATCCTCGCCAACCTGCTCTCCAACGTCGAAAAATACGCCGGCGAATCCGCCGAAGCCCATGTCGCCGTTTCGGCTGCGGACGGGCAACTGGTCGTGGAAGTGATCGACAACGGTCCCGGCATCCCGTCCGAAGCGCGCGACCGCGTTTTCCGGCCCTTCGAGCGCGCCGGTTCGCGGGTGAACGAAGGCGCGACCGGCACCGGCCTGGGCCTCACCATCAGCCGCGAACTCGCCCGCGACCTGGGCGGCCGGCTGGAACTCGTTCCCACCGCCCGCGGCGCGACCTTCCGCCTCGAAATCCCCATGGAAAGGAGCCCCGCATGACCGTGCTGCTGGCGCAAGACGACGCCGTGACCCGCGAGGCAGTCACCGAAC
>CAZVSA010000346.1:0-4000 GCA_964629955.1 uncultured Luteolibacter sp.
ACGGAGGAAGGTGCGGCGGGAAAAATGGGCGGAGGCGGCGCTTTTTTTCATGGGATCTAACGGGCGGAGGCGGTGTTTGCGGATCGCTTGTTGAGGAACTGCGGGCTGGTGACGATGGCTTCCACGAGCGCGCTGAAGCGGTGGTCTTCGGTGGAAAGGCGGTCGCGCATGGCGGCGAGGGTGGCGTCGTCGGAAGGAATGAGGCTGCGGCTGAGGGCGTAGGATAGCATTTTCCGGCAGAGATTGCCGGTGAAATCTTCCAGGCGGTTGTCACGAAGATAGTTTTGAAGATCCCCGAATCCGGCTCCTTCGCCGCCGCCGGGGAATTCGGCGTGGGTTTCCACCGGGCGGCCGCCGAGATCGACGGTGCGGAGTTCGCCGACGGGTCCGTAGCCCTCGAAGACGAGGCCGAAGGAATCGAAGCGGGCGTGGCAGGCGGAGCAGTTGGGGTCCTCGCGATGTTTTTCGAGTGACTGGCGGAGGGTGAGGCCGCTGGCGTCGGACTCATCGGCGGGGAGTTCCGGGACATCGGGCGGCGGGGCGGGGATATGCTCGCCGAGGATGTTGCGGACGACCCAGTAGCCGCGTTTCACCGGGCTGGTTCGCAGGCCGGGGGCATTGCGGGTGAGAAAAACGGACATGGGGAGGAGGCCGCCGCGGCCGTGGCGGTCGGCGTTTTCCACGCGGACCCACTCGGCGGGATTTTCCGGAGGAGTGATGCCGTAGTGTTCCGCGAGCGGGCCGTTGACGAAGGTGTGGCGGGCGAGAAGGAACCCGGTGATGGGGAGGTCGTTCCGCGCGATGTCTTCAAAGAAGCGGACGGGTTCTTCAAACATCGCCTGCCGGAGAGCGTTGTCGAAGGCGGGGAAGCGCTCGCGGTTCACCGCGTTGTGTTCCTCGAAACGGCGGAAATCCAGCCAGTTGCCGGCGAATTCCCTGGCGAGGCCGCCGATTTTGTCATCCCGCAGCATGCGGCGGACCTGGGCGCGCAGGGTGTCGTGGTTGGCCAACTCCCCGGCGGCGGCGCTGTCCATCAGTTCCTGATCCGGCATGCTCGACCAGAGGAAGTAGCTGAGGCGGCTGGCGAGTTCGTAGCCGGTGAGGGGTTCGGCATTTCCCGGCAATGCGGAATCCCCGCCCGGCAGATCGACGCGGTAGCAGAATTTTGGGGACATCAGGATGCTGACCAGGGTGTCGCGCACGGAGTCTTCATGGGGCAGCCCGTCGTTTCGCAGTTTGTGGTAAAACGATTCGATCTCCTCGCGCTCGATGGCGGCGATCTGCCTGCGCCACGCCCGCTGCGCGAAATCCCCGAGCGCGGCGACGTGTTTCGGCTCCGCGGTTTCCCACGCCTCCCCGACCTTTCTGATTTCCTCGGCGCTGATCCGGGCGTGGTCCTTGACGGCTTGGATGACGGCTTCATCGGAGGTCGCCCTGTACACGCGCTCCAGATAAAGATCCATGAAGCGGCTGAACTTCGGCTCCGCGATGATGTCTTTGTCTTCCGGCCGCGCGAACTCGAATTCCTCGCCACGGATGAAACCGGACTCGGCGCGCTCGTGCCAGATGTGGCCGGAATGCATCCGCGCGGGGATGGAGCTGGAGAAGTAAAAAGCGTCCCACAAAGCGTCGAGTTCCCGCCGACCCGCGTCATCGAGGATCATGTCGTAGAGCGGCTGGTCGTCGCGGAAATAGCCCATCTGGTTGTGCAGGCCGGCGCTGAGAAGGCGGCCGACATTTCCGGCTTCCTCTCCGTCGGGCAGGTAGCCGCGTCCGCGCTCGGAGATATAAAAAGCATCGGGAAAGACATCGCAGAATTTCCGGAATTCTTCTTCGTAGCGCTCGCGGTCCGCCTCGTCGCGGGGGATTTCCAGTTCCGGCGCGGCGGGTTCCAGTTCCAGGGCGCCGCCGCCGTAATTGCGCCGGGCATCGGCCATCCGGCGGTTTTTCCAGAGAACGAGCGGCTGGGCTCCGCTGTTCATTCCACGGACATGGAGGTTTGGGACATCGACTTTCACCTGCTCGCGAAGCCGGAGCGTGAGATCGCGCATCCGGACGGCGCGTTCGCGGATGCTGTCCGGCGTGGCGGAATTCCAGAGCGACTGAAGGGCGGCGATGGGGCCGGTTTCCCCGGTTTCCGCCGTGAGCGTGGCAAAAATGATCGCGAGGTACGAGGCGCTGATTTGCGCTTCGGCGGCGGCTTCGTCGAGGGTGAGATCCGGCACTCCCAGTTCCGCGCGATGTTGGTAACGCCAAGCCGCCCCGAAGTAATCGGTGAGATCCGTGGGCTGGCGCTGGTAGAAGGCGATGATCTTGCGCACGCCGTGCTTGTCGCGGTCGGTCTCGCTGATGGCGGGGTGCTCCGCGAATTCGATTCCTTCCGGGGTGAGGACCAGATGGTTGGCGACGTTGCGGGCGGCTTCGAGGTATTTCACCAACAATGCCGGCGACATGGCGAGCGACTCGCCGGTGTTGTCGAAACCAGCCTGATTCGCCGGATCGACGGGAAATTCACGGGCGGGCCGGATGTCCACACCGGTGAGATCCCGGATGGTGTAATCGTACTCGGCATTGCTCAGGCGGCGGGCGAGGACCCGGCCGGGATCGCCGGCGTTGCTCTCCGCGATGGATTTCCGCAGATCCCCGATCCAGGCGACGATGGACTCGCTTTCCTCGCCGGTGGGATGGGTTTCCGCCCTTCGCGGCGGCATTTCCCCTTCCTCGATCAACTCCTGCACCATTTCCCAGAGGAGCAGATCGTCCACCACGGAGCCGGTGGTGCGGTAAATGCCGAGATCCAGATCCGCCTTGGTTTCCTTTCCTCCGTGGCAGGAAATGCAGTGGGTCTCCATGAACGGGCGGACGTTTTCCGCGAACCGACGCTCCAGATCCTCCGGGATCCCCTCCGCTCCGAGCGCCGCGCAAGCCGTGAGCCCCAGCAAGGGGATGCCCAAAACGGCGGAACGGAAAGCGGATGGACTCATGGAGGATCGGAATTTTCGCGGCGCAGCGTGGCCTCGCAACCGGGAGATTACACGCCAAAAGCGCGCCGCCTTTCCGCAGCGGGGCTTTTCGCGAAAGCCCCGGGAAAAAACCCTGCTGCGTAAATAGGCACTCACAAATAAGATTTAGAATAATTCTTGATATTGGCCGCCACCGCTCTAGCTTGCCGCCGCGATGGCCAGCCAAACCCAAGACACCCCGAACGAGCTTGAGATCCCGGAGGAGATTTCCGGCCTCCGCATGACGCGCCAGCGACAGGAGGTTTACCGGCTGATCGTCCGGGAACGGAGCCATCCTACAGCCAATGACGTGTTCATGCAGGTGAAAGACCGCCTGCCGCACATCTCGCTGGCGACCGTTTACAACTGCCTCGAAGCGCTCGTCCAGCACGGCATCGTCAAGCAGGTCAACTTCGACCGCGAGCCCTCCCGCTATTGCTCGAACCTCCAGGACCACGGCCATTTCCATGACAGGGCAAGCGGCACGATCCACGACGTTCATTTCAAACCGGGCATCCAGCTTTCCGACGTGCTCGACCTGCCGGAAGGCGCGCTGGTGACCGACATCGAAATCACCCTCCGCGGCAGAATCGGGGAATCCTGAATCCACTTTTTCCACATGAGCCTCCTTATCCAAGACCTCCACGCAACCCTCGAAGACGGCACCGCGATCCTCAATGGCGTAAACCTTGAGATCCCCAAGGGGGAAGTCCACGCCATCATGGGCCCCAACGGTTCCGGAAAATCGACGCTGTCCAAGGTGATCGCCGGGCACGAGAGCTACCTCGTCACCTCCGGCTCCGTCACACAGGACGGGCGCGACATTCTGGGCATGTCCGTCGACGAGCGCTCCCGCGGCGGAATTTTCCTCGCGTTTCAATACCCCTCCGAAGTCCCGGGCGTCTCGAACGCGAACTTCATCCGCGCGGCTTTGCAGGCACTCCTGCCCAAGGGCGAGGAAATCGATGCCGTCGCCTACTACAAGCGCCTCTACTCGA
>CAZVSA010000347.1:0-714 GCA_964629955.1 uncultured Luteolibacter sp.
CCACAGCGGGTTCATCCGTTCGATCGTCGCGTGATAGCGCCCCATCACCACCTCTTTTCCAAGAGCCTCCACCGCTTTCACCGCCGAGGCGACAACCTCGGGAGGCGCGGAAAAAGCGTCCTCCCTGATTTCCGGCAAAGCAGGGAGAGGCGGCGGCGCTCCCTGATCTTGTGCGGAACCAATGCAACAGGGCGCGAACACCCCCAGAAAAACCATCCGGATCAATTTCATGAAGCAATGGATGACTCCGCCCCCACCCCGCGTCAAGCCAGCCTGAAATCCCCTCAGGGCCGACGCATCAAAAAACCAATGAATGTACCGCAAAGCCGCGAAGGTCGCAAAGGGTCGCTGAGAAAAATTCCGGATGAGATCGGGAGCGGATGGGTGACGTTGCTCCTGTTTTTCCGGGTTCCGATCCTCAATTCCCCCTCTTCGCGTCCCTTTGCGACCTTCGCGGCTTCGCGGTGAAATGAAAACGCCCGTCTTTTGATACGTCCGCCCTGGAAATCCCCTCCCGCGAGCACGCCCCGCATTCAAGGATTTTCCCCGGCCAAAGCCTCCTCCGCGGGAGAATCTTCTTTTCCGCGTTTCTTCCTCTTCAGCAGGCCCGCCACATCCTCCAGAATCATGTAAACCATCGGCACCAGAAACACCACCACGACCGACCGCGAGGGCCGCTACGCTGTCACCGCCAGCGATGACAAAACTGCCAGG
>CAZVSA010000347.1:724-4000 GCA_964629955.1 uncultured Luteolibacter sp.
AATCATGTAAACCATCGGCACCAGAAACAGCGTGATGGTGGTCGAAAACAAAATCCCGAAACCCAGGGAAACCGCCATCGGAATCAGGAAACGCGCCTGCATGTCCTGCTCCAGCACCATCGGCATGATCCCCGCGAACGTGGTGAGGGAAATCAGGATAATCGCGCGGAACCTCGCACCGCCCGCCCTCACCGCCGCTTCGCGGAGCGTCGGGGATTCGCTCCGGTGGCGGTTGACGAAATCCACCATCAGCAGGCTGTCGTTCACCACCACCCCCGCGAGCGCTACCATGCCGCACATCGACATGATGCTCAGATCGATGCCCATGATCACATGCCCCCAGATCGCCCCCACCAGGCCGAAGGGAATCACCGCCATGATGATCAGCGGCTGGCTGTAGGAGCGCAGCGGGATGGAAATCATGATGTACATCACGATCAACGCCCCGATGAAACCGAGCCCGATCTCCCGGACGCTGTCCGCCTGATCCTTCTGCTCTCCCTCGAACGAATAACGGACACCCGGAAAACGAAGGGGAATCTCGTCCAGCACCTTGTCCGTAAAACCGGTCTTCTCGGGCTTGGGAACGAACTTGAACCAACGGCGAAGCGATTCCTGCAACCCCGCCATCGGATTTCCGCCGATCACCTCATTCGCGTTGACGCCCGGTTCCAGATCCGCCGTCACCTTGATCGAACGCTGCCGGTCCGTGCGCTGAATCACCGCAGGGCCGCGGCCCGGCTCGAACACCACCACCTCCCCCAGCGGAACCTCATCCCCTCCCGGCGTCCGGATCTTCATCTCCTCCAGACTTGCCAACGTCCTGCGCGCCTCGCGCGGATAGCGCACCATCACCTTCACCTCGTCCCGCCCGCGTTGCAGACGCTGCACCTCGTTTCCATAAAACGCGTCGCGCACCTGCGCCGCCACATCCTCCAGCCGGAAACCCAGCGCCCGCCCCGCCGGCGTCAGCTCGTAAAACCTCAGCTCGTCCTTTCCCGCCCGGTTGGAATCCGCGATGTCGATCACCCCGGCAAACGTCGCGAGCCCCTGCTTCGCGAACCCGGTGGCTTCTTCCAGCATCTCCAGATTCGCACCCGTGAGCGTCACGTCGATCGGATTCCCCGCCGTCGCCGTCTCCGCCTGAATCGAAAGCTCCACCACTCCCGGAATCCTCCCCGCGAGCCTGCGCCATTCCGCCACCAGCTCCGTGGAGGAAACGTCCCGGTTGCTCGCCGGGGAAAGCTCGAGGGTGACCTCCCCGATGTGAGTCGCCCTGGGCGGGCCATCGGGGTTGAACCCGGTCATAAACGGCTGGGTGCCCGCGCTGCTCAGGAGATGCCGGAGCACCGGTTTCCCGTCCTTGTCCCGGAAACGTTCGCCCACTTCCAGCGCCGCCGATTCCAGACGCCGCACCACCTTTTCCGTTTCCTCGAATGGAACCCCCTGAACCAATTCCACCTTCGCGCTCAGGATGTCCCCTTCCACATCCGGGAAAAAGTGGAACCGGATCCAGCCGCTTCCCACCAGCCCGATGCTGAACAGAAACACCGCCACGAACACCGCCACCGTCACATACCTCCAATGCAGCAGCTTCCCTAACAAGGGCTGATAGACATTCTCCACGAACCTCTCCAACCCATCCGCGATCTTCCGCTGCATGCGGAACAGCACGTTCACCTTTTTCGTCCTGTCGGTCGGGGAAAGCAGCGCCAGATGGGCGGGCAGGACGAACTTCGATTGCAGCAGGGAAAACAACAGCGTCGGGATCACCACCAGCGGGATGTTCGGCCAGATCTTTCCGCTCACCCCGCTCAATCCCAGCATCGGCGTGAACGCCACCACCGTCGTCAACACGCCGAAAATCACCACCACGCTCACTTCCTGCGTTCCCTTGAACGCCGCGATCCGCGGATGCTCGCCGCGCTGGATGCGCCTATACACGTTCTCCCCCGTCACGATCGCGTCGTCCACCACGATCCCCAGCACCAGGATGAACGCGAACAGCGAAATCATGTTGATCGAAATGCCTAAAACCGGCATCAGCCAGATCCCCCCGGCGAACGCCACCGGAATTCCCAGCGCCACCAGAAACGCAAGGGACGGACGCAGAAATAAAGCGAGTACTCCCAGCACCAGCAGCAACCCGATGGCGGCGTTACGTTGCAGCAATGCAAGCCGCGCGGACAGATAGGCGCTCTGGTCGTTCCAGACCGACAACTCCACCCCCTCCGGAAACATCGAGGAGGAACCCGCGACATATCTTTTCACCATCTCCGCGAGTTCCAGCGTATCCTCGTTCCCCACCCGGAAGACATTGATCACGAGCGCGTTTTTTTCATCAAAACGGCTCGTCAAATCCATATCTTCAAAGCCATCCAACAACTCCGCCACATCCCCCAGCCGCACCACGCTGCCATCCGCCCTCGTGGCCAGTGCCACGTCCTCCATATCCCTCGCCTCATAGCGTTTTCCCAACGCCCGCAGAATCACCTCGCCGCGCTCCGTCCGCACCGATCCGCCCGGCAGATCCACCGCGGTCGAACGCACCGCCGCCGCCACATCCCCGAGCTTCAGCCCGAGCTGCCGCAGCCTGTCCTCGGAGACCTCGATGGAAATTTCATACGGCCTCGTTCCCGCGATCTCCACCTGGGAAATGCTTGGTTTCCCCTTCACCAGATTCGACATGAACGCGCCGAAGGAATCCGGCGGAGGAGCTTCATACGTCAGCAGATCGTCGCGGATCCGCTCCGCCAGCCTGCGCAGCGTGGCCTCATCCGTATCCGCGGTGAGGGCGAGGCTCATCACCGGCGCGCGCAGGAGAAGTTCCTCCAGCACAGGCGTTTCGGCTTCCTCGGGAAAATTGTCGATCGCATCCACCCGGGATTTCACGTCGTTCATCACATTCCGAACGTCGTATCCCGTCTCCACCTCCACCGTCACCACCCCCATGTTCTGTGCCGCGCTCGAACGGATTCTCTTGATCCCCTGCAAATCGGCGATGGCCTCCTCCACCGGCACGCACACCCCGCGCTCCACCTCCTCCGGTGTCGCGTTGGGATAAGGAATCCTCACCACCATCGCATCGATCCCCACCTCGGGAAAAATCTCCTTCTTCAACTTGAACCACGTGCTGAACCCCGCCAGCAGCAGACACAGCATCAGGAAATTTCCCGCCACATGATTGCGGCTGAACCATTTGATCGCCCCTTCCATGATTTCAGCGGTTGTCCTCCGGCGCTTTGCCGGGAACGGTTTCCCCCACCCGGACTTCCA
>CAZVSA010000348.1:0-3712 GCA_964629955.1 uncultured Luteolibacter sp.
CGGCGACAAGGATGTGGAACAGGCGGCGAAGTTCCTTGGCATGTTGTAGAACGACTTTTTTGCCTTGCCGCCATCGGCACCGGGTTTTAGGGCTGATCTCTCATGAGAACAATAGCCCTGCTTCTCTTTTCCTTGGCGCTTCCGGTTGGTGTCCGGGGGCAGGAGCCCGTTCTCCAACTGCCGCCGGAACTTGCACATGCAGCCAAAAGGCACGCCGAACAGATAACAACCCTTGATGCCGCTCGCACGGCCGCGATGGAAAAAGTGACGACGGGCTATGTCGCGGAAATCGAATCCGCGGAAAAGGCTGCCAGCACGAAAGGTGAGGTGGAGCAGGTCACCGCCCTCCTGAAATTACGTGTTGATATCCTGGCCGGAGATTCCGACCAAGAACCTCCCGAAGGTTTGACCAGGATCCAACAAAGGAACCACGAGAAATACTTCGCCGCCCTCGAATCCATCGAAAAAGACTTCGCTCCAAAATATGACGCCGCCACCGCGGATCACCTGAAAGCCCTCGCCTCCGCCGAATCCCGGCTGCCCGCATCCTCGCCGCTTCGCCAGCAAATCGCCGATCTAAAGCTAAATCTCGTCACGGACGCTCCGGGAGGAGGGACACGCCGCCTTGCCAACAGGCATTTTGACCATACCGAATGGTTCTGGTTGGGCGACCGCAGCAAAGTCTGGAGGTTTCACCCCGCCGGGAAAATTACCATCGATACAGGTGAAGCCGATCACTTCGGATGGAGGATCGTCGGACCCGACACCTTCATGATCACGGCTGGAGGCAACGATCACTGGAAGTTCACCATGGACTTTGACACCATGCGGGCCAACGGAGTCCACCTTCACAATCCGGAAGACAAGAAGCTGCTCATATTCAGGCGGAAATCGTCCAGAAGGTAGCACGAAATCCTTACAACCTTCCCTCATTCATCGCCAACCTCTCCGGCCGTGGTGACAAGGATGTCGAGCAAGCGGCGAAGTATCTCCAACTGTAGCGGCGATCACCGGTCGCCGCCCCAAAGCAACTCCTGCCCGACGCTCCGTCCCCGCCACAGGAAATTGAAAAAAAATCGGCTCCGCCCCCCATTCCCTCTCTTTCTTCTTGGAAAAATATCAGGACACTCGTAGCTTCTCACTTGTGAAAAATTTCAAACCTCATTTTGCGGCGATCGCCCTGCTCGGCCTGATCGCTCTCCCGGCAAACGGAGCGATCACCTTCCACTTCACCTACGAAGACGACGGAAGCGGTCTCGGATTCGACGATCCGGTTTTCGGGACGGCCCGCCGGGCAACGGTGGACGCCGTGGCCTCCTACATCAACACGGTGTTGGATCATGACGCCACGGTGGACATCACCTGGAGCACATCATTGTTCGATCCGGGCAGCCTCACTCTCGGCTCGATGGGGACATCATACTACCTGGATGCCGGAGTTCATGGCGGCATCCTGCGCGATGTCATCCTCACCGGTTCCACCCCGGTCTCCGGTTCCCATGCCTCCGGCTGGATCAACTTCGGCCAATCCTGGAATTCCGACCACACGCAGGCTCCCACCGCAGGGCAGTCCGATCTTTACAGCGTGGTCCTGCACGAGCTGACCCACGCCATGGGGTTCACATCGTTGATTGATTCCGACGGAACCCAGCGAATCGACGGAACTTATTCCCTTTACGACACGCTGCTCCGGGATGGCGGCGGCAATGCCCTGGTGAGCTCCACAGGCCAATATCTGGGAACCTCCGCCGATCCCACCTCCGGCACGATACAGATTTTCACCGCAGGGGGAGTTTTTGACATCCATTCACCCGATCCATTTGAGCCGGGGTCCAGCCTCAGCCATTTCGCCGCGGGTGTGGGAGCCACCATGAATGCATCCATCCTGATCGGCACCATGGAACGGACTTACACCCCCGCCGATCTCGCGGTTTTGAGCGAGCTGGGCTACAACATCGTCCCCGAACCCGGCACCACGCTTCTTTTCGCCGCGGGAAGCCTCTGCGTTTTCCGGCGCCGGAAGGCGGCTTGAGAAATCAAGCCACCTCCACCTGCTTGTCCACATCGTCCCGCAGGTTTTCGATGATGAATTCCTGCCGGTCCGGGGTGTTTTTCCCCATGTAAAACGCCAGCAGCTCCTTCACGCCCTTTCCTTCCTCGTATTCCACGGGATCGAGCCGCATGTCCGGGCCGATCATGAACGCGAATTCATCGGGTGAAATCTCCCCGAGCCCCTTGAACCGGGTGATCTCCGCGGACTTGCCCAATTTGCCCAGCGCTTTCTGCCTCTCCGGCTCATCGTAGCAATAGATCGTCTCCCTCTTGTTCCGCACCCGAAACAGCGGCGTCTGGAGAATATACAAATGCCCGTCCCGGATCATCTCCGGGAAAAACTGCAAAAAGAACGTCATCAACAGCAGGCGGATGTGCATACCGTCCACGTCCGCGTCCGTTGCGATCACCACCTTGTTGTATCTCAGATAGTCGATGCCATCCTCGATGTTCAGGGCAGCCTGCAACAATGCGAACTCCTCGTTCTCGTAAACGATCTTCCTCGCCAACCCGTAGGTGTTCAGCGGCTTTCCACGGAGCGAAAACACCGCCTGCGTCTCCACATCGCGGCTTTTCGTGATGGAGCCTGACGCCGAATCCCCCTCGGTGATGAACAGTGTGGATTCCTCGCGGCGCTTGTGCTTGCTGTCGTATCGGACCCGGCAATCGCGCAGCTTCTTGTTGTGCACCTTCGCCTGCCTCGCCCGCTCGCGGGCGAGCTTCTGCACGCCTTTGAGATCCTTCCGCTCGCGCTCCGCGGCCATGATGCGCTTCTGGATCGCTTCCGCCGTCTGGGGATTCTTGTGCAGGTAGTTGTCGAGGCTCTGCTTGAGGAAAGTTCCGATGAACGTCCGCAGCGATTCTCCTTCCGGCGCGATGGTGTTGGAGCCGAGTTTCGTTTTCGTCTGCGACTCGAACACCGGCTCGATGATTCTCACGGAGACCGCCGCCTCGATGCCCGCGCGGATGTCCGAGGGATCGTACTGCTTCTTGTAGAAACCGCGGAACGCCTGCACCAGCGCCTCCCGGAAAGCCGCGAGGTGGGTGCCCCCCTGCGAGGTGCTCTGGCCGTTCACGAAGCTGTAGTATTCCTCCCCGCTCTCGGCGCTGTGGGTGAAGGCGACCTCGATGTCCTTGCCGATCAAATGGATCGGTGGATAAAGGGCTTCCCCCTCCATTTCCTCCCGCAGCAAATCCAGCAGACCGTCCTTGGAACGGAACTTCCTGTCATTGAAAACCACCGTGAGCGCCGGATTGAGATAGGAATAATACCGGCACATCTTCTCCACGAACGGCTCGCGGAATTTCGTCTTCGGCGGGAAAATCCCCCGGTCGATCTCGAAGGCGAGACGCGTCCCGTTCACCCCGTCGTCGGACCTCGGGTTCTTCATGTCCAGCGTCAGCTGCCCCCGGGAAAACTCCAGCGCCTTCGTCTGCCCTTCCCTCCACGCCTGGATCTCGAAAAACGTGGAAAGAGCGTTGACGGCCTTGATCCCCACACCGTTCAAGCCAACGGATTTCTTGAACGCCTCGCTGTCGTACTTCGCCCCCGTATTGATCTGGGCCGCGCAATCGAAAAGTTTCCCCAGCGGAATCCCCCGGCCGAAATCCCGCACCTCCACCCGGCCTTCGTCATCGATGGTCACGCGGATTTCCTTTC
>CAZVSA010000348.1:3722-3990 GCA_964629955.1 uncultured Luteolibacter sp.
CTTTCCGTATCCCATGATGTGCTCGTCGATCGAATTATCTACCGCCTCCTTCAGCAGAATGTAGATGCCATCCTCCGGCGACGAACCGTCGCCAAGTTTTCCGATGTACATCCCCGGGCGCATCCGGATGTGTTCCCGCCAATCGAGTGATTTGATGTCCGCTTCCGTGTAGTCCGCTGCCATTGCCGCGCAGTTCGTATGCGCTCCCCCGCCCCGGTGCAAGCCGGAGAACTTTTACCGTGGCCCAGGCAAGGTAGGGCGAGACCGC
>CAZVSA010000349.1:0-3952 GCA_964629955.1 uncultured Luteolibacter sp.
GATTTCCGACCGGCCCCGACGTGGTTTGAAGGAAATCCCGGCAGACACGATCACCCGATTTCCTTCGCGACTGATCGTGGCCGGAATGGAAACCGGCAACGATCTGGGTTCCCCGGTTTCCTCCGGCGGGCATTTCACCAGTTTCGTCAGATGGTCGATCGAAATCTGGATCGCAACCGACTCTACCCCGACAACGATACGGGGCTTGGCTTCGGTCAGCCATCCGGCGAAATCCCCCGGAGTTTCGATCCGGGCAAGGTGATCTGCACAGCCAGCAGTGGGAGTTCTATCACGTCATCTCCGGGACGGGTCAGGCGCGGGACAAGGACGGAACGACACCCATCGGGCCGGGTGATGCGTTTCTCTTCAAACCGAACGAACCCCACCAACTCATCAACGACGGCACAGAGGATTTGGTTCTCTACGTCGTGGCGGACAATCCGATGGGCGAATCGGTTTATTACCCCGACAGCAAAAAGTGGGGCGTGCATTCCCCGGAGCGCCGCGTGTTTCGCGGTGAAGCTCTGGACTACTATGACGGCGAGGAGTGAGTCTCACGCGCTTCACGCCTTCGCGTAAAGCTTGATCCCGACCCTTGATCCCTGGCGGTTGACAGAGAGGCTAACGGGTGGGATCATCCCACCATGAAGACAGTGACAACGGATCAGAAAAGGAGGGTGGTGCTTCCGGATTCGGAGCCGGGAGAAGTCTACCAAGTGCGCGAGATCGGCGCCGGTCGTATGGAGTTGACGAAGCTGGTGCCGGCGCATCACCCGTCGAAAAGCCGCGCCGCATTGGAGGCGTTGCTCGAAGCGGGTCCGCTCACCCCTGCGATGACTTGGGAATCCTTGAGATCGAAAACACGCGAATGGTGACTCTCTTCGACACCAACACCCTGATCTACGCTTCCGATCCCGTTTCCCCCTTCCATGCCTGGGCGAAAGAGACACTGCTCGGCGCCTTGACGGGGGATGGCGCCGCTGTCAATGCAGTGATCCTTGCGGAACTGGCCGTCGGAGATCGCGACCCGGAGTCCGTGCCGCAGCGCCTGGAGCGGCTCGGCATCCTGTTTCTCGATTTGCCTTGCGCCGCCTCTCCTCGCGCCGCCGAGGGCTTTCGTTCGTGTCTCGAAGCCCGCCGGGAATCGGGACTGGAGACCGGCCGCAAGATGCCGCTTCCCGATTTTTTCATCGGAGCGCACGCGGAAATCCTCCGCTTGCCCATCGCGACCGTGGATACCGCCCGCTACCGGATCTACTTCCCGAAGGTGGTTCTCGTGACGCCCGGAGAGCAGGTCTCTTCCGCCTCGTGAGTCAGTGAGTCAACAACTCCCTTTCTCCCTCCCTTTCGTTCCGGCCAACAGGATCTTTCAGCCGCCGCCGGACCGCGCCTTGCTTGCCTTGGCCTTTTGTTCGTTCTCGTAGGCTTGCACGATGGCGGTGATCATGGGGGCGAAACGGGTGTTTTTCAGCTCGGGACAGCGCGAGAAGTTGTGCAGTTCCACGCCCTTGCGCTCGCTGCGGATGAGGCCGGCTTCGCGAAGGATTTTGAAGTGCTGGGAGAGCGTCGATTTCGGGAGCGGGTCGTCTCCCACGTTCAGGTAGGTGGTGCAATTCTGGGCGCAACTGGCGTCCCGAAGTCCCACATAAATGCAGACCCGGACGGGATCGGACAGGGCGTAGAGGAGACCCTGCACGGTGATCTCCTCCAAAGGCGGATGGTAAAGCGGTCTCATGGCGTTCTCGCGTGTTGAATGCGCTCAATGTGACACGATCCCCGAAAAGTGCAATAGTTCACGGAATAAGAACTATTGGACGTCCGTTTTCGGGCCTGTGAGCACAGGACGCCGGGAACCTGTGCCGCCGGTTTTCCAAACTTTTACGACTTGGCGTTTGACAGGGCTGGTTTCAAAGTTCAGTAATACCGAACAAAGGCACCGACAATGCGGCTTGCGATTGCCTCAATGGTCCATTGATTCCGAACCAACGAACAAACCAAATCCATGAAAAACAAAGTCATCCTCATCACCGGCGGAACCACCGGCATCGGTTTCGCCACGGCGCAGCTTCTCATCTCGGAGGGCGCGAAGGTGATCGTCACCGGGCGCAATCCGGCCACACTGGAGGCGGCGAAGAAGACGCTGCCGGAAGCCATTGTCATCCAGTCCGACGCTGCGGATCTGGCCTCCGCGCAGGGTCTTGGCGCGGCGGTGAAAGAGCACGCTGACCATCTCGACGGCGCGTTCCTGAATGCCGGTGTGGTCACTTTCACTCCCTTTGAGAGCGTCACCCCGCAGGAGTATGACAGCCAGTTCAACGTCAATGTGCGCGGCCTTTACTTCCAGCTTCAGTCCCTGCTGCCGCTGCTGAAAAACCCAAGCTCGGTAGTCTTCACGTCCTCCATCGCGGGCAGCACGGCGTTCCCCGGCTCTTCGATCTATTCCGCCACCAAAGCCGCGGTCAATTCCTTCAGCCGCGTGCTCGCCATCGAACTCGCCCCGCGTGGGGTTCGCGTCAACGTGCTCAGTCCGGGGCCGATTGACACGCCCATCCTCGGCAAGGGTGGCTTTGATGAGGAAACGCAGAAGGGCTTTGTCGCCGCAATGATCGAGAAGTCTCCTCTCAAACGACTTGGCACCTCCGAGGAATGCGCCAAAGCCGCGCGTTTCCTGCTCTCGGAAGATTCCTCCAATATTGTCGGCACGGAGTTGGCCATTGATGGCGGTTTCCGGCTGGCCTGACGTGCTTCCCGCGCTGCTCCCAATCTAACTCTCCCGGGATGAGCCGGGCAATCGATGCTCGTCGGAAACCGACGAGCAGATCCATGCAAAAAATCTCCAATCTTACGTCATGAGCAAACAATCAACACGCGTTATCCAGATAAGCCGAAATGGTGGCCCCGAAGTCCTGGAATTCATTTCACTCCCCATTCCGGTTCCGGGGCCGGGAGAAATACGTCTCAAGGTGCGTGCCATCGGTTTGAACCGCGCTGATGTAATGATCCGGGAGAACGACTACGTGGAGGAACCAACCTTCCCCGGTCGCTTGGGATACGAGGCATCAGGCATCGTTGACGCTGTCGGAGAAGGTATCGCGACCCTCACGGAAGGCGACCCCGTTTCCATCGTGCCAGCCTTCTCATTAAATGATTATGCGATGTATGGCGAGACCGTCCTGGCGCCCGGCCACGCGGCGGTGCCGTTGCCGCCGGGAATGACTTTCGAGCAAGGAGCCTCGATCTGGGCCATGTTCCTCACGGCATATGGCGCTCTCGTCGAAGAGGCAAAGGTGGGGGCAGGCGACGTGGTTCTCATTGACGCCGCCTCCAGCAGTGTTGGCCTTGCGGCGATCCAGTTGACAAAGATGCTCGGTGCGACACCTGTCGCGCTTACGCGGACCAGCGCGAAACGCCAACGGCTTCTCGATGCAGGGGCAGCCCACGTGATTGCAACCGAGGAGCAAGACGTCGTAACAGCGGTGAGGGATTTCACCGGCGGCAAAGGTGCCCGCATCGCATTCGACGCCGTGGGAGGCAGCTTGCTGCCGAAGCTTGTAGCGTCCCTCACCTCTGGCGGCATCGTTCTGGTTTACGGCGACCTCAGCCGGGAGCCGATCGCCATGCCGGTTCTGCCTATCGTCGGACAGGCTGCCACGATCAAAGGGTATGTTGTGGGTGATCTAACACGAGATCCTCTCCGGTTGGATATTGCGATGAAATTCATTCTCGCCGGATTTCAAAGCGGCAGTTTGAAGCCGTCAATCGATCGCGAGTTTGCATTTGATGACATTGCCGCCGCACACCGCTACCTCGAATCGGGACAGCAGTTTGGGAAGATCGTAATCAAGTTGTGACTCGGGCTCTCTTCCTTCAAATCACCCATTTAACCGCACTAATCTTCCATGTGGATCGTCCGACTCGCTTTACGGCGGCCTTACACCTTCGCCGTCTTTGC
>CAZVSA010000350.1:0-3945 GCA_964629955.1 uncultured Luteolibacter sp.
CGGCTGCGCGAGATCGACGTGCCGGAAATGATGGCCTCGATCCTGGCGCAGACGCTTGTAATACAACATCAGCGTCTTCGGCTCCACCGGCATCGCCTCATCGTAGAGAAATGCCTCCGCATGCACGCCCATGTTGTAGGGATCCGGAAACCGCCCGTCTCTCCGCGGCACCGGATCGTAGGGAGGCGGATTCGCGGAATACCGCCGCTCGATTTTTTCTCCCGCCAACAATCCGGAAAGAACTCCCGTCCATTCCGAGCGGTCCGTCCCATCCGCGAATGCCTCCAGCGCCTGCCTTCCATACTCGTTCATTTCGCGCACCTCCAGCAGCGCGAAACGGCAAACCCGGAGCGATGGATGATCCAACAGCGGATTCGTTTCCTCCAGATGCCTTGCCAAACAAGCCTCCAGTCCGGGCATCGCAACGGCATAGATTCCGTGAAGCAATGTCGCGGTGTCCGGGGCCGCGAGGATTTCATCGAAACACACCTCAAGCCCCTCATCCGGCGCCACGTTCAGGCCCAAAGGCGGTTCCCGCATCTCCCCCACCCGCTTCCGCAATGCGGCCGCATGCTCCGCGCAGTAATGGGCGTGAAGGCTGAATGCCATCTTCAGCTCGTAAACCGGCTCGCTCGTCAGCCGGTGGATGAAAATCCCGTGCAAACGCCGGAACATCCAGTGGCAGCGCTTCAGCCGGGCCACGCACTCATCGACGGAAAGCCCGCCCGCCGATGCCGTTGGAAAATCCGCGATTCCCGCAAGCGGAGGCAGGCCCGCATGAGGACGATACGTTTCGAGCAATGAAGGACCGGGGCTTCTCATCGTCGTGCAACCTGGATGAAACCACCCCGCACCGCCAGAAAGAACTCAGGGCTGACGCATCAAAGGACGGTGGTTTTCATTTCACCGCAAAGCCGCGAAGATCGCAAAGGGACGCGAAGGCACCTTCTTCACCAATAACGAATCACAAATAACCAATAACCTCTTCCCTGCCTTTGCGGTGAATCCATTTTTTTGATGCGTCGGCCCGGAACAAAACTTTGCTTGCCCCTCTCCCCGCCGTCTCCTACCGAGCCGCGGGCGCGTGAAAAACGCACCCAGCCAAACCATCATCACCTCAATCAATCCACACCATGGCCGTACTCGTTGGCAAACCAGCCCCCTCCTTCCGCGCGAAAGCCGTCAAAGGCGAAACCATCATCGAGGACTTTTCCCTCGATCAATACCGCGGAAAAAAATACGTCGTTTTCTTCTTTTACCCGAAGGACTTCACCTTCGTCTGCCCCACCGAACTCCACCGCTTCCAGGAAGAACTCCCTGAGTTTGAAAAACGCGACGTCGCCGTCGTCGGCTGCTCCACCGATTCCGAATTCGCCCACTGGGCCTGGCTCCAGACCCCGAAAAACAAAGGCGGCATCCAGGGCGTCAACTACCCGCTCGTCGCCGACATCAACAAAACCATCTCCGAGGACTACGACGTCCTCGCCGGCGACTACACCACCGACGACGAAGGCGACATCCAGGTCATCGGTGAACTCGTCGCCTACCGCGGTCTCTTCCTCATCGACAAGGAAGGCATCGTCCGCCACCAGGTCGTCAACGACATGCCCCTCGGCCGTTCCATCCGCGAATGCCTCCGCGTCGTGGACGCCCTCCAGCACTTCGAGCAACACGGCGAAGTCTGCCCGATGGACTGGGAGAAAGGCGACGAAGCCATGATCCCCGACCACAACGGCGTCAGCGGCTATCTCTCCAAATAAGCGGAGAGAGGAGAGTCCGGAGTCTTCCCCCAAATAACAAATAACGAATAACCTCTCCTTCTTCACTCCTCTTCCAGCCAGCGGGCGAGGGATTCCTCCAACAAGGCGTTCCGTTTGATCCGGAACGCCTCCCCAGCCTCCACGCTCACCCTCCGGCCGGCGCTGTTCTGGAAATGGAGGATCACGGGAGTGCTTCCGGGATGGCTTTTCAAGGCATCCTGAATCTCATCGAGGTCCCGTTCGCTGTGGCGCGTCGTCCACAGCACAAGCTCCAGCGGCCCTTTCCCGTTGGAGGAACCGCGTTTGGGTTTCAGCTCGGAAAGCTCGTATCCGGTGAGACGGCGGCCTCCGGTGCGGTCATCCACCTGAACGGCGCATTTCAATTTGATGATCTTTCCCGGCTCCAGAATCCCGGCATCACGGGCGGGAACGAAGGTCTCCCCCCACAGCATGATTTCCGCGCTCCCCGTGAAATCCTCCAGCGTGAGCACGCCGAATGGTTTTCCGGTTTTGGTGACCTTTGCATCCAGAGTGCGGACCATCCCGGCGAAAGCAAAACGTTCGCGCGGATTCGTCAGATCGAGATCGTCCACCAGCACGAGACGGCGGTAGCGGGCGGAATCGATGACACTGCGGAACTTGTCGAGCGGATGACCCGTTACATAAAAACCAAGCAGTTCCTTCTCGTGGGCAAGGCGCTCGTCCTTCGACCATTCCGGGACGTTGCGGGTGCCGCTCCGGCTGGCGGACGCCGCGGGTGGCGGGGTGAAGTCCATCGCATCGAACATCGATGCCTGGCCGGAAGCACGGTCGCGCTGGGCCGAGGAAGCGGAAGCCACCACCTGTTCGAGGCGCTCGAACATTCCGGCGCGGGTTTCTTCGGTCCAGTCAAGCGCACCGGCTTTCACGAGGTTTTCCAGAATGCGTTTGTTGACGACTTTGGAATCCAGCCGCGTGGCGAAGTCGTCGAGCGAGGCGAATTTCCCATTCGCTTCCCGTTCGGCGATGGCGGCGGCCATGGCTCCCTCGCCGCAGTTCTTGATGGCGGCGAGGCCGTAGCGGACGCCGCGTGAACCGGTGGGCGTGGTTTCCGGGGAGAAGCGGAGCTGCGAGGCGTTGAGATCGGGCGGAAGAATTTCGATGTTCATCCGGTGGCACTCGGACACGAAAACGCTGATCTTGTCCGTATTGTGAATTTCGTTGGAGAGCAAACCGGCCATGAACTCCACGGGGAAGTTCGCCTTGAGGTAAGCCGTCCAGTAGGAGATGTGGCCGTAGCAGGCGGAGTGGGATTTGTTGAATCCGTACCCGGCGAACATCTCGATTTTCTCGAAAATCTGATTCGCAAGCTTGGCCTCGATTCCGTTCGTCCTCGCCGCACCCTCGACGAACTTCGACCGCTCCTCGGCCATCTTCTTCGGGTCCTTCTTGCCCATCGCGCGGCGGAGGAGGTCCGCGCCGCCGAGCGTGTATCCCGCAAGGAGCTTCGCCGCGTTCTGAACCTGCTCCTGATAGATCATGACGCCGTTGGTGGAGCCGCAGACGGTTTCCAGCAGCGGATGCTCGTACATCGGCTTCCTCCGGCCTTTTTTCACATCGAGCATCTGGTCGATGAACTGCATCGCGCCGGGGCGATAGACGGCAATGAGGTCGATGATGTCGTCGATGCTCTGGATGTCATATTTCCGGCAGGTTTCGACCATGCCGCCGGATTCCAATTGGAACACGCCCATCGTCTCGCCCCGGTTGAGGATCTCGAAGGTTTTTGAATCGTCCAGAGGCACATCCTCGATGCGGAAACCCGGAATACTCTCACGAATATGCTCCACCGCCGCCTGGATGACGGTGAGGTTCTTCAGCCCGAGGAAGTCCATCTTCAACAGGCCGACATCGGTGATCGCGCCCATGTCGTATTGGGTGACCACCTCGCCTTCGTTTCCCCGGGTGAGAGGGACGTGCTCGTCCAGCGGGCGATCGCCGATCACGACACCCGCGGCATGGACGCCGACGTTGCGGTTGATCCCCTCCAGCTTGAGCGCGTAGTCCCAAAGCTCGCGGTAGGTGGTGGAGCTTTCGATCAGCTCGCGCAATTCGGGCTTCCCCTCCCACTCTTTTTTGAGAGTTACGCCGGGCTTCGCCTCGATCATCTTCGCGATGCGGTCGGCCTCCCCGTAGGAAATCCCCA
>CAZVSA010000351.1:0-3331 GCA_964629955.1 uncultured Luteolibacter sp.
GTTGCCGGGGTCCGCTCCCGCGCATGGCAGCCGCCGAGCTGCCTGCATCCGGACATTCCGCCGCACACTCCGCTGGTTTTCGATCTGCTGGACACCTGGAACGAAAGATCGCTGGGCGGCTGCACCTATCACGCCGCGCATCCGGGCGGCAGAAACCACGAAACCTTCCCGGTGAATTCCTACGAAGCGGAGGCCCGCAGGCTCGCCCGTTTCTTCCGCCACGGCCACACCGGCGGAAAAATGCGGGCCGTCGAGCCGCCTCCCAGCCCGGATTTCCCCTTCACGCTGGACTTGCGCGCGATCCCGAACAGCCTGTGAGGACGTTCCCGGACGGTCCTTTCCCGCATGTCTCCGCGCACCCGAGCCCCCGCTCCCGCCATCGCCCCCTCCCGCGGGGACGCCGCGCCATGGAATGAAATGCTCGACCGCCACGGCAACATGCGCGCCCCCTGGCAAAACCTCGCCACCCGCATCACCCGCTGGACGGTTCAGGAACGCGAAGCCCTGCTCGCCGCATCGAAGCGGATGACCGACGACCTCGGAACCACCTTCAACGTCTACCGCGATGCGGGCGGCAGCGGGCAACCCTACGAGCTGGACCCGATTCCGCTCGTGATCTCAAAGGAGGAATGGCAGCGGATCTCCGCCGGTCTTTCGCAGCGGATGCGCGTCCTCGAAGCCGTCCTCGCCGATCTCTACGGCCCCGGAAACCTCATGAAAGAGGGGCTTTTGCCGCCGGATCTGGTTCATTCAAATCCCGCCTTCCTGCACGGCGTCCGCAACATCCCCCCCCTCGGAGGCCACCATCTCGTCAGTTCCGGCTGCGATCTCGTCCGCACTCCCGAGGGCGTCTGGACCGTCCTGCGCGACCATACCGCCGTCCCCGGCGGGCTCGGCCAGTCGCTGGAAAACCGCATCGTATCCTCGAACATCCTGCCGGACATTTTCGAGGCCGCACAGGTCGCCCGGCTCACCCCGTTTTTTGATCTGGAACGCGCAACCCTCCACGCCCTGTCCCCCTCGCGCGGCCAGGTTCCGAACATCGTTTTCCTCACCCCGGGCTTCCGGCATCCCTCCTACTTCGAGCACGCCTACAAGGCCCGCCTGCTGGGATTTCCGCTGGTGGAATGCGCGGATCTCACCGTCCGCGAACGGCGACTCTACCTCAAAACCCTCTCGGGACTGCGGCGCATCGACGGCGTCGCCTGCCGACTGGACGACGAGTCGCTCGATCCCCTCGAATTCTGGCAATCCTCCGGCGGCGGCGTGCCGGGGCTGCTCGAAGCGTGGCGCTCCGGCAACGTCGCTCTGGTCAACGCACCGGGCAGCGGATTCGCCACCTCCCCCGCGCTCCTTCCCTTTCTCCCCGCCATCTGCCGCGCCGTCCTCGGTGAGCCGCTCAAGCTCCCTTTCGTGGAAACCTGGTGGCTCGGCCAAACATCCGTCCGCCGCGCCGTGCTCGACGAACTGGACCGCTACGTCCTCCTTCCGGCCTTCCAAAGCGCCCCCCACCTGCCGCTGCGCTGCTCCACCCTCTCGCCGAACGCGCGCCGCCAATGGATCGCCGCCATCGGGGAACGCCCGCACGATTTCGTGGCCCAGCTTGCCGTGAAACCAAGCCACGCCCCATCGCTTCACTCGCGGAATTTGCAGGACCGGCCGGTCGTCTGGCGGGCCTTCACACTCAATGCCCCGGGAGCCCCCTACACGCTCTCCGGCGGCCTGGCCCGGGTGGGGAAACCGGGCGAACCTCCGCAACTCTGGCCCGCTCACGCCGGATTCACCAAAGACGTGTGGGTGGAAGGGGAAGCCCGCCAGATTCCAGAAAAACTCGCCCCCCAGGTCCGCCGCGGCCTCGCCCCCCAGCATCCCTCCGCGCTGGAGGTGCCCAGCCGGATCGCCGAACAACTCTTCTGGGTGGGCCGCTACTCCGAACGGGTGGAACTCGTCACCCGGCTTCTCCGCTCCACTCTCCACAGCCTCAGCGGTGAAGCGGGGCAATCCGATCAGCCCCTCCTCGACGCCTGCCTCCTCCTTGCCAAAGGCTGCGGTGTATCCCCCGCCCCTCCGGAAAAAAATCCCGCATCCCTGCCCGCGCTCACCCGGCTCGTCCACGATGCCACGGAGGACAGCGGTGTCGCCCGGCTCGCCCGTTCCCTGCTCCTCAACGCCGCCGCGGCACGCGATCGCCTTTCCGATGACACCTGGCGCTTCTTCAACCGCTTGGAAACCATCGTCCAGCCTCCCCCATTCCGCCCGAAAATCTCCGATCTCCTCCGCACGCTCGACCACCTCGTGCTCCACCTCGCCGCCTTTTCCGGCATGCAGGCGGAAAACATGACCCGCGGCCAGGGCTGGCGCTTTCTCGAAACCGGCCGCCGGCTGGAACGCGCCCTCGGCGGTCTCGCGCTGCTTCACTCCGCTTCCAACCCCTCGCCGCACGATCTCCCCGTGCTCGATCCGCTGCTGGAAATCTGCGACAGTTCCATGACCTACCGGCGCCGCCATTTCTCCAAACCGCAATGGCACGGCGTGCTCGACCTCATCTTCTTCGATCCCACCAACCCCCGTTCCATCGCGTTTCAGATCAACATCATCCGCGGCGAGCTGGACGGATTCCCCGGCGACCACGCCGCCGGACTCTTCCCCGCGATCACCGAAGCCGTCCACACGTTGGCCGGCCGCATCGAGGACGGAACCGCCCCCTCGTCCGAAGAACTCGCCGCCCTCGGGGAAGAGTTTGAAAAACTATCCGATCTCCTCACCCAGCACTATTTCAGCCACGCGGCCAGAAGGGTGTATTGAAATTCATACCCCCGCCTCAAGGGACAGCTCCAGATACGCCTCGATCTCCCGGGAAGGATCGTGCGACCGCATCAACGACTCGCCGATCAACACCGCGTTCGCGCCCGCCTCCAGCACCCGCCTCGCATCCTCCAGCGTCTTGATCCCGCTCTCGGACACCAGCAAAACGTCATCCGGCACCTCATCCGCAAGCCGCTCCGTGGTTTCCAGATTCACCTCGAAGGTTTTCAGGTTCCGGTTGTTCACTCCGATCAGATCCGCCCCCAGCTCCAGCGCGCGCTCCATCTCCGGCAGATCGTGCACCTCCACGAGCACGTCGAGCGTCAACGACTTCGCCTCATCGTAAAGTCTCCGCAACGTGTCGTCGTCCAGCGCCGCCACGATCAGCAGGATCGCATCCGCCCCGGACACCGCCGCCTCATGGATCTGGATCTCATGGATCGTGAAATCCTTCCGCAACAACGGAGCCCCGGAGAACGTGGAAATCTTCGTCAAATAGCTCAGCGAGCCCTGGAAATATTGTTCA
>CAZVSA010000351.1:3341-3924 GCA_964629955.1 uncultured Luteolibacter sp.
ATCCGTTAGAATCGAGAGGCACGACGCGCCTCCCGCCAGATAGCGTTCCGCCTGGCGGACCGGATCGAAATCCGGATCGATCAGCCCCACGGACGGCGAGGATTTCTTCACCTCCGCGATGACGCCCAGCCGGTGCGGCCCGCGGTCCAGCGCGCTGCGGAAACCTCCGTAATCGTTGCGCTGATACGCCGCCGCGCGAAGCATTCCGGCGCGGGGCATGAGGGCTTCCACCTCCTGATGTTTGGTTGCGATGATCTGGGCGAGCTTGTCGGACATGGGCGGGGAAAGACAAAACATCCTTGCCCGGATAAACACGCAAAAATTCCGAAATTTGGCTTGCCCCGCCCCTGCTCCGGTGTAGAAACCCCGCACGCGCATCAGCAACGCGGGCGTAGCTCAGTGGTAGAGCGCCACCTTGCCAAGGTGGATGTCGTGAGTTCGAATCTCATCGCCCGCTCCATCGTTTTTTCCTCACAGGCCGCTCGAAAAGAGCGGCTTGTTTCTTTTCGGAAGAAGCACTCCGAAAGTTTTACAGCATTTTATGAAAAGTCGTGGCCGTTTTTTGTGCGATCACGTTTCGAGG
>CAZVSA010000352.1:0-3916 GCA_964629955.1 uncultured Luteolibacter sp.
GTATACCAGCAGGGCACAAAGAAGAAGGAACAGCGCGCCATGCAGCCAGCCCGCGGCTTTCACGGCCATCGGCATTCCGGCGAAGTACTTGAGGGGCATCGCCACAAAGAGCAGGAGCAAAAAGGAGACGCCCTCCGCAAGGGCGACATGGCGGAGCAGGGCAAGAGGAGAGCGTTTCGGCATGACGTCGCGAGGCTGCCGCATGGCCGGGACCGGGACAAGCGGAAGAGCTTCCCCGATCAGAGCCGCCTCCCGGGGAACCTGGAAATTTCATGCCCCTGCCGGGGCTCCATTCCATGTCCGTCGGGAAAACCGGTCCGCATGGGGGAATCTCAAACAGATTCTTACAGCGAATCGAGGATTTGCTTCCGCTTCTTCTCATACTCGTCATCGCTGACAAGGTTTCCGGATCGCAGCGATTCCAGCTCGGCGAGGCGGTGCTCGGAAGAGGAGTTTCCCACCAGCGGGGGCGGAACCGCGGCGGGTGGCGCAGGGCTCTTCCGGTTCAGCAAAAACACCACAAGCAACACTCCGCCGACCACGGGCGCGGCGAGGATCAGGAGAAAAATGAGTTCAGGCGTCCCTATCGGACCGATAAATGAAAGTGAGTTCATGGTGTGCCGATCCTGGGACGGGAACGATCATTTGGCAAGAATCCAACCCGGCCCTCAATCCCAAGGCCCCTACATTAGAGCATTTAAAATAATTATATAGCCCTTTCGGGATTTGCTGCCATGGTTTGCCCATGGCAACGATCTCGATGGATCTCCGGCAGCGCATCCTCAAAGCCTACGACCGTGGCGATGCGACCCGTGAGCAGGTCGCCAGGCGCTTTGAGGTCTCCCTCGGCATGGTAAAAAAGCTGCTTCAGCAACGCCGCCACATCGGCGACATCTCTCCACGCCATCATCTGGCCGGTCGCAAGCCGGTCATTCTCGACTCCCACCGTCGCCAAATGCGGGCTCTGCTCAAGGAACAACCCGATCTCACCCTCGAAGAGATCCGCACCCGCCTCGGCCTCGCCTGCACCATCCAAGCCATCCACTACGTGCTGGCCGACATGGGGCTGACATATAAAAAAAGACGCTCCGAGCCGCGGAGCAATCCCGTCCCGACATCGCCCGGGCCCGCCGCATCTGGCGTAAAATCCAAGGTGGTTTCGAGCCGTCCCGCCTCGTCTTCCTCGACGAATCGGCGGCCAAAACAAACATGACCCGCCTGCGGGGCCGCAGTCCCCGGGGGAAGCGCCTGCATGCCGCGGCCCCCTGTGGTCGCTGGCGTTCCACGACGATGATCGGCGCGGTAAGGCAGGACGGCGGCACCGCCTGCATGACGGTGGAAGGAGCTCTCAACGCGGAGATTTTCCGAACCTACGTCCGCGAGATCCTGTTGCCCGCCCTCACTCCCGGAGACATCCTCGTGATGGACAATCTCAGCGCGCACAAGGACCGGCAAGCGCTTCACATGCTCAAGGAGGCGGGAGTGACCGTCAGATTCCTTCCCGCCTGCTCCCCCGACCTCAATTCGATCGAGCTGATGTGGAGCAAAGTGAAGTCTTTGCTGCGCAAGACCGGAGCCCGTACTCCCGAGGCATTGCTCGGCGCGGATTGGTGATGCGTTGTCACGGATTACCAAAAAGGACGCTACCCATTGGTTCGCTCATTGCGGATATGGATTTATTTAAAATTCTCTAAAGGCATTGAGTCTCAGAGGGCAGAACCCACCCGCTTTGGTACCGTTGATTTTTCAGAACCACGGAAGACACGGAAAGCACGGAATTTCAATTCATTGGGAAAATCGAACCGCTCACCCAAAAAGGGGAACGGACGCGCATCGGAAAATCCTATATTTTCCGTGCCTTCCGTGGTTCCCTGTCTTCCTTTTTAGGCTAACTGATTCTTCGATTTTATCCGCCATGGGAGAGAACGCTTCCATTGAAGGCATTTCTCTGAAGTTTTCAGAACGCTGCGGCTATTCCCTTTTACTACAACTATTGATTTTCAAAGGGTACCAAAGCGAGGGAGCTCTGAATTACGGCCACATCTTGGCGTGACTTCCGGAAAACCATCCGGTTCCCTCGCCTCCGTTCATGACGAAGTTGTTTCTTTCCGCATTCTTTTTTCTCCTGCCCGCCATGGCGGCCCGCGCTCAGATTTTCGCGGATTTTCAGACCTCGATGGGGGATTTCACCTGCGAGCTGGACCACGCCGCGGCTCCGCAAACCGTGGCGAACTTCGTGGGGCTCGCCACCGGAGAACGGAAGTGGATCGATCCTGCCAACGGGATCGTCCGGGAAAACACGCCGTTTTACGATGGGCTGACCTTTCACCGCGTGGTCGCAAATTTCATGAACCAGGGCGGTTCCCGCAACGGGCTGGGCACGGATGGGCCGGGGTACCAGTTTCCGGATGAGACGGAGAACGGCCTGAGCCATCAGGCCCATGTGATCTCGATGGCAAATTCCGGAACCTACACGAACGGATCCCAGTTTTTCATCACCGCCGCGGCCACTCCGTGGCTCAATGGGAGGCACACGGTCTTCGGCAGTGTCACTTCAGGAATCCCGGTGGTGGATGCCATCAATGGCGTGGCGACCGTTTCGGAAAAGCCGGTGGTCCCGGTGGTGATCGAGAAGGTGACCATCCGCCGGGTGGGGGAGGCCGCCGGATCGTTCGACATCCATTCGCAGGGGCTTCCCGGAGTTTTCAACGTTCCCTGCGATCTGGTTCCGGCCCCGCCGCTGAAGGTTGATGCGATCCCACGTCAACCGCGTTTGCCGGAAACGGTGACGCGGGTGTTCCGGAGCGGTGATCTGACTTCATGGGTGAATACCCGGTCCCTTTTTCTGGGGCTTGGCCCGGAAGATCCGGGACAATTCCCGATCGATGAGCCAACGGGCCCCGCCACTTCCATCGGCGACCGCGGGTTTTTCCGTTTCGCGCAGGCGGTGCATTCCGACGTGATGAAGCCGCAATCCTTGGGAAACCGGGTTCTCACGGTGACCTGGGTGGCGAATCTCCTTACTTTCTCGTTCAATGCCGCGGGGGATGGCGGCACGGCGGTCTATTCCAATGACAACCCCCCGGTTCCAAGGCCGATCCTGGAAATCGCCGATTCCAATTCTCCTTACGATTGGGTCATTTCCGTTTCCGGGTTCGGTTATCTCAAGGTGAGTGCGGCCCGCACCGGTGAGAATGCCACGCATTATCTCGGGAAACACAAAATTTCCCAATGGAGCGCGGGTTCATGGAACTATCTGGGCACCGGCGAGGTCACCCTGACGAAATAACCGGGGCACTGGCTCTCCCATTGAAAAGTGGCGCGGGCATTCCGCCAAAAGTATTCCGGGAATCGCGGCGGCAACGCCGGAGGGTTTTCCGGTAGGGACGGACCGCCGGGCCGTCCCACTTTTTCCCGATTGGTATGGCATCCATCCCGGCCCTTCCACTTTCCCCACCGATGGAAGCCCCACCCGCTGCGGAGAGACAGTCACGGCGCGCCCGGCGGTCTCGCCCTACCTGCCGGTATCATTCTCAAAACACTTTTGGCATTCCGCCCGCAGCCATTCCCGCGTCAGCACTTCCTCCCTTCACTGCCGCCAGATTCCATGCACCAGATGAATCCGTACGGCCCCAGTCCGGAGGTCGGAGCTTCCAGCAGCACCACGTTCCTCCCGGCGTGTTCCCGCTCCCGGGAATACACCGTCGTCACCGCATCCGGGCCCGCGCGTGGAATCTGCCGGGGGCAAACCACAACTATTTACGGATCAGCTGCCAAAAATGCACCGTTTCCCCGGATTTCAACGGAGGAGAGCAGACACCGGCGGACCTGCTCATTTCTCAAGAGAGCCGTCAAAAGCCCCTGAACTCCATACTTTTCGAGGTTTTTTGGGAAGTGGAGCATAGCGGATTCGAAC
>CAZVSA010000353.1:0-3138 GCA_964629955.1 uncultured Luteolibacter sp.
GCCGAATGTAGCAACAGTCACACCGATACGCTATATTTTTATTTAAAATGCTCTAAAATGCTCTAACCGAACAATACCGGGTGATATTCCAGGCCGTGTGCGGCGGCGGCGGGGGGGCAGGTGATGCGGCCCGCATGGATGTTGATGCCGCCGAGGAGTTCCGGGCGGAGGGCGCAGGCTCCGGCGAGGCCGTTTTCCGCGATCAGCGCGGTCCAGGGGTGGGTGACGTTGTTGAGGGCCTGGGTGGCGGTGCGGGAATAGGCTCCGGGCATGTTTGCCACGCAGTAGTGGAGGACTCCTTCCTCTTCGTAGGTGGGTTGGTCGTGGGTGGTGGCGCGGGTGGTTTCCGCGCAGCCGCCTTGGTCCACGGCGATGTCCACGAACACGCCGCCTTCGGGCATGAGACGGAGCATTTCCCGGGTGAGGAGCTTCGGGGCTTTCGCGCCGGGAACGAGCACGGCGCCGATGACGAGGTCCGCGCGGGGGAGGAGGTCGGCGAGGTTGGCTTCGTTTGAATAGAGGGTGTGGGAGCCCATGGTGATGTCGAGAAAGCGCATTCTTTCAAAATCGACTTCGAGGATGGTGACGTCGGCTCCGATTCCGGTGGCGACGCGGGCGGCATTGATGCCTGCGGTTCCGCCTCCGAGGACGACGACCCTGCCGGGGGCGACTCCGGGCACGCCGCCGAGCAGGCTGCCGCGCCCTCCCTGGTGCCTGGCGAGATGGTAGGAGCCGACGATGGCGGACATGCGGCCGGCGATCTCGCTCATGGGTTCCAGCAGCGGGAGGTGCCGGTTCACCTCGATGGTTTCGTAGGCGATGGCGGTGCAGCCGCTGGCCATCAATCCTTCGGTGAGGGGTTTGCTTGCGGCGAGATGGAGGTAGGTGAAAAGGATGTGCCGGGGCTCCAGCAGTGCGATTTCCTGTGGTTGGGGTTCCTTGACTTTGACGATGAGTCCGGCGGCGGCGAAAATTTCTCCGGCGGTGTCCAGCAGGGTTGCTCCGGCGGCTTGGTATTGTTCGTCGGGGTAGCTGGATCCGATGCCCGCGCCGCGCTGGACGAAGACGGAATGGCCGCGTTTCACGAGTTCCGCGACGGAGCCGGGCACCATGCTGACGCGGTTTTCCTGGGCTTTGGTTTCCTTGGGAATGCCGATGTGCATTGGAGAATGGATGAACAAGCGTCGAAGACGGGAGCGTGGAGGGTGCTCCGCGGTCCGGCTCAGCCATGTCGGCGGCGCCGACAGGCGAGACCGGCGCCGGCGAAAGCCAACAGCATGATTGCCGAAGGCTCGGGAACGAACGTGAACGGTTCGGAACCGCCGCTCCCTCCCATGCCGGAGCGGATCCCGAAGGTGCTGATGGAGATGTGCACTCCATCCACGGTGGCGTTCACGAGAGAAAGGTCGTTGCTGGTGAACGTGGAGGGGAACAAGGTATGCAGGCCTCCTTCGATTTCGATTTCATCGGGAAAATTGGGCGCGCGCAATTTTCCCGAAGAGATCATCCCGCGGCTTCCGATCCAGTGGCTGAACTCGCCGGTGACGATCTCGGTTTCTCCGGTCACGGTGTATGAGCCGGACAAAAGGAATAGAGATATCATTCCCTGGAATTCGGGGGTACCGCTGTCCCATGTCAGTTCACCGTTGGAGTTCGGCGTGAGAGCCAGCGACCGGTTGGTGCTGATGATGAAAGTGGTTGGATTGGTGACGATCTCGACGGTGACTCCGATGGTTTGGAAAGCCGGATTGAGAAAGCTGCCGGAGTCCGTCCAGGTGGAGGAGGGGAGGGTGGCCGATATTTCATCGAAAACAATATATCCGGAACCCAGCGTGACGGTGATTTCGGCGGTGCCGGGGATTCCCCCGGCGTCCGGCATGGAGATGTTTCCCCCGAGATCGAAATTCGCCCATGCGTTACCCGTGGCTTTGTATTGGGCGGGCAGTGTCACCGATGCGGCGGAGAGCACCGGGATGCCCGCCAGCGCGAGGCCAAGGAAGAGAAACGGACGGAGCGTGCGGGGCGGGGAAAAATTTCCGGGGGATTGGTTCGTGATGGGTTTCATGGGAAGGGACCGAGTGATCGGGCGTTCGCACACTGCCGGACGGGGAGAGGTGGGGGCAAGCTGGAAAATCAAGGCCGACGCATCAAAAAACAATGGTTCAGAGGGCTCGTGCGATCTCGCGCGCGAGCCGGGCGAGGGCTTCGTTCATGGCATGGATGCGGGCGGTTTGCGGGCCGGTGGGGAGGGAGGGGCTGCTGAGGGGGACGGTGGTGGTGAAGGACCGGGTGGAGGCGACTCCGCCGGTGACGGGCTGGAGTTTCCAGGTGCATTCGAGAACGAGGTTTCCGGAGGCGTCGGGCTCGAAGCGGGAGATGCGGATTTCCAGCAGCGATTGGTAGTCGAGGGTGACGAAGTTTTTGGCGGGCTGGATGTTGAGGGAGTTGGCGAGGCGGCCGAGGTTCAGGGCGGTGACGCGGGAGATGCCGGCGTCGAGCGGTTCGCCCCAGAGGTGGTAGCTGTTCATTTGCAGTTCGCCGTCGCGGGTGCGGGTGACGAGTTGCTGGCGGTCGAGGTAGCTGGGCAACGCGGGCTGAGAAATGGCCACGGAGGGGCTGGCACCGGTGATCCTGCGCTCGGGCACGGCGGGGTCCAGCAGGTGGTGGACGGAGGTGTCCTCCACCGGGCTGAGGACGTTGCAGGAGGCTGCGAGGAGAGGAAGCAGGAAGGCGAAGGCGGACGTTTTCATCGGGGATTGGCGGTGCCGCGGAGGATGGCGCCGGGGTTGCGTTTGAGGTCGTTGGAAAGTTCCTTGAGGGCTTGGGAGGCGCGCTCGGTTTCGCGGAGGACGTCCTGCATTTGCAGAAGGACGGGCGAGCGGGGGTTGGAGATTTGGGAAATTTCCCTGGTGGCTTCCTCCAGGCGGGCGAGGCTGGCGTCGGTGCGTTCGATGACTCCGGAGATGTCGGCCATCAGGGGTTCGATGCCATCGTTGAGCTTGGTGGTGAGTTCCCTGATCTGGATGAGGGCGGCGTCGAAGTTGTCCACGGCGCTGACGAGTTTGTCTTCTCCGGTGACGATGCGGATGTCCTCGGTGATGGCGATGAGGTTGTCGCTGATTTCCGGGGTGTTGAGTC
>CAZVSA010000353.1:3148-3902 GCA_964629955.1 uncultured Luteolibacter sp.
CGGAGGTAGAAGCAGGTGAAGTCGCGGTCTTGACGGGGATCACCGCTGAGCACGACTTCGTCGTAGCCGGTGTTGAGTCCGGCGATCTGATCCCTGGCGGTGGTGATGACACTGTGGAGATCGTTCATCATGCCTTCGAGATCGAGGGCGTTGAATTTCGCGAGCCCGTCGGCAATGCCGGCGATGAGTTCGTCGATCTCGGTGCCGATGGTGGGGACGACGGGGTATTCGGAATCGTCCGTGGAGCCGTACGTGAAGCCGGGGGAATCGGGGGAGATGTCGAACTCGATGTAGAGCTGGCCGGTGACGAGGCTTTGTTGCTTCATGCCGGCGCGGAGGCCTTCGGAGGCGGCTTTTTTCACGCCTTCGTGGGAGGAGAAGTCGATGCCGCCGCCGGCGTTGGTGCTGATGAGGCGGAGGTTTTTCTCTCCGAGATCGACGACAACGGGGATGATCTTGCGGTTTTCCTCGCGATCCACGAGGACGCTGATGGAGCGGACGCTGCCGATGCGCACGCCGCCGAAGCGGACGTCCGATCCGACCTGGAGGCCGTAGGCGCTTTTGTCGAAATAGAGGAGGACGGGGTAGGTGGTTTCAAAGTACTTGCCCGCGCCGAAAAGAACGACGGCGGCGCCGGCGATGAGGAGGCCGATGAGGGTGAAGAAACCGATGAGGGTGGGGCTGGCTTTCTTGCTCATGACGGGGTGTCGGGTGAGGGGTTGAAGATGGTGAACGAGCTCGCCCGCTGTTCGGC
>CAZVSA010000354.1:0-3897 GCA_964629955.1 uncultured Luteolibacter sp.
GAGTGCGCCCTCGCGCTCCGGGGGCTGGTAAGGCCAAGCCGTCCCGCATCCGGAAAGCTCCCCGCCATGTCCGCCGGTTTCCGGCGATGGCGCCGAAAACAACACGCGAGGGCGCGTGTGGTCCCCGGAAGAAGAAATCCTCAAGCACCCGAGCAAGCCAGCGGCGAGGGCACCGCGATCAACTGCATTCCAGCCCTTTGGGCCGCAAGAAAGCCCGCGGGAGCATCCTCCAACACAAGGCATTTGGCCGGGTCCACCCCCATCAAATCCGCAGCACGGAGGAAAATATCCGGAGCGGGCTTGCCCTCCGTCACATCGTCCGCCGTCACCACTTCCTCGAACCAATCGGAAATCCCCACGATCTGGAGGGTTTTCTCCACCACCATCCGCGAACCGCCGGAGGCCACCGCCATCGGGATTTTTCCCCGCAGGGACTCCGCGAACGCGGCAACCTCGTCGATCAGGGTCACCGCTCCCAGGCGGCGGAGAAACGCCTCGCGCTTGGCCAGTGCCACCGACTCCGGATCCAGCTTCAATTGGTATTCCTGATTCAGATCCACCACGATGTCGCGGGTGGGCCGTCCGCCCATTGCATGGAAAACATCCTCCCGCAGCACTCCCCCCGCTCCGTAAAACGCGAGAGCCTCGCACCATGCCTCGAAATGCGCCGGCATGGAATCCACCAAGGTGCCGTCACAGTCGAAAATCACGGCCTCGAAACCGTCTTGCGGGAAAGAAAAGGGTCCGATGCTCGCCATTGCGCCGGGAGGCATTACGGGCCACCCGGTGAAATGGCAAGTGTCAAGGGTCAAAGATTTCCGGCCTTCTCCGGCCCCGTTCCCGCGCGCTCACCATCGGATGACCTCGTCCGGGTAAACTCCGGGCGCGAGAGATTGCGGCTCCCCGCTCGTGTTCGCCAGCTCCACCGCACCCTCGAACGCCACTCCCGGCGCCAGCTTCATCGGACCGGAAACCGCCAGCGATTTGCAGCGGAGCAAACCCGGCACGCCCAGACCGTCAATCCCATCGACGAGTTTGTATTCCTCCGAAAGCGTGATCACGGGCGGGACTCCGTTCCGCTCCGGATGAAGACGCACCTGCCCGTTTTCCAGAACCTCGTACGCGTCCGATCTCAGCGCCAGCAGATCGGCCGTCGTCTTCACCGGGGCGAACCGGCTCCGCGGCACTTCGATCGCCAGCGATCCCTCGAAGCATTCGATCGCCGCCCCCATCGCGCTCTCCAGTTGGATCACCGCCTTGGAATTCGCATCCCGGGGATCGACGGACTTGTTGTTCCGGATCATCGGCAGCGGAAGCACGCCGTCATCCGCGGCCAATTGATTTTTCAGCAAATCCAGCCTCAGCCACAGGCTGTTGGTATTGAAATAACGATGCCGCCCGATGTCCTGAAACGCCTCCGAATCCCCGCCCGGACATTGCGCGATCTCCCGCAGCAGCAGCCGCCCGTCGGCCTTGCGCACGGCCAGATGCCCCCCTTTGCGATCCGCCGCGGTGCGCCGGGTGACTTCCATAAGAAACGGCGCGCCGGACCGGGCGAAATGGGAAAGAATCGCGGGATCCAGAACCGCCCCGAGATTGTCCGAATTCGACACGAAGGCATATTCCACCCCTTCCGCCAGCAGCCGGTCCAGCCAGCCGCTTCCCACCAGCGCGGGATAAAGATCCCCGTGGCCGGGAGGGCACCATTCCAGATCGGGATCCGCGGGCCATTCCACCGGTTCCATCGTCTCCGCGTCGATTTTCGGAATCTGGTTTTGCATCAATTCCACCTCCCGGGCATCGGCGAAGCCCTCGGCGCGGTAACGCTCCAGATGCCCCAGCGTGCCGCCGCTGGTGCTGAAGCTGTTCATCAAAAGCAGGCGGACCGGCGCTCCGGTGCTTTTGCGGAGATCGAGCACCTGCCGGACCATCAGATCCAGGAAATTCACCCCGTCCCGCACGGCAAGAAGGCTCTTCGGCCCCTGCAAACCCATCCCGGTGCCCAGCCCCCCGTTGAGCTTGATGACAACCGCCTGCGACAGCAGCGCGTTGTCCGGCGATTCCCCGCGCGCGGCGATGGAGTCGAACGAATCGATCTCCTCCACCGGCGAAATCGCATTCTCGGGGATCAGCCCCGTTTCCCGCCGCAGCAGGGACTCGTAATTCCTCCGGAAAGCGCGGATTGCGGCATCGCCCATCCCCGCGCCCTTCATCTTCGCCTCGAAACGATCAAAACTGGGCATGCCGGAAAACTGGCGGTTCCCCGGGAAATGGTCACGCGCAAATGCGCTCCGGAAACGCTACACCGAAGTCGGGAACGGGTTGCGCTCGGCAAATCCCTTTTGGTGGAAATACGGATAGGGCAGCGGCCTCGCGCTCGCCTCGTCCAGCCTGGCCACCTGATCCGGCGTGAGGTTCCACCCCACCGCACCCAGATTCTGGCGGAGCTGCTCCTCGTTGCGCGCCCCGATGATCACCGTGGAAACGGTGGGCCGCTGGAGCAGCCAGTTGAGCGCGACCTGCGGAACGGTGCGGTCGGTTTCCGCCGCCACCTCGTCCAACGCGTCCACCACCTGATAGAGATAGTCCTCGGGAACCGGCGGGGCCACGTCGGCATTGGTCTTGTCGTTCATCCGGCTCACGGGCGGAGGAGGGGAATCCCGGCGGATCCTGCCGGTCAGGCGGCCCCATCCGAGAGGGCTCCAGACCACCGCGCCCACTTTTTGATCGAGGCCCAGCGGCATGAGTTCGCATTCGTAATCACGGCCGATGAGCGAGTAGTACGCCTGATGCGCCACATAGCGGGTCCGCCCGTATTTCTCCGCGATGGAGAGCGACTTCATGAGATGCCAGCCGGAAAAATTCGAGCAGCCGAGGTAGCGGATCTTGCCCGCGCGCACGAGGGAATCGAGGGTATCGAGCGTTTCCTCGATGGGCGTCACCGCATCGAACCCGTGGAGCTGGAACAGGTCGATGGAATCGGTGCCGAGCCGCTTCAACGAAGCATCGACGGATCTCAGCAGATGATGGCGGGAGGAGCCCACCTCGTTGATGCCCGCACCGGAACGGAAGGTGGCTTTGGTGGAAATGAGAACCTGGTCGCGGCGGCCCTTGAGGGCCTTGCCAAGAATGATCTCCGCATCGCCTTTTGAATAGACATCCGCCGAGTCGAACATGTTCACGCCGGCCTCCAGGCAAATGTCCACGAGCTTCGTCGCTTCCTTCGCATTGGTCGCGCCCCAGGCTTTGAAAAATTCCGTCGTGCCGCCGAAGGTGCCCGTGCCGAACGTCAACACCGGCACTTTCAAGCCGGACCCGCCGAGAGTTCTGTATTCCATGGCTCTGGACTTAGCATCTGCCGCGGCTCCTGCAACCCTCCGCTGCGGGAAAACACGGCTCCCCTCCGCAAGAACGGCCCTGCGAAGAAAGGATTCCGTATTTTTAACACGAATCGCCACTTGAAACCCTTCAAAATCGGGCCATTAGATACGGCGCATCCAGTCCGGCCAATCAAGGTCGGCGGATCCATCAACAGAAACCAACAACCAAACACCTGATGAAATTGATCAAAATCACCGCATTGCTCGCCACCGTCGCCGGTACCATCGCCGCCACTTCCTGCCAGCAGCAGAGCCAGCCGCAGCCGAGCTATCAGCCTCCGCAATACTCCACCGGCAAGTAAGCGGGAACCAACCGGTCGCCGTCTCCGGCACGATCCTGCCCGATCGATCCGGAGACCGGCGAAACCGAACCGGGGAGCGCACGCGCCATCGCGTGCTGTTTTCGGCGCCCTCGCCGGAAACCGGCTGACATGACGGAAAATTTCCCGGATGCGGGACGGCTTGGCCGTGCCAGCCGCCGGAGCGCGAGGGCGCACTCCGGAACACGCGGGGGCGC
>CAZVSA010000355.1:0-3896 GCA_964629955.1 uncultured Luteolibacter sp.
GTCGTCAACAACTGCGGCGCGTCGCTGGACGTCATCACCTTCCGCGGAGTGCCCGAGGATCTGCTGCGGAAATTCGCGCCCGAAATCGAAATCATTTCCGGCAGCGAAACGGAATGGAACCGCCTGGATGACGGGGCTCTGTTAGGCGAAATCTTCGCTTCCCGCCGCGGCCTGAAACCGGGCGACCGGTTCGATGCCGCGGGTGTGACCGTAACGGTTTCCGGCATCCTCCGTTCGCCGTTCGCGCAGGACAACAATATCGCCTATGTGAAGCTTCCCTTCCTGCAACGCGCTTCCCGCGGCGGGCTCGGGGTGGTCACCCAGTTCAATGTGCGGGTGCATTCCTCCGGGGATCTCCAGCCTGTCGCGGAGGAAATCGACGAACTTTTCCGCTCGGCACAGGAACCGACCGACACACGGCCGGAAAAAGCATTCTTCGCCGAAACCGCCGCGGAGCTGATCGAGCTGATCGGCTTCACCCGCTGGCTCGGCATCGGCGCGGTGGTTGCGGTGGCCGGGCTCGTAGCAAACGCGCTGCTACTCGTCGTCCGCGGCAGGGTGAGGGAAAACGCCGTGCTGCGGACACTCGGCTACCCCGGCCGGGCGATCGGTCTGCTGGTGGTCGGCGAGGGCGGTCTGTTAGGCCTTGCCGGCGGAATCGCGGGAGTCGGCCTCGCGGTCGCTTTCCTGCGCTGGCAGAGTTTCACGATGGGGAATGAAGGGCAGACGCTCGCGATCCAGCCGGATGCCGGCGTCGTGTTCACGGGGATTGGCTCCGCGCTGGCGCTGGGAGTCTTCGCCTCGTTGTGGCCCGCTTTCCAGGCGATCAGGCAGCCAATCGTAAAAAACCTCCGGAACTGACGCCATGCTGCCATTCACCTACGCGGTCCGGAATCTTTTCCGCAGCAAAACCCGCCTGCTCCAGACCATCGGCGGCAGCGCATTGGTCGTGCTGCTGGTCATGGTCTCGGTGGCGATCAATGACGGGATGAAAAAAGTGCTCTCCGCATCAGGTTCGGACCGCAATGTGATTCTCATCGGCGCGGGATCGGAGGAAAGCGTCCAGCGCAGCGAGGTTCCGGAAAGCAGCGCGGGGATCGCCGCGGCGGGCATTCCCGGGATTTCCGAACGGCTTTGAATACGGGCCGTATCGGGCGAGATCCACTACATGAGCTATCTGGAGTTCCCCGATGGACGCAAAAGCCAGGCGATGCTCCGCGGGATCACGCCCGAGGCCCTGCACGTCCACCCGGAAGTGCGGATCACCGAAGGAACCTTCCCCGGCTCCGGCCAGGTGATCGCGGGCCGTCTCGCATGGCGGAAGCTTGGCGTGCGGGAAAGCGATCTGAAACCGGGCTCCACCCTGATCCTCGATGGCCAGGAGCTGGAAATCTCCGGGAAATTCGCCGCCCCCGGAACCGTTCTCGAGTCCGAGATCTGGGCCGCGCTCGGCGACCTCCGCGTGCTGGCGAAACGGGAAACGCTGTCGTGCGTCGTCCTGCGTCTGGACGATCCGGCGGATTTCGACGAAGCGGATCTTTTCGCGAAGCAAAGGCTCGATCTGGAGCTTACCGCATTGCGCGAAAACGACTACTATGCCCGCCTGAGTTCCTTTTTCCAGCCGCTGCGGGCGATGACATGGATTACCTCCGGGCTGATCGCCGCCGGGGCGCTGTTCGGCGGGATCAACACGCTCTACGCCGCCTTCGCCTCGCGGGTGCGGGAGATGGCCACCCTCCAGGCCATCGGCTTCGGCCGGGGCAGCCTGCTGCTGAGTCTCGTGCAGGAAAGCACGCTCGCCTGCCTTGCCGGGACTCTCCTCGCCTCGGTGCTGGCCGTGACCCTGTTGGACGGCCGGACGGTGCCGTTTTCCATCGGCGCGTTCACGCTGGAGGTGGGACCGTCCGTTGCCATCGCCGGCATTGTTGCAGGCACCGCTCTCGGTCTGTTAGGCGCGCTGCCTCCGGCGATCCGCTGTCTCAAACCGGCGCTTCATTCCGCTCTCCGCATGTCCTGATCCCAACCCAAACAAACACCACATATCCTCATGAAACACATATCCACCCTGATCGCCGCCACCTGCCTGCTGGCCTCCTGCAACAAAGAAACTCCCGCCTCCCATGCCGCCCCGGCAGTGGCGAGCGAAGCCCTCCTCGCGGTTCTCTCCGCCGAACCCAAGGGCGAAGCACAATCCATCCACGTCGTGCGGGAAACCGCCAGGCCCGGTGACGAAGTGACCTTGAAAGGCCGAATCATGGGCAACGCCAGGCCCTTCGTCGATGGCCGCGCCGCCTTCATTCTGGGCGATCCGGAGATCATCTCCGCGTGCAGCGACATCCCGGGAGACAACTGCTCCACTCCCTGGGACACCTGCTGCAATACCCCCGAAGAAAAGAAAACCGGCACCGCCACCATCCGGATCACCGGGGAGAACGGCCAGGTGCTGAGAGAAGGCCTCGAAGGCGTGGGCGGTCTGGAAAACCTCGCCACGCTCACCGTAACCGGAAACATCGCGGAGGGATCTTCCACGGACCTTCTGATCGTGAACGCGACGGCGATTCAACTGGAGTAACGAACACAAGGCTTGTGCGCGCGATGCCCGCCGTTGGAGAGTGCCGCGCCATGAATTTCGATTTTGAAACGATCATCGACCGCCGCGCAACCGGCTGCATCAAATTCGACCGCCGCCCCGAGCTGGATCCCTTCTGGGTGGCGGACATGGATTTCGTTTCGGCTCCGGCGATCCTCGACGCCCTGCACCGGCGGATCGATCATGGCGTTTTCGGATACGCCCAGGCACACGACGGGCTTGTCCGGGCGGTTTTGGAATATCTCCGCGACCGTCGCGGCCGCGAGGTTCCCGTCGAACACATCGTCCACCTCGGCGGCCTCGTCCCCGCGCTTTCCCTCGCCGCGCGCGCCTTCTGCCAGCCCGGCGAGGCGGTGATGACATGCACCCCCGTTTACCCCCCTTTCACCGGAGTCCACCGCGACGGCGGCGCGAAGCTGATCACCGTGGATCACACCCATGCGGACGGGCGCTGGACTTTCGACTGGGAAGCCATGGAAAACGCGGTGACCCCGGAGACCAAAGTCTTTCTCCTCTGCAATCCACAGAATCCTCTCGGCGCGGTTTTCACACCGGAGGAGATCCGCAAACTCGCATCCTTCTGCGAAGCCCACGACCTCGTCCTCGTCTCCGATGAAATTCACTGCGATCTCATTTTCGACGAAACCGGAACGCCGCACTTCTCCGCGCTCCAGCTTCCGCCGGATCTCGCCAAACGGAGCATCACCCTCCTTTCCCCCAGCAAAACCTGGAACATCGCGGGCCTTGGCTACGCCTTCGCGGTGATCCCGGACGATTCGCTCCGCCGCCGCTTCCACACGGCGAAAGGCCACACCCTCGCGGAAATCAACGCCCTTTCCTACCATGCCGCGGAAGCCGCCTACCGCGACGGCGAGCCGTGGCGCCTCGCCCTGATCGAACGCCTGCGGAAGAACCGGGATCTTCTGGCGAAGTTCATCAACACCCGCTGCCCCGGACTCTCCACCATCCCCGGGGACGCCACCTACCTCGCCTGGATCGACGCGCGCGGACTGAAGGTTGAAAACCCCGCCCTGCATTTCGAGAAACACGCCGGTCTCTTTCTCTCCGACGGAGCCTTCTTCGGCTGGCCCGGCTGGTTCCGTTTCAACTTCGGCTGCCCGGAAGCCCGTATGATGGAAGGTTTGGAAAAAATCGCCTCCGCCTGTTGAACCGTGGCGCGGGCATCCCGCCAAAAGTGTTCCGGGAATGATTCCGGCAGGTAGGGCGAGACCGCCGGGCGCGCCGTGACTGTCTCTCCGCGGCGGGTGGAGCTGTATTTGGCGGAGAAAGCGGAAGGGCCGGGATG
>CAZVSA010000356.1:0-3888 GCA_964629955.1 uncultured Luteolibacter sp.
CGGCATCACCATCACCTCCGCCGCCGTCACCACCGAGTGGTGGCAGCATGAGGAGGAAGGAGTTTCCAAGCTCTATCCGGACCAGAAACACCGGGTGAACATCATCGACACCCCCGGGCACGTCGATTTCACCGCGGAGGTCGAGCGTTCCCTCCGGGTTCTGGATGGTGCCATCGTCGTCTTTTGCGGCGTCGCCGGTGTCCAGCCCCAGACCGAAACCGTTTGGCGGCAAGCCAGCAAATACCACGTCCCGCGGATCGTCTTCGTCAACAAGATGGACCGCACCGGCGCTGATTTCGATAGCGTCTTCGCCGAAATCAAGGAGAAGCTCGGAGCGAATGCCGTCCGCATCCTCATCCCCATCGGTTCCGAGGAAAATCTCAAGGGACAGATCGACGTGGTGAACCAGAAGGCCGTTTATTACTCCGACGACGACAAATTCGGCTCCACCTACACCGTCAAGGATCTGGAAGGCGATCAGATCGGACTCTGTAGCAAGGCTCGCGAGGAACTCGTCAATGTCGTCGCCGATGTCGATGATCTCGTCGGTGAAAAGTTCCTCAACGAAGAGCCCATTTCCCTGGAAGATCTCAAAAACGGCATCCGCCGCGCCACCATCGCCAACAAACTCGTTCCCGTTGCCGGTGGCTCCGCCTTCAAGAACAAAGGCGTCCAGTATCTCCTCGATGCTGTCATCGACTACCTTCCCGGCCCGCTCGACATTCCCGCCGCCATAGGCATGGACCCGGAAGACGAGGAGCGGAAAATCGAGGTCATCACCTCCGACAACGAAAAATTCGTCTCCCTCGCCTTCAAACTCTGGGCGGACAAGTTTGTAGGAAAACTCGTTTTCTTCCGCGTTTACTCCGGAGTCATCAGAAAAGGTGACACCGTTTACAACCCGAGGACCCGCCGCTCCGAGAGAGTAGGCCGCCTCATCCAGATCCAAGCGAACGAGCACAAGGACATCGAGGCCTGCTACTCCGGTGACATTGCCGCCATGGTCGGCATCAAGAACGTCACCACCGGCGATACCCTCGCCGCTGAGAAACACGACGTGGTTCTCGAACCCCCCACTTTCCCCGAGCCCGTCATTTCGATGGCCGTCGAGCCGAAGACGGTCGCCGATCAGGAAAAACTCGCCAATTCCCTCGCCCGCCTTTCCGAAGAGGATCCCACCTTCACCGTCAAAACCGACGAGGAAACCGGCCAGACCATCATTTCCGGAATGGGCGAGCTTTACCGCGAAACCATCACCGCATCCGCCGGTGGCGAAGGCAAGCTCGTCAAGCAGTCCGGCGGTCGCGGCCAATACGGCCACGTCATCCTCTCCGTGAAGCCCAATGAAAAGGGCAAGGGACTCACCATCGAAAACAAAGTCGTTGGTGGCACCATCCCCAAGGAATACATCAATGCGGTTTTCAAAGGCGTCGGCGAGGCCATGACCAATGGCATCGTCGCCGGTTACCCCGTCATCGACGTCCACGTTGACATCCTCGACGGCTCCTACCACGACGTCGATTCCAACGAAAACGCCTTCACCATGGCCGCCATCTTCGCCATGAAGGACGCCTTCAGGAAAGCGAAGTCCATCCTCCTCGAACCCGTCATGGCTGTGGAAGTCTCCACCCCGGACGACTATCAGGGCGATGTCATGGGCGATCTCAGCCGCCGCCGCGGCCAGATCCAGAACACCGAGTCGAAGGGAAAACTTTCCATCGTCCACGCCAACGTTCCGCTCAAGGAAATGTTCGGCTACTCCACCGCCGTCAGAACCCTCTCCTCGGGACGTGCCTCCTATGCGATGACCCCGTCGCACTTCGAGCAGGTTCCGAACAATATCGTCGAAGAAATCGTAAGCGACCGCTTAGGCTGATTGCTCGCCCTGCAGACCACCACGTAAACCGTTCAAACCACCTCCACCATGGAAAATCAGAAAATCCGCATCCGCCTCAAGGCATACGACCATCGGGCGATCGACCGCTCGGCCCAGGAAATCGTGGAGACGGCGAAACGCACCGGAGCCCGCGTGGCCGGTCCCATCCCGCTTCCGACCCGGATCGAAAAGTTCAGTGTCAACCGCTCGGTTCACGTGAACAAAAAGTCCGCCGAGCAGTTTGAAATCCGCACCCACAAGCGCCTCCTCGACATCGTCGATCCCACCGCCCGCACCGTGGACGAGCTGAAAAAGCTCAACCTCCCCGCCGGCGTGGACATCACCATCCGCATCTGACACGTTTTCAGTCACTTTTAACTGATAACCAATAACTTTTTAACTTTTCCACCGCCATGTCACTCGGCCTTCTCGGCAAAAAAATCGGTATGACCCGCCTGTTCGACCAACAGGCCGGCACCATGATCCCCGTCACCGTCATCGACGTCGCCGGCAACACCGTTCTCCAGGTGAAGACACCTGAGACCGATGGTTACACCGCCGTGCAGGTCGGCTACGGAGACCAGAAGGAGCAGCGCGTTACCAAGGCGGCCCTCGGCATCGCCAAAAAGGCCGGTTCCGCCCCCAAGCGCTTCATCAAGGAATTTCGTTTGGAAAACGGAACCGAGGCTCCCGCCGCCCACCCCGGACTTGAAACCTTCTCTGAAGGCCAGTGGGTGGACGTCATCGGCGAATCCAAGGGACGCGGTTTCCAGGGCGCCGTCAAACGCCACGGCTTCGGCGGTCTCAAGCAGACCCACGGCTCCATGATGCACCGCCGGACCGGCGCCATCGGCTGCCGCTCCACTCCCGGCCGCGTCTGGAAAAACCAGAAAATGCCCGGCCACATGGGCACCACCCGCACTACCGTCCAGAACCTCAAGGTCGTCGCCGTTCGTCCGGAAGATGGTGTCATCCTCATCTCCGGAGCTGTTCCCGGCTTCAACGGCAGCTACGTCACCGTCCGCCCTGCCAAGAAAAAGACCGCCTGATCCGGCGGCTTCCTGAAACTTCCCACGATTCCAAGCCATGACCGCAAAGTCCTTCACTCCTGAAGACGCCCAATCCGCCAACCTCGTTCTGGTCGGCGAAGAAAAAGGCCGCCAGGCAGTCCACGATCTCGTCACCGCCTACCGCGCCAACCGCCGCTCCGGCACCGCCAACACCAAGACCCGCGGCGAGGTTCGCGGAAACAACAAGAAGATCTACAAGCAGAAAGGCACCGGCAACGCCCGTCACGGCGACAAGCGCGCGCCCATCTTCGTTGGTGGCGGCGTGGTCTTCGGCCCCCGCCCCCGCGATTACTCGAAAAAGGTTCCAAAGACCGTCCGCAAGCTCGCCTTGCGCCGCGTCCTCGGAGACCTCGTCCGTGGCGGCAAGATCCGGAAGGTGGACACCTTCTCCATCGCCGACGGAAAAACCAAATCCTTCATCAAGACCGTCGAAGAGCTGACCCAGCCCGGCAAGATCCTGATCATCTCCAATTCCTTCGACGAATCCACCTACCTCGCCGCCCGCAACGTCGCCTGGACCCAGCTTGTCACCGGAGCCGACGTCAATGTGGAACAACTCCTCCTCGCGAATTCGGTCATCCTCGTCGGCGACGCCGTGGACACCCTCGCCCAACGCACCGCCTGAACCCCGGACCCCACACCGAGATCATGAAAGACATTTACCAGGTCATCAAAAACGTCCGCATGAGCGAGAAAGCGACGTTCCTCCAGGAAACCAACAACGAGGTCGTCCTCGAAGTGGACCGCAAGGCGAACAAGCTCGAAATCAAGCAGGCCGTGGAACAACTCTTCGACAAGAAAGTCGCCGCCGTCCGCACCGCCAACTACGACGGCAAGGCGCGCCGCAAGCGCCGTGCCGACGCCGGTCGCACCAACCACTGGAAAAAAGCCATCGTCCGCCTGAAGGAAGGCGAAACGCTCAGATGAGATCGAGCGTTTCGC
>CAZVSA010000357.1:0-995 GCA_964629955.1 uncultured Luteolibacter sp.
AGGATGAACAGGGGGTGCTCGGCGTCGAATGCCTTCGGGCGGTGCTTCGCGGAGGCGTCCTTCATCTCGTCGTGCCACCAGACGTCTCGCGACGCATCCATGGAAATGTCGTTCCCGCAGCGATTGAGAACGATCACGCGCTTGATGTGTTTGTAACGCTTGAGCGCCTCGTCCACGGCGGGTTTCAACGCGATTACCTTTCCCCTGCGCCAGCCGCCGTCGGCGGTGATGACGGCCGTCGCTCCGGAATCCTCGAGGCGGTCGAGAATGGCTTCGGCGGCGAATCCCCCGAAGACGACGTTGTGCACGGCGCCGATCCGCGCGCAGGCGAGCATGGCGACGGCGGCTTCCGGCACCATGGGCATGTAGATCAGAACGCGGTCGCCCTTCTTCACGCCGTTTTTCTCCAGCACGTTGGCAAAGCGGCAGACCTCCCTGTGGAGCTGGCCGTAGGTGATCACGCGTTTGTCGCCCGGCTCGCCCTCCCAGATGATCGCGGCCTTGTTCCTGCGGGAGCCGAGGGCGTGGCGGTCCACGCAGTTTTCACAGACATTGAGCTTCCCGCCGACAAACCACTTCGCGTTTGGCACCTTCCAATCCAGCACCCTGGTCCACGGTTTCTGCCAGACCAGCTCCTTCGCCTCGCCCGCCCAGAACGCTTCCGGATTCCGGATGGATTGCTTGTAGAGCTTTTTGTAGGCCGCCATGGATGGAATGCGGGCGTGGGCGGAAAACTCCCTGGACGGATGATGGACGGTGTCCTGGTCGTGATGGGTTTTGGGTTTTTTGGCGCTCATGTTCCCGGGGAGGCTAGAACAGCCCGCCCTCCGCCCGCAAGCCGCCAGAGCGGCCGGGAACCGGAAGGAAAAGCATTGCGCGGGATGGCCCGGACGGCTTTCCTCTCCCCGCTGTCAGGGGCCGTGGAGGTTCGGCAGGCGAACCCCGCCAGGCCTTGATCGGAGCAACGGTAGTTTGTCCGGGCTTGCCGCGGATTC
>CAZVSA010000357.1:1005-3875 GCA_964629955.1 uncultured Luteolibacter sp.
ACCCGGAGGAACCCTTCAGCGAAGCGCCCGGTAGGCCATGAGGCCGTCGAAAATCGCCCTTGCCGCCGTCGTTTGATAGGAGCGCGTGGCGCATCTGGCCCTTTCCGAGGCATTGCTGATAAAGCCGCACTCCACCAAAACGGCGGGATGCCGGGATTTCACAAGCAGGGTGAACCCCTTGCGATGGATGCCGCGGTTCGTCACCTTCAGCCTTGGAGCGAGCCTTCTCTGGATCGCCTGCGCGAGAACTCCGCCCTTCGCCCCCCAGTGAAATGTCTCGGCCCCGCGGACCGACACGTTCCGGCTGGCGTTGAAATGGATGCTCACCAGAACGGCGTTCCGATGGGAATTGGCGATTTCCGCGCGCCGGTTGATCGATACGAAAACATCGCTGCGCCGGGTCATCACCGTGCGGATTCCCCGGGCCTTGAGCAGGCGTTCCAGATCCCGGGCGACCGCCAGATTGAGGTGCGATTCCCGGACTCCGCCCCAGAACGCGCCCTTGTCTTTGCCGCCGTGTCCCGGGTCGATGATTACGGTGGTGAAGCTTGCCGCCGCGTTCCCGGTGATCGCAAAAAAGACCACGGCGACGAAAGCCAGTTTCCAAAACAACATCCGCGCCGTCCGAAAATTCATGGAAGAAATGTAAATATTCCGGAAAAATTAATCAATTTTAAAATTCAGGAAGGGTTTCCGCGGTTTTTTGGGTAATTTTTCAAAAACGGAACGAAGAGTCGGCTGAAACCGGCGCTTGTTCGGAAAAATTCATTTTTCCCGTTATCATGGACGCGGCTTGCCGAAGTAGGAAGGCATGAAGCGGTTCCACCTGCCACTCGCCATCATCGTTGCCGTCATCGCCGGCCTTTTTGGATTCAAACTTTTTCCCTTCCGCCCGGCGGAAGGACGCACGGCCGGATTCCCCCCCGGAAAGTCTGTTCCGGCCGTGCGTCCCATTTCCGAAGCACCCGCCGTCCCGGTCGTGCGAAGCCGCCCCACGGCCGAGCCGCTGCCGGAACCGCCCGCCGAGCCCGCAACCCGCCTCGCCAATGCGCTGGAGCAATTGCCGCCGGACGAGCAAGCCTCCCTTCACGCCGCTATTCACGAAGCCCGCCACGCCATCGAGCCGCTGCGGGACACGCTGCCGCGCAATCCCGGTGTTTCCCACTTCGCCGCGAATCCCGGGCAGGATATCACCGCGCGTTTTCTGGAAAACGGCGGCGTGCGCTTCGAGTCCGGCATTCCCGGAAAAACCTGGCAAGGCACCCTGCGCCTCAAAGATGCGGCAGGCGGCGGATGGCGGGCGGAGAGCGTCCGCGCCGAACTCGATCACGGCTCGCTCACCGAATGGTATGTGAACCGCGCCGACGGTTTCGAGCACGGTTTCACGGTGCGGGAGCGTCCCGGCGATCTTCCCGCCGACGGCCCGCTGGTCCTGCGCATGACGCTGGAGGAACTCCGCGCGGATCACGATCCGGGCCGGGAGGGCGATCTGATTTTCACCAACCCGCTTGAAGACCGTGCGGTTCTCGGCTACCGGGATCTGAAAGTGTGGGACGCCACGGGAAGGGAACTTGGCGCGCGGATGCGTCCGGCGGGCGACGGCTTTCTCATCGCGGTGAACGATCACGGGGCGAAGTATCCTGTCACCGTCGATCCGCTCATCGTTTCGCTGGAGGCGGAAATTCGGGAACCGATCCCCAGGAATGAGGACTACTTCGGTCACTTCGTTGCGCTGGATGGGAACCGTCTCGTTGTCACCGCGCCGGGGGCGGACGATGCCGGGAGAGACGCCGGAGCGGTCTACATCTTCCGCAGGATCTCCGCGGGCAACTGGAGCTTCAGTCAAAAGATCCTACAGGAGCCTTTCCCTGCCAGCGACCATTACGAGGAGCGCAAATACTTCGGCCTGTCCGCCGCCATGATCGGAGACACTCTCGCCATCACTTCCCAAATCGTCATGGAGTTCGATCTCGAAGACCCGTTTCCCTACGACTCCATCAATATTTTGCATATCTACCAACTGTCCGGGGAATCGCATCAACACCTCTCCGACTTTTTTCTGCAACGATACGTGCCGGAGGCGGATCCCGATTTCCTGCCCATGAGGCGGCACTCCCTGGCTATGACCGGGGATCAGCTCGCCTTCGGGGCGGAGCTTGCGAGGGAGGTGCTCATTCTGCGCCGCCAGGGAGAAAACTGGATCGAAGATCTCAGGGTAAACGAATTCAGCGTGCCCGGCTCCACCTTCGGGCATTCCGTCGCGATCGGCTCCGGCATGGTCGCGGTGTCCTCACCCCAGCCCGGCAATCCGAAGATCCATTTTTACCGGAAAAGCGGCTCGCTCTGGCTGGACCCCGCGGAACTGCCGATTCCTTCCGGGCTTGCGAATGGAGACGGGTTCGGAGAGGACCTGGCCTTCGCGGGAAACCGGCTGTTCGTGGGCGCACCGGGGCGGGATTTCTCGTCCCTTGCCCAGGACATCGGCGGGATTTTCCAGTTTTTCTGGAACGGATCGTCGTGGACCGGGGAGGGCGAAATCCACGCGCCCGAACCCCAGCCCGGAGAACAGTTCGGATACAGGTTGCAGGCGTCGGGAAATCTGATTCTCACGGCCAGCCATCCCGGGGTTCGCCGGGTTCATTTCCTCGAACTTCAGGGAGCGGCCACCGTGCACCGGCAGGTGCTGGAGTCTCCCTCCGGCGGGACCAATCGATTCGGGTTTTCGCTCGGTCTGTCCGGCGACGATCTGGTCATCGGCGCTCCGAGTACCTCGACGCACGGGGCTTCCCTAAACGGCGCGGCTTTCGCATATCGCCGGGCGGGCAACGAGTGGGTGGCTCCCCAGCAGCTTGCGGGGGACATGCCCGGCC
>CAZVSA010000358.1:0-3856 GCA_964629955.1 uncultured Luteolibacter sp.
CGCCTCGGTGCGGCAGATGATGATGTCCGGCTGGATGCCCAGCTCGCGCAGCTTGGCGACGGACTGCTGGGTCGGCTTCGTTTTTACCTCACCCGCCGCCTTGATGTAGGGAAGCAGGGTGACGTGGATGAAACAGACGTTTTCCTTCCCCACTTCCAAGGCGAACTGGCGCAGGGCCTCGATGAAAAGCAGGCCCTCCATGTCTCCCACAGTGCCGCCGATCTCCGTGATCAGCACATCGACGCCGGGATTGTCCTCCGTGACCTTGTGAATCCGGAATTTGATCTCATCGGTGACATGCGGGATGAACTGGACCGTTTTCCCCAGATACTCCCCGCGCCGTTCCTTCTTGATGACCGAGTCAAAGACCTGGCCGGACGTGAGATTGTTCATCCGGGAAAGCACGCCAGAGGTAAAACGCTCGTAATGCCCCAGATCGAGGTCAGTTTCCGCGCCGTCATCCAGCACATAAACCTCCCCATGCTGATAGGGCGACATCGTTCCAGGATCGACATTGAGATAGGGATCGAACTTCTGCATCAGCGTTTTCAGCCCGCGATGCTCCAGCAAGGTGCCGATGGAAGCCGCCGCCAGCCCCTTGCCGAGAGAGGATACCACGCCGCCTGTGACAAATATGTATTTCATGGGGAGGGATTGGAAAAATTGGGTGATTTGTTGGGAGGAATGGGAAATGATATTTCCCGGCTTTCGGCGTTCAGGAGCGCTTCCACGATCCGCGCCTGCTCCGGAGTATCCACCCCGGGGGAAGCGTCGGACGTGGGGATCACCTTGATGGACGCCCCGTTTTCCAGAGCACGGAGCTGTTCGAGCGATTCCGCCCTCTCCAGAGGGGAAGGCGGCCATGTGACGAAGCGCTCCAGAAAAATACGGCGATAACCGTAGATGCCCTTGTGGCGGAAAACCGGAAGCCCCGGAACCTGATTGCGGAAAAATGGCAGCGGGGAACGGGAGAAATAAAGTGCGCGTCCATCCAGCGCGGTCACGACCTTCACGACATTCGGATCGCTCACGGCGGGATCCGAAGGATCGAGCGGATTCGCCGCGGTAACCATGTCGAGCGCGGGGTCCGCGGCAAGGGCCGCCGCCAGCTCGTCGATCAAAGCGGGGTCGATCAAAGGCTCGTCTCCCTGGATGTTGATGATGTGCGTGGCTTCGCTGCCCGCGGCAACCTCCGCGATGCGGTCGGTGCCCGTGGGATGCTCCGGCGAGGTCATGACCGCCTCGCCGCCGAAACCGAGAACCGCCTCCCGGATCCGCTCGTCATCCGTGGCGACAACGATTCCATCCAGCGCCCCACATTGAAGGCAGCGTTCCCATACATGCTGGATCAGCGGTTTCCCGGCAATCGGATGAAGCGGCTTTCCGGGGAAGCGGACGGAACCCCAGCGGGCGGGAAGAACACCGAGAATGTGCGTTTTTTGCGGAGAGTTGGACACGCGTGCGAGAGGCTGGGAAACGCTAAGTGCCGGACCGCCCCGTGGACAAGGGCGGTTTCTTGAAAAGATTTCAGAGACTGTCTGGAATGGCACGTGGATCAAACGGTCTGTCAGTGATGAGGAGCACACGCGCCGTGGTGGCGGTCATTGGCCGCCATCTCCCGCGCTCCGGCGGCTGGCAAGGCCAAGCCGTCCCGCATCCGGAAACATCCCCGCCATGCCAGCCCGTTTCCGGCGAGGGCGCCGGAAACAGCACGCGAGGGCGCGCGCTCCCCTTTTTCCGTGATCCGCAATGAAAACTCCCCGGGAATCTCCCTGCGCGCTTGGTTGAGGGTTGGTCCCGGGCGATCACGCCGCAACTGCGTTTGCAAGCGACGGAACCGCAGGTTTCTCATGCCCAACGGAGAGATGCGCTGTCTGCTCATGGGGGGCTGCCCGCAATCCCGTGTGAATGGCTGCAAAATTTTTCCACTTTTTCCGCAAGAACTCCTCCACATCGCGTCCTCCCTTCGGAACCGGACCCGCGATCATGCATCCCCATCATTTTTCCCCGCCCACATCGCCACCGGCATTCGCCCCTTTTGTCCCTCTCCGGAGAGCTTGCGGAAGCTCCCCGGATTCCGCTAAAGGGTCTAACGGCTTTCTCCTCCCTCCCGCCTTATGAAACTCTCCTGCCCGAACTGCTCACAACGGATCTCCCTCGACGATGATTCCCTCGCAACTCTTGCCGGCGCCGCCGGCTTCGGTTGCCCGGTCTGCGGTTCCTTCGTCCCCCTCCCGCCCGGCGGCGATGGCGATGCCCCTGCCCGGCAGGAGGAAGACGCTCCGCCCCCCCGCTGGGAAGCCCCCGAAGCCGCGGAAATCGCCCGCACCTTCGACCAACGTTACCGCATCGGCCGCATCATCGGCCGCGGCGGCATGGGCGCGGTTTACGAAGGCTTCGACACCCGCCTCGAACGCCGCGTCGCCGTGAAAATCCTCCCCGCGGAAACCGTCGGCGATGCCGGAGCCCTCGCCCGCTTCGAGCGCGAGGCGAAGACCATGGCCGCCCTCGACCACCCGAACATCGTCCACATCCACGACTACGGCCGCACCGCCGAAGGACATCCCTTCCTCATCATGGAGTTCATCGACGGAATGGACGTCCACGCCCTGCGCCACTCCGGACAACTCGATCTCCCCGGTGCCCTGGAAATCGTGTCCCAGGTCTGCTCCGCCCTCCACTACGCCCACTCCCGAAGCATCATCCACCGCGACATCAAACCCGCCAACATCCTTGTCACCCGTGAAGGCGTCGCCAAGGTGGGCGACTTCGGCCTCGCCAAGGTCCTCGTCACCGGATCCCGGCCACAGGCCGGCCCCTCCCTCACCCTGTCCGGAACCCTCATGGGCACCCCGGATTACATCGCGCCCGAGCAATTCGACGGGCAGTCCGTCGATCACCGCGCCGACATCTACGCCCTCGGCGTCATGCTCTACGATCTCCTCACCGGATCGCCGCCGCGCGGCGCATGGCCGCCGCCCAGCGAGCGCGTCCACATCGACGTGCGGCTCGATGAAATCGTCCTCCGCGCCCTCCAGCAGAATCCCTCCGCCCGCTATCAGGCCGCCTCCGAAGTCAAAGGAGACATCGACTGCGTGAAAACCTCCACCGGCGGCGGCCCCCTGCCTCCCGGAGCGAACCCGGCCCCCTTGCCCTCCACCACCAGTGGCGGCGCTCCCGCCGCCCCCCTTCCCCCCCACGCGCCGGGCGGCGTGCACAAAAGCAAAACCGCCTCCCGGAAACACCGGAACAACCCGCCCGAGGATGAAATCCTCGCCACCACCCGCAGCCTCGGCACCACCATGCTCGTGCTCGGCCTGCTCGCCCTCCTCACCATCGGCGGCCTCGCCCTCTACCTCGCCAACCGCAAAACCGGCGACACCTACCACACCAAGCAAACCATCACCACCAGCGTCACCCACAACACGTATTTCACTCAATTGATCGCCGCCGGCCTCGCCACCGCCGAAGACCTCTCCGCCATCGGCGGGATCCGGCCCCGCGGCGAAACCCTCATCGGCATCAGCAAAGAGCCTCTTTCCTGGGATCAAGCCCGTGCCCTCGCGGAAAAAACCGGCGCCGCCATCCTCTCCATCGGCCCCGGGGCGGATGCCATCGACCCGTCTCTGATCGAATGGCTTGGCACATCGCTCGACTTGCCCCCTTCCCAACCTCTGTGGGTTCTATCCGGGAATCGCCCGCACCTCCTGTCCGGCTCCTCCGCATCCCCCGTCGAGAATCTTGCAATGGCACGGAAAGCCCTGTTGCTCTGGAACATGGCCGGAAACCCTTCCTCCGGGCCATTCGTTGTCCCTGTGGCCGGCACCGACAAGGAATTCACCCTCTCCGGAATCGG
>CAZVSA010000359.1:0-3828 GCA_964629955.1 uncultured Luteolibacter sp.
GCTTTTTCGGCGAGGGTGGTGGTGGGATCGGAGAGGGATTCGAGGATGGCTTTCGCGCGGGCGGGCTCGCCGGAGAGGAGGATGGGGAGGGCGTTTTTCAGGGCGGTGAGGCGGAAATCGGGCTCGCCGGGGTGGCGTTCGACGCGGTCGAGGAAGGCGGCGAGGTCGATCAGTTTGGCCCGCGCGTCCATGAAATGGAGGTCGAGGATGTCCTTCTTGCTCGGCATGCGGGGATTCTACGGAGGGATTCCGGGTTTCCCAACGAGAAAGAGGGGGGAGTAGGATAAGTGGGGTAAGTAAGATGAGTGGGATAAGTGGGGCGCGGGCGGCTCGCCCGTGATTCGGCATCCGATCCCCAGCTCCCACGGGCGAGCCGCCCATGCCCCTCTTTTTCGCCGCCAAGGATTCGCCGCAAATGAAAGGATTCCCGCGTCAAACCCGTCCCATTGGGAGAATCGATGCAGCGCCGGATCCTTTTGGTCAGCCTGATCGCCCTCGCTTCGGCGGGGGCGGAGGAGAGGCATTGGGCCTACGAGCCGCCGGCAGGGGTGGAATTGCCTGGGCAGGAGCATCCTGTGGATGTCCTGCTGGGAGCGGCGTGGGCGAAGGCAGGGCTCAAGCCGTCGGCGGAGGCGAGCCCGCGGCAGCGACTGGAACGGGCGGCCTACACGCTGACAGGGCTGCCGCCGAGTGACGGACAGATCCGGCGGATCGAAGCGGACCCGGGTGAGGAGACGTGGGCGGCGCTGGTGGAGGAATTTCTTGCCAGCCCGGCCTACGGCGAGCGTTGGGCTCGGCATTGGATGGACGTGGCGCGCTACGCCGACACGCTCGGTTACAATTTCGACCAGGATAACCGCTATCCCTTCGCCTACACCTACCGCGACTGGCTGATCCGCGCCTTCAACGAGGACATGCCCTACGACCGCTTCATCAAGCTCCAGATCGCGGCCGATCATCTCACCGACCGCGAGGACCATCCGGATCTCGCCGCGCTCGGTTTCATCACCGTGGGCCCCCGCAGCGGAGGAGTGGAAACCATCGACGATCGCGTGGACGTGATCACCCGCGGCTTCCTCTCCAGCACCGTTTCCTGCGCCCGCTGCCACCATCACAAAACCGATCCCATCTCCACCGAGGATTACTACTCGATCTACTCGATCCTCGAAAACACGCGCGAACCGGACGACAAACCGATCATCGGAAAACCCGCCGACGAAGCCGCCCATACCGCCTTCCTGGAGGAACTCGCGAAACTTGAAGCGAACGATCTCGCGAAGCGGCAGGAGATCGTGGACCAGCTTCGCACCCCCGAATCCTCCGCCATCTATCTGGAACTCGCATGGCTGTCCGTCGTCGAGGAATGGGACTCCCCGAGAATCTCCAGCGAATCCTTCAAGCGCGGCCGCTACCGCCTCAAGGCCGTGGAAAAATGGAATCAGTTTCTGAAAACCACCGCCTTCGGAGACGAAGCCCTCCCCCGTCTCCGCCAATGGCAGGAAGAAATGGCCGCCGCCGATGATGCCGGGCGGAAGGCCCTCAGCCTCGCCCTCGCCACCGAATGGGCCGCAGCCTCCGGCGATCACGAATTGGCGAAACTCGCCGGCGACAACCGCTGCCCTCTTTCCTACGGCCCCGACCGCATCCGCGAGTTCATGGACCAGGAGGACGACAACCAGCGGCGCGCCCGGGCCGGTGCGCTGGCAAAACTCCAGATCGAACACCCCGGTTCCCCGCCCCGCGCCATGAATCTCCGCGACCGCGAAAACTGGTCCCCCGCCCAGGTCTTCCGCCGCGGCAATCCCGGCGACCGCAGCGATCCCTTCGAGCGCCATTGGCTCGGATTCCTCGGCGGCGGCACCTTCGAGGAAGGAAAAAGCCCCCGCCTCTCGCTCGCGGAAAAAATCGCGGACCCCGCCAACCCCATGACCGCCCGCGTGATCGTCAACCGCGTCTGGGGCTGGCACTTCGGCCAACCCCTCACCGAACCCGGCGATTTCGGCCCGCAACAGCCGGAGCCCGCGCTCCGCCCCCTCCTCGACTGGCTCGCCACCCGCTTCACCGCCAACGGCGGATCGATCAAGGAACTCCACCGCCTTCTTCTCACCTCCCATGCCTTCCGCCTGGAGACCGAGGGCCCGGAAGCCAACATCGCAAAGGATGAAGCCAACCGGTATTTCTGGAAATGGAACCGCCGCCGCGCCGAGTTCGAGGCCATGCGCGACCGGCTCCTTGCCACCGCCGGAAGCCTCGATACCGGCACCGTCGGAGGCCGCTCGCTGAATCTGGACAACCCCTCCTCCGACACCCGGCGCACGGTCTACGCGTTCGTGGATCGCTACGAACTCCCCGGCACCTTCGTATCCTTCGATCTGCCGCATCCGGACCACCACAGCCCGAAACGCGTGGAAACCACCGTCCCCCAGCAGGCCCTTTACTTCCTCAACAGCCCTCTGCTCCTGCGGCAGGCCGCAAAGCTCGCGGCAGACCCGGAATTCCGCGCCCTGCCCGATGACAGCGCCCGCCTCCACTGGCTCTATCAGCGGATTTTCAACCGCCCCCCCACCGGCGAGGAGGCGGATCTCGCGCTCGGCTGGCTGTCCTCGATCACTCCCGAAGACTATCTCCCGCGCCTCGGAGGGCATTGGGAAGTCCGCCACGCCACGGACGCCGGCGGCACCCTCGGCGAAGTTCTGCCCTTCCCCTTGTTCCACGAGCGGAGCTGGCAAACAGGCCCCGAACTATCCTCCGCCCCCATCCCCTGGCTTCACGCCAGCGGAGGGCACGGCCACGCCTCCTCCGGGCACGCGCTCATCCTCCGCTGGCGCGCCCACGCTCCCGGCAAAGCCCGCATGGCCGGGTCCATCGAACGCACCCAGGAATCCGGCGACACCCTCGCCTGGTCCGTGGCCAATCCTCAAGGCACCACGGATGTTTCCGGCCCCCTGCCTCCCAAGGGAAAATCCGCCATCGAAGGAAACTGGATCGATGTTTTCGCCGGCGACACCATCGACTTCGTCCTCCGCGCTCCCGACGGGCACAACTCCGCGGGAGTGAAATGGAACCTCAAAATCCTCGGCATGGAAACCGATGACGGACAACCCGTGGAAATCGGCAATTTCTCCAAGGATTTCCCCACCTCCAACGAGCCCCCGCCCGCCCCCGCTCCCGCCGACCCCTGGGCCGATCTCATCCAAATGCTCTGGGCCTCCAACGAATTCCACTACATCGACTGAAGCCATGTCCCATCATTCCCTTACCGCGAACGACATCATCCTCGACCGCCGCGATTTCCTGCGGCGCTGCGGCATGGGCTTCGGCGGACTCGCGCTGGGCGGCCTCTTCTCCGGCAATGCATCCGCCGCCACCTCCATTCCCCATTTCGCGCCCAAGGCGAAGCGCGTCGTCCACCTCTTCATGAACGGCGGCCCCTCCCAGGTGGACACCTTCGACCGCAAGACCGCACTCGACGAATATCACGGCAAATTGCTCCCGCTCGGTGAAATGAAAACCGAGCGCCCCACCGGAGCCGCCCTGCGCTCCCCGTTTTCCTTCGACCGCTACGGGCAAAGCGGCCTCGAAGTCAGCGAACTTTTCAGCCACACCGCCAAACACGCCGATGACATCTGCGTCATCCGCTCCATGCACGCCAACGTCCCCAACCATGAGCCCTCCCTCATGCTCATGAACTGCGGGGAAGGAAATCTCGCCCGCCCCTCCATGGGCTCGTGGGTTTCCTACGGCCTCGGCAGCGAAAACGAAAACCTCCCCGGGTTCGTCGTAATGTCCGATCCCAAGGGCAGGGGATTGCCCAAGGGGCACACGCTG
>CAZVSA010000360.1:0-3813 GCA_964629955.1 uncultured Luteolibacter sp.
GTGATCCATACCAATCGGGAAAAAGTGGGACGGCCCGGCGGTCCATCCCTACCGGCAAACCCGCCTCCGGCGTTGCCGCCGCGATTCCCGGAACACTTTTGGCATTCCGCCCGCCGCCTGTCATGAGCATGTAGCAATCCCAAAGACTTATCAGTAAGCGTGACATCTGAGGAAAAAGGGACGCACTGGCGCGCTCACATGATCCGGTCCACCAGAGGGGTTCCATCCAGATAACGGCGGAAATTCCCGAGAAAATGCCTCACCAGCGTTTCCGATTCATTGCCATGCCCCCCGGCGGTATGCGGAGTGATGAAACAATTGGGAGCGCTCCGCAACGGATGATCCGCCGGCAGCGGCTCCGGGACGGTGACATCGAGCCAGGCCGCCCCCAGATGCCCGGACCGCAATGCCGCATCCAGCGCGTCCTGATCCACCGTCGTGCCCCGGCCGATGTTGTGAAAAACGGCGCCCTGCTTCATCCGGGCAAGGCGATCGGCATTGATGAAATCCACCGATGCGGGATTGTCCGGCAGAATATTGATCACATGGTCGGCGGTCCCGAGAACCCCGGGCAGATCCTCCGGTGTCACGACCGGATAGCCCTCGTCGCCCCGCGGCCTGCGCCGCATCGCGATCACGTTCATCCCGAACGGTTCGAGATATTTCACCAGGTGCGACGCAATGCCGCCGTAGCCGAGAATGAGGACGGTTTTCCCGAGCAGCGAGGAAGAACGGTTGCGCAATCCATACCACTCCCCGCTGCCGTTCGCCGCCTGGCTGGCGAGCGCCTGGGGAAGCTGGCGGGCATGCGCGAGCAGGAACGAGAAAACGTGCTGCGCGCAGGCCTCCGCATAGACGCTGGAACTGTTCGTCACCACCAGGCCGCGCTCCGCCACCAGATCACGGAACTCCGGAGTGTCGTAACGGGTGAATCCGGCGGAGGAAATCTGAATCCACTTGAGCCGTTCCGAGTTCCGGATGCTCTCAAGATCCGGTTGGCCGAAGGCAATTTCCGCGAGCGGAAAAGACGGGTCCGGCTCGGGGCTCGACAACACCGATGCCACGGCCTTCGCCGGAGTGAGGATCTGATGCGGGGAAACGCCTTCATGAAGCAGCCGCGAGGATGCTTCATCCAGTTGGGGATCGGAAAAAATCGTGAGTTGTTGCATGGCGGTCGCCGCCACCTCACATCCTGGCGCCTCCGTTTGCAATCGCTTCCGTCTTTTCCCGGAATCCCGCCAATGGGGACCGCACGTGCCCTCGCGTGAAAAGGGGGCTCAAGGAGCGCGGGTGCTCCCCGCCTCTCAGCGGAAAAACTCGTGGGCCGCGTATGCCATGCCCTCCGCCGCCGCGGCATCGCCTCCCCTCGCCCACTCGAAAACGGTGGTTTCCTTGGATTCGTCCAGCGGGCTGCGGCGGTACGCCGGCCAGCAACGCTCCACGAAGCCCTCCTGGATCCACTCCATGTATTGATCGCGGAAGGAAGTTTCCGCCAAACCTCCACCGATCACCACCAGGCCGGGATCGAAAGCACGGACCAGATCCGCGATCGCATATCCGAGGATGAACCCCTGCTGTTTGAAAATCGTAACCGCGAATTCATCCCCCTTCTCGGCGAATTCACGCAGGCGGAACGCCTTCTCCTCCACCGGACCATCCCCCTCGTTGAGCGGATGACCCGCCCACTCCGGTTTCCCGAGTTCGATGCGCAGGCGGCGGCGGAGCGCCACCAGGGAAACCCACGCTTCCAGACAGCCTTTCAATCCGCACGAGCAAACGGGCAGCTCCCCGTCTTCCTCACGGAACGGCACGCTGACGTGGCCGATCTCAAGCGCAAGACCATTCGCCCCCTCGTATCCGCGCCCGCCCGGCAGCACCAGCCCTCCGCCGAGGCCGGTTCCGGGAGCGACGAGCAGCAGCCCTCCGGTATGATCACGACGCACCGCATACTCTCCGAGAGCGGCGGCGTTTCCGTCGTTGGTCATCGTCACGGGGACACCCGTTTTTTCGGAAAGTTTGCCACGGATGTCCGTGCCCACCCAGTCCTCGCCGAGATTCGCGCGGCCCCAGATCACCCCGTCGCTGCTGGGCGCGGGAACGTCGAGGCCGATGCCCGCGATGGAGGACCGGGAAATCCCCGCCCCCTCCGCAAGCTGGCCGAGCGCCTTCTCCAACTGGCTGAAAGTCGCCTCATAGCCATCCTTCACCAGGCTCCGCACCTCCACCAAAGGACCGGCCTGCTCGGCATTTCCGTCCACCAGAACCGCTTTGACAGTGGTTCCACCGATATCCAAACCCGCATAGTATGCCGTTTCGTTAGCCATATGATTGATTTCCCGGGAAAAGGGCTGAGCGACACTGTTTTCCCGCTTTCATGGTGTCAAGACAGAGCCTGAGCACGGACGATCCCCCCTTTTGGAACATCGAACGTCGAAGTGAAGAGCCCGGAATCCGGAGTCTTCCCCAATAACGAATCACAAATAACGAATCACCTCCCCCTTCGATGTTGGACGTTCGATGTCCGATGTTCAATGCTCCCCACCTTCCCTTCATGAAGCGCGCCGCCACCTTCTACACCCTCCTCCTGATCGTCACGGGTCTTGGCATCGCCGCCCTGCTGCACTTCGGCGCCAGCCTGCCCGCACCGGCCGGAGCGGAGGAAATCGTCTTCACCCCGGCGCATCCCGCCGGCCCGGTCTTTGAAACCATGCTGGCCGGGCTGAAGGAAAATCTCGACCATCCGCTGAGCCACCTGCTCCTCCAGTTGCTGGTCATCATCTTCGCGGCGCGTCTGTTAGGCGGCTTGTTCACCCGTTTCGGCCAGCCCTCGGTCATCGGGGAAATGGCCGCGGGCATCGTTCTCGGCCCCTCCCTCTTCGGCATGCTCGCGCCGGACGCCTTCCGGTTCGTATTTCCCGAATCCTCGCTCGGCGCGCTGAAACTGCTCAGCCAGGTGGGCGTCTGCTTCTTCATGTTCGCCGTGGGCATGGAGCTGAACATGAAACATGTCCGCAACAAGGCCCGCACCGCGGTCGTCGTCAGCCACGCCAGCATCGTGCTCCCCTATCTCCTCGGCGTCGCACTGGCCTATTTCCTCTTCACCAGCCTGGCCCAGCCGGGCACCACCTTCACCGCCTTCGCGCTTTTCATGGGCATTTCCATGAGCATCACCGCCTTCCCCGTGCTCGCGCGGATTCTCCAGGAACGCGGAATGACGAAGACCCTGCTCGGCAGCACGGCCATCACCTGCGCCGCGGTGGACGACGTCACGGCCTGGAGCGCGCTCGCCTTCGTCGTCGCCATCGCCCGCGCCTCCAGCCTCGGCGCGTCGGCCCTGAATCTGCTGCTCGTGCTGATCTTCGTCGTCCTGATGATCGGCGTCGTCCGCAAGGCCCTGCCGCGCTGGATCGGCCGCGGAGAACTGGAACGCCCGGACCCCTCCAGGCGCACCCTCGCGCTGATCGTCTGCGTGGTCGTGGCCGCCGCCCTCTGCACCGAAGTGACCGGCATCCACGCCCTCTTCGGCGCCTTTCTCGCCGGTGCGATCATGCCCGACACAAACGGCTTCCGCCACAAGCTGAACGTCCGGATCGAGAATTTCAGCACCGTGCTCCTGCTCCCGCTCTTCTTCGCCTTCACCGGGCTGCGCACCCAGATCGGCCTGCTCAACGACTTCCAGGACTGGGCGATCTGCCTGCTCATCATCGCCGTGGCCACCGTCGGCAAACTCGGTGGATCAGCCCTCGCCGCCCGCTTCTCCGGCATGGGCTGGGTCGATTCCCTGCAACTCGGCGCGCTGATGAACACCCGCGG
>CAZVSA010000361.1:0-3783 GCA_964629955.1 uncultured Luteolibacter sp.
ATGCGCGGCCTGAAGCCCGGCGGCGGTCTGGCGGGCGAAGTCGACCGTGAGCGCGAAGGGCAGCGGCGCGCCGGTGCGCTCCAGCAGGTTTTCCACCGAACCGCCCTCCGCCCAGGCCATGGCGAAGCAGGGCACCGGAAAATCCCCGCCGCTGTCGTGGATGCCGAAGATCGGCAGGACATTCGGGTGCTCCACGGAGGCGGCGGCACGGGCCTCGCGGACGAACCGCTCGCGGGCACCGGAGGCGGCTGCGAGTCCGGGCGACAGAGCCTTGACGGCGACCAGCCGGTCAAGCCCCGGGTCGCGGGCTTTGAGAACGATGCCCATGCCTCCGCAGGCGACGGGTTCGAGGATTTCGTAAGGGCCGAGCCGGCCGGCGAGATCCGGTCGCGAGGGGTCGGGGGTGACGATTTCCCGCCATACGTCGTGGCGCGCCGCGGTGGCGGCGTGGGATTTGATGCTCTCGATCAAATCGCGGAGCCGTTCGCGGCCGGAGGGCGGGCCGTGGCGCAGCGCATCGAGGAATTCCCCTGTGAAGGTGGCCTCGCCGCTGAGCTCGGCGAGCAGGTCGCGCAGGCGCTGGCTGCCTTCGAGCTCGCGCTCCAGGGCGGCTTGCTCGTCCGCCGGCAGCTTTCCTTCGAGCAGGCGGCGCAGGCGCTCGGATTCGGGGGAGGTGGCCATGTGGGGTCGCTGCGGGGATAGGGCCGGGCGGGTATCGGTCTTTCGGGTTTTCTCAGCCGGGGCGGGATTCCCATTGCTCCGCGGCGACCGAGCCGATCTTTTCGCGCAGGCGTTTCACGATGCGGCTTTTGGCGATGTAAACGGCCGCGCGGCTGAGGCCCAGCCCGGCCCCCACTTCGGCGGGGTCGTGCCCGTCGATGGTGGTTTGGATGAAGGCCTGCCAATGCGCTTCACTGAATTCCGGCCGCACCGCTTCGGCGGCCCAGGCGAACATCTGGCGGCGGTATTCGAGATCCCAGTCGCGCTCTTCGCGAGGGTCGGGGGTTTGTTCGATTTTCAGGGTGAGGGTGGTGGAAGCGCCGGTGCGCGGGAGCTTCGAGAGGCGCTTGAGATGGCGGTTCACTTCATGGCGCGTGACGGTGTAGAGCCAGGAGCGGAAGGTGCCGCGCTCCGGATCGTAGCGGAAATCACGCAGGGAGCGGAAGATCGACCGCATCACGTCCTGCGTCACGTCGTCCGCATCGGCGGGCTGGAGGCCGCGGTTCAGGCAGTAGCGGTGGATCAGAGGGGTGTAGATCTCGACGAACTCCGCCCATGAGGCGTCGTCGCCCGCCTCCCGCAGCCGGAGCAACAAGGTGGGTCGGGTCGGAGGATTCGCCATGATCGCGGGGCGATTCCAGCGTTTCCGGGTTGGTCTCCGCAATCTCACATTTCATCCGGGCCATTTGGGCGGATTTTTTGGACTGCGGTGGGAAACAGAGTGCCGCGGTGGCATGTTCTCCGAAATCCGGCTTTCCCGTCGTGAGAAAAAGGAAGCGTCTCAGGGGTTTTCCCGGAGGTAGGCTTCGGGGTCTTTGGTGACGATGAGTTCGCCCCACATGATGGTCCAGTGGCCGGGGAAGGTGCAGACGAATTCGTAGGTTCCTTCCTTGTCCGGCGCCGTGATCCGGAGAGTTTCCTTTTCCCCCGCTTCAAGAAGCTTGGTGGCGGCGATGACACGGGAATCGCCCTCCGGGACGTAGGCGCGGCCTTTGGAGTCCAGTTGGTCGGGTGCCTGGGCCTGAACGGCCTCGGAGACTTCCTGGCGGGCTCCGGGAGCCACGATGAGAAGGTTGTGGGGAATGTGGTCCGGGTTCTCGACGATGATCTCGACGGGTTTTCCGACTTCGACGACGATGCGTTTCACATCGAAGCTGATCTGTTCGGGAACGGCTTTGATGATGTAGGTGCTGACGCCGAGCCCGCGAAGGGTGCGAAGGATTCCGGCGGATTGCTCCCCGGGAAGGAGGGAGGCCAGTTCTCCGGCGAATTGGATGGCTTCGACAAACTCCGGTCGGGTGCGGGCTCCGGAGGGGATTTTTTCCGCCCAGGAGATGAGGGCTTGAAGGGTTTCTCCGGCGTCGCGGGCGGACCATGATTCGCGGGGAAGCCGCCGGATGGCGTGGGCGGAGGTTTCGACAAGGTCGTGCTTCCGGATGAGGCCGGTGAGAATGGAGAAGAGTTCCGTGGGGTTTTCTCCGGTGGAGATCGCGGCATGGATGGCGGCGCGGCGGAGAGGGGCGGCGGGATCGCCTTCCAGGAGGACGGTGCCGGAGGTGGCGGGAGCGGGGTTGCCGGAGGTGCGGTACATTTCCCGGCGGTCGCCATCGAGGACAATGAGGTCGAATCCTTCGAGCCGGCTGGCGAACTGGCCGTTGTTTTCACTGCGGTTCCAGAGGATGACGGATTCGATGGGGTGTTCCCTTCCGAGATCGACCTCCCACCACGGGTTGTCTTCGTTTTCGCGGGTGTGGGTGAGGGTGCCGGAGCTGTAGTTTCCATCGGTACGGCCGTCGATGGCGCGCGAGGCGTCTCCGCCGTTGGCGGTGCTGGATTGGGTGGCGCTTCCTCCGCGGGCGATGTTTTTGCCGTCGCTGAGGATTTCCACTTCAGAAAGGGTGAGGGTTCCCTTGCGGGGAAGGGCGATGCGGACGGTGCGGCCGCTCACCGCTTTTTTCTCCGGGAATGTGGCGGCGATGGCGGGCGGAAGACCGGCGAGGAGGGGTCTGGCTTTGCGATACACCGCGGAGCAAAGCGCGGGGTCGGAGAGTGTGGAGGCGGCCTGGAACCAATCGGTGAGAGCGGCGGGGGATTTCGCGGCTTCGTTCGCCGAGGGGTCCGGCGAGCTGTCGGCGTGGATCAACGCGGTCCAGGCGTGGACGCGCAGCGAGGGGGCGTTGGCGGGGTTGGTGAGCAGGAGGAGATCCGCGCGATGGGTGGCGAGGATTTCTCCGGGTTGGAGGGCGAGCATCCTGCCAAGGGCTTCGGTGGGTTTGCCCGCGGTTGTGGATAGGGGTTTGAGAATGGAAATGAGGGCTTCGGCGGGTGTCTGGTTTTCCGATTTCGCGAATGCTTCGAGCGCCGCGCCGCGCCGGTCATCGGAGGCGTCTTCACGGGCGAGGATGGTGCGGTGAAGAAGCGGGGAGGGTGGGAGATTCGCGAGGTCATCGGTGCTGATTCCGGAGAGGAGAAATTGGATTCCGGCGGGATTGGCGGAGGCGATGGGTTCACCGTTTTGGACGGCTTGCCTCCACCATGGGGTGAGTTGTTTGAGCGTCTGGGTGAGGCAGTAGTCGAGGGAGTAGTCGGTGGGGTGTTTCAGCACTTCGAGGGCGGCGTCCGCGGCTTCCCATTGACGGAGAAAGCTGGCGGTGCGGGCGGCTTCGAGACGCACGCGGGGGGCTTCGTCATTGGCGGCGGTGCGGAGGATGTCGATGATGCCGGGGATGCGGTCGCGCCAGTAACAGGCGACGCGGACGGCCTGGGCGCGGGCGCGGGGTTCCGGGGAATTCAGGACGCGGCGGAGGAGATCGAGGTTCACCACGTTGTGCCATTGGTGGACCCAGAGGGCTTCGAGGACGTTGTGTTCGTGATCCGGGAATTGGGGATCGAGGGTTTCGACCCATTTCGCGGCGGCGGCGGCGACTTCGTTCGCGTCGTGTTTGCCAAGCTCGATCTTGGCGCGCATGCGGACGTCATTTTCCGGTTCCTTGAGGAGTTCGAGGAGGGCGGCAACGGGCTGGCCGTGGATTTTTTTCGGAACGAGAAGGGGGCGGCCCTCAT
>CAZVSA010000362.1:0-3755 GCA_964629955.1 uncultured Luteolibacter sp.
GGCGGATCGGAAAAGTCGGACGGCCCGGCGGTCCATCCCTACCGGAAAACCCACCCGGTTCCCTGCGGATGAAAAAAGAACGGAAGACCCTGGCATGGGTCTTCCGTCTTCGAAAATCAGGCTCGACACGAACAGACGGATCATGCCCCCGGAGGAGCATGACGCGCTGTTTGCGGACCGGCGAATCAAGCTTTTTTCCTGGCCGCTTTTTTCGCGGCTTTCTTGACAGGGGCCTTCTTTGCGGGGGCTTTGGTTGCCGCCTTTTTGGCGGGGGCTTTCTTGGCTGGAGCGGCCTTCTTCGCTACGGTTTTCACCGCCGCTTTCTTTGCGGTCTTTTTGGCGCTCTTCACCACCTTCTTCGCCGCTTTTTTGGCAACCTTTTTGGCAGGAGCCTTCTTCGCGGGTGCTTTGGGTGCCGCTTTCCTGGCTGCCTTTTTGGCCGGGGCTTTTTTCGCCGGAGCCTTCTTGGCAACTTTCGTTGCGGGTTTCTTCGCGGTCTTGGCCGCGGCCTTCTTCGCTGGTTTCTTTGCAGCCATGGCTTTGTGTCGTTGGAGTTCGCGTTCGATGTTGGTTTTCTCTTCCGGCGTCAATGTGCCGGCGGAGAGTAGTGCGAGGAGCGCCTCACCGAGACGCCCCCCGAAAGCGTTTGTAAGAAAATCGTGCGTGGCCCGCCGCACGACGACCTCCTGCGCGTAAGCAGCCTCATACACATGCGCCCGCCCGGCCCGCGAACGCCTCACCAGGCTCTTCCGCTCCAGGCTTTGCATCACCGAAAGCACCGTGGTGTAGGCCCTCTCCTTCCCGTCCGGAAGCGAGTCATGTACGCCTGATACCGTACTTGGCCCCTCGTGCCACAGCACCGACAGTGCCTGAAGTTCGAGATTCGATGGATGTGAGGGACGCGCCATGAAACAATCAGCTTGGTGCTAGCGACGAGAGAACTAGTAGTTCGGCTTTCCGTCAAGTTAAAATAATCAAATAATAAAGAAATCTTTACCATTCGGTCCGCACCCTTTCCGGGGTCATTCCGGAAACTACTACGCTCCTCGTACGAAATTCCGCTCAGGGCTCGTCGTCCCCGGACACGGGAGGGGAGATGGAGGGATCGATCCTCCGCAGCTCGGCCCACAACGCTCCATCCCCCGGATGCCCGTTGAAACGGATGCGGCCCTCGGGCGAAACGAGAACCACCGATGGCACGCTCTGGATCCGCAGCAACCTGCCGAACGAATCCTTCTTCCGGTCCACGAGCCAGGCCCCCGGGGGCTTGGGGCCGAGCGGGCGGATCAACTCGCGCGCATCGGCCAGCCCTTTCGGGGAATCATCCGGCACAAGGGAAACGACCGCGATTTCCTTTTCCCCGAGAGCCATCGCTGCGGAAACGAAGTCCGGCATGAACGCCTCGCACTCGTGGCTCCATGGCGACCAGAAATGCAGGAGCAGCGCCTTCTTCTCCTTCATCAAATCCTCCAGCACGACGATCTGGTTGTCCGCCAGCCCGGCAAGACGGGTGGAAAAATCGATGCGCACCGCGCTCATCGCATCCTGCAAACGGACGCGGTCGATGTGGGGCGCGAACGCGGAACCCTGCCGCGGGCTCAGCCAGAACGCCTCGGTGATGTGCTTCTTGAAAGCCTCCTTGTCGTCCTTCTTCAGCGCGGCGATGGCCTGCACGTATTCGATGACGGCAAGCCAATCCTCCTTGAGGCTGAAAATTTCGGATTCCTCCAGGCGGAACGTTTCACGCCTCGCGAGAAACTCGGGCAGCATGGCGGCGATCGCATCGTCCTCCTGCCGGTCCACATGAAACAGGAACCGCGCCTCCAGAATCGCCTGCCCGCCGATTCCTTGTTTTTTCGCCTCATCCACGGCGGCGGCGAATGCCTGCTCCGGCCCCCGCTCCGAAAGGAGATGCTCGAGCGCCGCCTCACGCGGGCTGAGATCGGAAAAAGCCCCGCCGGCGGGAGGTTGTTCCTGCGCCAGCGCGGAGAACGGAATCGAGATCAGAAAGGCTGCAAGCGGGAAGCGCATGGCGGCATGGGCCGCACCGCAAAACCACACGGGATCACGGCGCGGCCGGGGAAAGGCTCACGGAGCCGGAATGGTAAGTTTCTGCCCGAGCACGACGGTGTCCTTCGTCATCGAGTTCGCGCGTTGGATGGCCTCAATGGAAACATTGTACTGGCGGCTCAGCCCCCAGAGAGTGTCCCCCTTTACGATGGTATGAACGGTTCCGCCGCCACCGGAAGCGGGCGCGGAGGGAGTCGATGGCACGTGAGGCAGGTAGGAGTCCGCGGGATTCGGCACCGAGCTTTCCTCGTAGGCGGCCGGAGTGTCATACACGGGATTGACCGGCTGATAGGAAGCGCCATCCGCGACGCCATAATCGGGGGTTCCGTATGGATTGGGGGGATTGTAATCGTTCTGGCTGTTGTTCGCGCAGGAAACGAGGCTGGCGGCGACCGCGGAGGCGGCGATGAGTTTGAGCGGTGTCATGGCTTTCGGTTTAATGGTTTCAAATGGAAATGGGAAGGTGGAACCCCGGGGAGTGATCGTCGTGCGGCATAAAAACGGCGCCACCGGCGGTCTTCGTTCAGGAAGGCTCCGTGCGGAAACGAAAAAAATCAACGGCGGTCGCGGTCGTGTGCGTGGCGAAATCCCCGAGACTCTCCCCCCGGAGTTCCGCGAGCCGCTCCGCCGTGTGGCGGACGTAGGCGGGCTCATTGCGATGTCCGCGATGGGGAACCGGGGCGAGATACGGGGCATCGGTCTCCACCATGAAGGAGCCGGAAGGGCATTGCAGCGCGGTTTCGCGGACTTCCTCCGCATTCTTGAATGTCGCGACTCCGCCGAAGGAAACCAACCCGCCCAGATCGAGGACCCGCGCGGCGTTCTCCCACGGCCCGATGAAACAGTGGAACACCGCCCTGACATCCCGGTGGAATTCCTTGTAAATTTCCAGGGCATCGCGGAACGAAGCGTCGCCGCTGCGGTCGCGCGTGTGGATCACCAGATTCAGCCCCGCATCCGCCGCCAGACGGAAATGTCCGCGGAGGAAATCCCGCTGCCGCCCGCGGAAACTTTCCTCGGACCACCCATCCGGCGCGGGATGATAATAATCGAGCCCCGTCTCCCCGATGGCGCAGACCCGCGCGTCTTCCGCATGCTCCGCAAGCATCTCCACCGCATCGTCCGGCGCGCAATGCACGTCGCACGGATGGATGCCCACACAAGCGTGGACTCCCGGATCTTCCGCCGCGGCGAGATTCGCGGAAACATCCTCCAGACAGGTGGCCAGCGTAACCAGCCGGTTTACTCCCGCCTCCCGCGCTCCCTGAATCAGCGATTTCACTTCGTCCGGATCGAAACGATGGGAAGCGAGATGGCAATGCGAATCGGTTAGCATAAAATCAACGGCCGAGAGCGGTCAGAATCGCGGAAACACGGTCGAGATCCTTCACTCCCGGCGCGCTCTCCGCTCCCGATGCGATGTCAATGGCGGCGGGATGGACGGTTTCCACGGCGAGCCTCGTATTTTCAGGCACGATCCCCCCCGCAAGAATCAGCACCGTGTCCGGGGATTGCTCGTGAAAACGGATCGCGTGATTCCAATCGAAAACCTTGCCGGTGCCTCCATGCACGCCGGGAGCATGGGCATCCAGCAGGATCGCCGCGGCCCCGTATGCGGATGCCTCGGAAAGGCTGTCCAGATTTTCCACGCCGATCGCCTTGATAAACGGAACTCCCGCAGCCCG
>CAZVSA010000363.1:0-3748 GCA_964629955.1 uncultured Luteolibacter sp.
ATCCATTGGTTTTTTTGATGCGTCGGCCCTGCAAGCTTTCCCATGGCCTTCTCCCGCCGCCCGCCTCTCCGCAATTTTGCGCATCTTTCTGAACAACAAGCGCTACCGGATTCAATAAAATTGGCCCATGGCCTGCTTTTTGCTAATGTGAAACCCATGGCAATGTTTGAAGGCTACGCGGCGGGACGTTTCCACGACGAGATGTTTGACGGCAACGGCTCGGTCCGCGATTACTGCGCCCCCTTGCTCCAAAAGATCAACAGTCTGGACGAACGCGATTTCCTGGCGAGGAAGGCGACCTCCGAGCTGTATTTCATGCGCCAGGGCATCACCTTCAACGTCTATCATGATGATCGCGGGGATGAACGGATCTTCCCCTTCGATCCGGTGCCCCGGGTGGTCCCCGCCCACGAATGGGAGCATCTGGAGGCCGGCCTCACCCAGCGGATCGTCGCGCTCAACCTGTTCCTGCACGACATCTACCACGACCAGCAGATCCTCAAGGACGGTGTGATCCCGCCCTTCTACATCGAGCAGGCGAAGCACTACCGCCCGGAATTCCGGGGCGTGGACGTGCCCGGAGACATCTACATCCACATTTGCGGCAGCGATCTGATCAAGGGAGCCGACGGCACCTACTACGTGCTGGAGGACAACGGACGCTGCCCGTCCGGCGCATCCTACCTTCTCGAAAACCGCAACGCGCTCAAGCGATCGTTCCCCGGGCTTTTCGACACCATGGGGGTGCGCCCCGTCGATTCCTACCCGAGGGATCTCCTCGACATGCTGGAGTACATCTCCCCCCGCAAGGAAGGGGATCCCGTGTGCGTCCTGCTGACCCCGGGCTGCCACAACAGCGCCTATTTCGAGCACTGCTACCTCGCGCGGGAAATGGGCATCGAGATCGTGGAAGGCCGCGACCTGGTGGTGGTGGACAAGTTCGTCTACATGCGGACCACGAGGGGCCTTGTCCGGGTGGATGTCATCTACCGGCGGATCGACGACGATTTCATCGATCCCGTCGTTTTCCGAAAGGATTCGGTGCTCGGCGTGCCGGGGCTCATGAACGCCTACCGGCACGGCAACGTCGCCCTCGCGAACGCCGTCGGCACCGGCGTGGCGGACGACAAGGTCATCTACTACTTCGTTCCGAAAATCATCGAATACTACCTAGGCCAGGAGCCGATCCTACCGAACGTGCCCACCTATCTGGCCTCCGAGGAGGAAGACCTGAAATTCATCCTCGCCCACCTGCCCGAGCTGGTTGTGAAATCCGCCAATGAATCCGGGGGATACGGCATGCTGATGGGACCGTCCGCATCGAAGGAAGAAATCGCCACCTTCCGGGAAAAAATCATCGAGGATCCCCGGAACTACATCGCGCAGCCGGTCGTCGCCCTGTCCCGCTGCCCCACCTGGTGCGATGGAGGCATGGAAGGGCGGCACATCGATCTCCGCCCTTACATCATCTATGGCGAGGAGGTGAAAATCGTTCCCGGCGGCCTCACCCGCGTCGCCCTCACGAAGGATTCCCTCGTCGTCAATTCCTCCCAGGGGGGCGGAAGCAAAGACACCTGGGTGCTGAGACAATAATTTCATCCCATGCTCTCCCGAGTCGCCAATACCCTATACTGGATGGTCCGTTACGTGGAACGCGCGGACAACCTCGCGCGCCTGATCGACGTGAACCAGCAACTGCTCCTGGATTTTGAAAGCCTGGACAGCGAACGCCTCCGCGGTTTCTGGAAACCGATCATCCTGGCAACCGGCGACGAGGAACTCTTCCATTCGCTCTACGATGACGCCGGAAGCGACGAGGTCATCCGCTTCCTCACCGACAATCCCAAAAACCCCAACAGCATCACCTCCTGCATCGCTCTGGCCCGGGAAAACGCGCGCACCGTCCGCGACCAGCTTTCCGAAGAACTCTGGGAGGAACTCAACGCCCTCTATCTCTTCACCAGATCCCGGGAAGCCTCCCGCCTGATGCGGTCCGACCCGCCGCGCTACTACGAAAACATCCGCCGGTCCGCGATGACCTTTCACGGAATCGCCGCCTCCTCCATCTCCCGAAACATCGCGTGGGAATTCATGGATCTCGGTCGCCACCTGGAACGCGCGGACAAAACCACCCGCTTCCTCGACATCACCAGCTACCTCCCCTCCGGCACGGAGGGGCACGAAAACGGCTCCCCCGGCCTCCTCCACTGGACGGCCATCCTGAGATCCTGCGGCGCGATGGGAGCCTTCCGCAGCGCGAAACACGAAATCACCCCCCTCGAAGTGGTCGATTTCCTCGTCTTCTCCGTCGATTTTCCCCGCTCCGTCCGCTACTGCATCGAGCGTGTGGACTCCAACCTCCACCACATCTCCGGAACCCCCAAAGGAACCTTCCTCAACGAACTGGAACGGGAAAGCGGACGCCTGCTCGCCTCGCTCAACTTCGGCTCCGCGGGCGACGCATTCGATGTCGGCCTGCACGATTATCTCGACGGCCTGCAGGAAAGATTCAACCTGATCGGCGCCGAAATTTTTGAAACCTACGTTCTCATGCCGGAACGCATCGACAGCCTCCCCGCCCAGCCCTCCCCCTCCCCTTCCGCCATGGCCGCCTGGCAGCAGGAACAACAGCAGCAATGAACGGCACGACGGCGCAAGCAGGCGGCTCCTCCGCCGGCTCCAGGCTTTCGGTGGTCCACCGCACCACGTTCCACTACGGATCGAAGGTATCCGACAGCGTGAACCTCCTGCATCTGGAGCCCCGGACCTTTCCCTATCAGAGGACCCTGTCAGCCCTCATCCGGGTGATCCCCGCGACGCGCGTGCGCCGTTTCACCGACCTTTTCCAGAACATCACCCATCATTTCGAGCTCCCCAACCCCCACAACAAACTGGAGATCGAAAGCCGCATCCGCGTCCACAACCTCCCCCTGGACATCACCGCCGAAGCGGCGAACGCCCCCATGGCAAGCTATGCCGATCCCTCCATTCACGAACGGATCTGGCCCTTCCTCCAGGACAGCAGGAGGGTCGCCCGGACTCCGGAAATCTGGCGCCAGTCGATCGATCTCACCAACGACCGGAACACGGTGCTGGAAAAAACGAAACGCGTGATGGAATGGATTCACCGCGAATTTTCCTACGAAGCCGGCGCAACCGACGTGAACACCCACCTCAACGAAGTGTTCGGTCTGCGCCAGGGCGTCTGCCAGGACTTCGCCCACGTCATGATCGGCATGTGCCGCGTCGTGGGAATCCCCGCGCGCTATGCCTCCGGCTACCTCTACAACGGCCCCCGCGACACCCTCATCGGAGCCCAGGCCTCGCATGCCTGGTGCGAGGTCTTCCTGCCGGGAGCCGGTTGGATCGGCTTCGACCCCACGAACGACACCCTGGCGGACGACCGCTACGTGAAAGTGGCGGTGGGCAGGGACTACGACGATGTCGCCCCCGTAAAAGGAACCTACTACGGTTCCGCGCACTGCCGGATGGAAATCCTCGTGACCGTGGAGAAGATTCCGTAAATGCACGTTCCCCGGAACGCGCCTCGCAAACGACCCCATTCATGCGCGGGAACTCGAAACGACGAAAATGGGAATCCGCGAGAACCGACCCCATTTACTGACCCCATTTACGCTTCAGAAGCGCCATGCATCAGAGTAACCAGATGATGCCCGCGTTTCTATTCTAGCCCTAGAGCATTTTCTAATTAATTTGTCGTATTCTGAGTGAGATGTGCGACCATGTG
>CAZVSA010000364.1:0-3726 GCA_964629955.1 uncultured Luteolibacter sp.
GACATCCTCCAGACCACCCGGGACGGGGGCCGCGAATTCCGCTTCGTCCCCGGCCCGGTCTTCGCCCACCTCATTCTCGCCGACGAGATCAACCGCACTCCTCCGAAAACCCAGGCAGCCCTGCTTGAAGCGATGCAGGAGAAACAGGTCACCGTCAGCGGGCAAACGCGCCGGCTGGAAGAACCTTTCACCGTCTTCGCAACGCAAAACCCCATCGAACACGAAGGCACCTATCCGCTTCCCGAAGCCCAGCTCGACCGCTTCTTCTTCCAGCTCAACATCGGCTATCCCGGCTTCGACGAGGAAGCGGAAATCGTCCGCCGCACCACCGGGCGGGAATCCCCCTCCGCCGGCACCCTCCTCGATCCCGCAAAAGTGATCGAGCTTCAGAACGCCGCCACCGACGTTCCCCTTCCCGAATCGGTCATCCACACGATCCTCAAACTCGTCCACTCCACCCGCCCCGATTCCGAACACGCGACCCCCGAGGTGAAAAACTACGTTTCCTTCGGCGCCGGCCCCCGCGCCTCCCAATGCCTCGCCCGGGCCGCCCGCGCGCTCGCCCTGCTCCGCGGCCGCTCCTCCGCTTCCGACGAGGAAGTCCGCGCCGTCGCGCACCCCATCCTGCGCCACCGCATCATCGCCAACTACAATGCCACCGGCGAAGGCATCACCACCGATCAGATCATCTCCGGCCTCCTCAAAGACTGATCGCATGCACCGTTTCCTCAAACCCGAAGACATCCGCCGTCTCAAAAACTACGAGTTCGGCGCAAAGGCGATGGTCGAGGGTTATCTCTCCGGCCGTCACCGCTCCCGCCAGCGCGGCTCCTCCATCGAGTTCCACGAATTCCGCCAATACGTTCCCGGCGACGATCCCGCCAAGGTCGATTGGCGCGTCTTCGCCCGCAACGACAAGCTCTTCCTCCGCACCTTCGAGCAGGAAACCAACCTCGAATGCCATCTCTTCCTCGACTGCTCGGCCTCGATGGGATTCCCGGAAAATTCCGACCGGCTCCCGAAACTCGAATACGCCTCCTTTTTCGCCGCCGCCCTCGCCTGGTGGGTCGTTTCCAAGAACGACCGCATCTCCCTCACCCTCTTCGACCAGGGAATCCGCCGCCACCTTCCGCCCGGCTCCACCCGCACCCATCTCAACGAACTCCTCAATCTGTTAGAAAACAACCGCCCCGGCTCCGGCACATCCATCATCGAAGCCCTCGCCCGCGCCCAGCCGCTGCTCAAGCGCAAAGGCACCCTCGTTCTGCTCTCCGATTTCTTCTGCGACCCCGCCGAACTTTTCAAAGCCCTCAATCCCTACCTCCACCGCGGCTTTCGCATCCATCTCTTTCACATTCTCGACCCCGCCGAGATCCACCTCGAAGACCGCTCGCTCTCCCGCTTCGTCGATATGGAAACAGACGACAAGATCATCCTCCACCCCCGCACCATCCGCGACACATGGCGCGACGGCCTCCTCGCCCACATTCGCGCCCTCCGTTCCCTCGCCACCTCCCGCAACGCCGACTACCACCTCTCTTCCACCGCCGATTCCTACTTCACCCTCTTCGACCGCCTCCGCCAATAGTCTTCTTCACTTCGGCGTTCGATGTTGGACGTTCGATGTTCGATGTTCATGACCCTCCTCCTCCAAAATCCCTTCCTGCTTCCCCTTCTCGCCCTGGCGGGCGTGCCGCTGCTTGTCCATCTCCTGTCCCGCACCCGCCCTCCCGAATACCGGTTTTCCAATACCGAATTCCTCCGCAAAATCCTCCGCCGGACGGCCCGTGTCCGCCGCCCCAAGGACTGGCTCCTTCTCCTCCTCCGCACCTGCGCCCTCCTCGCCCTCGCCGCCGCCTTCATTTCGCCGCTGCTCGTCCGCACCGGCGGCTCCCTTCCCGGAGAAACCACCACCGCCATCCTGCTCATCGACCGTTCCGCCTCCATGACGGCCCGCGAGGAAGCCGGCAGCCGTTTTGACAACGCCACCTCCGCCGCCGCCCGCTTCCTCGAAGACCGCCGCATCTCCTCCGCCAACATCGTATGGATCGACGCCCAACCCGGCTCCGCCTTCCCCGAACCGGGGCCTAACAAAACCTACCTCGCAGATCTCCTCATGCGCGCCACCCCCGCGCCCGAACCCGGAGCCCTCGCCGCCGCTTTCGATCTCGCCCTCCGCCAGCTATCCACAACCACCGGACGCCGCGAAATCCTCGTGGTTTCCGATTTCCAGACCTCCGCCTGGGAAACCTTCTCTCCATCGATCCCGGCGGGCATCCACATCGCCACCCACCAGACCGCCTCCTCGGCCCCGGCGAATCTCTCCGTCACCCGCCTGCTTTCCCAACCGGCCGATCCCATCACCGGACAGGAAATCACCGTCCTCGCTACCGTCCGGAATTTCTCACCGGAGCCCGTCCGCACACAGTTGACCCTCGATGCCGGAGGAGCCCGCCAGACGGAACCGGTGGATCTTTCCCCTTGGGGCGAAACCGAAACCGCCTTCACCCTTCGCGCCGCTGCTCCCGGCGAGCTACCCGTCACAGCCTCCATCACTCAGGACGCATTCCCCGGCGACGACGCCCGCCACAGCATTCTGCATGTCCGCGACGCCATCCGCATCGTCCGCCCGGACGCTCCGGAAAACGACCCGCTCGCCCGCCTCGCCTCCGCCCTCTCCTGGCTGGAAACCTCCCCGTCCGCCCGCCCCGGCGATGTCATCGCGCTCTCCGCTTGGAATGGCGACCCCTCCTCCGATCTCCTCGCAAAGGCTCGCGAAGGCATCACCATTCTTCTCATCGATCCCGTTTCCGCAGACTTCTCATCCATCCTGCCCGGGCTTTCCGCCGCTCCCATCGAGTCATCCCCCGCCGGTTGGAAAATTCTCCCCGAAGAATCCCATCCCGCCAACCGCCTCTTTCGCAACGGCGATTTCGGCAACCCCTTCTCCGGCATCTTCCGCGAACGGTTGAAACTCCCCGCAACCATCGAAGGAACCTCGCGCATCGCCTTCTACGAAGACGGCGTGCCCGCCATCCTCGAAATCCCAACCTCCGGAGCCCCCATCCTCTTCTTCAACCTCTCTCTCGATCCCGCGAAATCCGACTGGCCCGGCCAAGGAACTTTTCTTCCCGCCCTTGCCGAAATTCTTCTCCGCACCCAGCCATCCTCCGCGATCTCCGGCGGCGGCGTGCCGCCCGGCGGCATCCTCGCCCATTCCTCGGACGATCCCGCCCATGCCGGCGCGATCACCCTCCTCGGCCCGGATTCCGCGGAAATTCCCCTGCGGGAATCCCAGGACGGTTCCTCCTCCCTCTGGCAAGCCGACTCGCCCGCCACTCCCGGAATCCATCGCTGGCAGTTGTCCAGCCAAACGATCGCCCACACCCCGGTCAATTTCCCCGAAACCGAATCCGACCTCCGCGTCCTGCCCTCCCCTCCCGCATTCGACAACCAGAGCCAATCCATCGACGGACTCGCCCGCCGGTCCGCGCTCGCCCAGGGCCTCCCTCTCTGGCCGTGGCTCGCCCTCGCAGCCGCCCTGTTCCTTCTCTCCGAAAGCATCGTGCCGCTTCTTCCGCGCCGCGCCGCGTCATCCGTTTCCCCAATCCGTTGAACCCCCATTTCCCTCTCTCCGTTCTCGTCCCGCTCGCCCTCCTCGTGGCGGGTGTGGCCGTCTTTTCCTCATGGCGCACGTCCGCCGGACTGAGTCCTTCCATCCGGGCG
>CAZVSA010000365.1:0-3720 GCA_964629955.1 uncultured Luteolibacter sp.
TTGCCGCCGCGATTCCCGGAACACTTTCGGCATTCCGCCCGCGCCACTTTTTGGCCTCCGGGGCAACCCTCGCCGGGTGTGGAACGTGGAGCAATTTGGAACGGGGCGCCGGCTTGTGACCGTCACTCGATACGACTGTATGCCACTCCCTCACCTCCCATATCTCCCATGTATTTGCTCCAGCAGAGCTGCCCTTTCTCAACCCTCCAGTGGATCGACCTCAAGGAAAGGCTTCTTTTCCCGGGAGGCAGGATTTCCATGCCCGTGCGGAGATCGATCTTTCCCGTCTCGTGGCGTTCCAGTTTCGCTCCCACCACCTCGTATCCGCTCTCTTCGGACTGTGCCTCCTCGCTCTGGATCAGATAGACCGAGACCCGATGATAGGTTCCATCCTCGTTGATGGTCACGGAGACCATATAGCGCGGTCCTATATGGCCAAAAACGCTGGCCCAGGTTCCGACGATCGGGGATACCCAGCCATCGGACGCCTCGCCTGGCGGCGGGATCTCCGGCGCGGGGAAAAGCTCGGTCACCTTCACTTCCCCTTCCTTCTCCTCCACCCGCCGGACGCGGGAATAACGCTGACCGTTGAATTGCACGAGCGTCCGCACTTCACCGGATTCCAGCGCGATGATGTCATCCAGCCATCCCTCCCGTTTGATCAGCAGAAAATCCCTGCCGTCAAACCAGCCGATGTCGTCCCATTCGCCATCCGTGAACCGGTAGATGTGATATTCATAGTTGCCGGAATCTCCTTTCTTTTGCCGGATGATATACTCTTTCCCCCCGTCGTGGTCGAGGTCCACCTCGTATCCGTGCAGGTAATCTTCCGGGAATTCACGCTTTCCCCAGAGCTTTTTCGGTTCGGGCAACGGCCCCGCCTGCTGCTGGAGGGAAGAGAAATACGCATTCTCCCCGGTGAGTTCCCCGGACGAGACCTTCCCCAAAAGGAACGGCCAGAGGAGAACGAAAAACGAACGAGGGCTCATGGCTTCGATACGCTTGTTATTTCGGATTTGGTCCGGCTCCGGGTGCGGGCGGCGGGCCGTATTTGTCCCGGTGCTGCTTGAGGGCGGGGATGTTGATGTGGATGGTCTGTCCGTCGAACGTTCCCCCGTCGATCCGGCAGGTGAGGCACCAGAGCAGCGGAAAGTCTTTCTGCGGCTCGTCGTATCGCGTGTGGAATGCTTCGAGGGTGATTTTCGTGATCGTCAGCGTTTCGCAATCGATAGGGTCCGTGGCCCAGAAAAATCCCTCCCCGATGGCGGCGGCGATATCTCCGCGGTCCAGAATTTCGTAGTCGCCGATTTTCTCCCATGCCCGCAGGCAGCCGGAGGCGGAGCAGAACTCGCCGCCATCGGCGATCTCAAACATCACATTGCCGGCGAAGCCGTTCCAGAAGGCAGGCAGCCCGCCGATCTGCTGTGCGAACCGAAGCGAGAGACTGGTTTCCGACACCACTCTTTCTTTGGTTACGGGATGATGGCCGGATATCCGATGCACGCGACCGACCACCTCGAAGCCGCCCGGCCAGGTCCCGCCCCGGTAAAACTCGTCTTCGGACAATCCGAGCTTGGGGAACCATTCGCGGCAGATGGCCACGGCCTCCTCTTTCGTCGGCAGCGGCCTGACTATCGGTATCATGTGCTCGTCGCGTTCGACTTGATCGGAATTCGCCAGCCCGATCCGGAACCGGCGCCCTTCGGCATTTGCCATTAGAAAGAGATAGCGCCCCGGCCCAGCCGAGTGATAGATGGCATCGTCTTCCGGCTTTCCTGCGAACGGGTCTTTCCAGTCGTCCCATTCGGGAATCTCGTATTCCTCGACCAGACGCCTGAACGGCTCCAATGGCATCGGTTTTCGCACCGCCCGGCAAACGGGAGCATTCTTCCCGAACCACGGGCTGTCCGTTTCCCATTGTACCGCCGCCGATACCGGCGCTCCGCGGCGGCCCATGCGATTCTCGGAAATCAGGCTGATGTCCTCTTCCTCCCCTGCGATGCAAACCGAAGGGCAACAGAAGAGGAGAAAGAAAAGGATGTTTCGTTTCATTGGATGAGTTCGGAATCTTTTTGGTCCAACTCCGCTTGCGATGCGTGGGCGTTCAGCGTCGCAACGCTTTCGTTCGGAACGCCGTGGATGGTATCGTTCTCGCACTCCGGCCAAAAGACAGAACGGGCGTTGAAGCCCTGCGTTCGGTTTGTGGATTCATGCCAGGCATAGTTCCATGCCTTGACCACCGTGCCTTGATCATGCACATGCTGGACCAGAGCATCCGCCAGCGCTTTGGCGAGAGCGGCTTCAATCTCGATTTTAGTAGTGTAGCCGCAGAGAATGTGAAGCCCTTCGCCGAAGGGAAGGGTTCCGGCGGCTTTCATCGGTTGATAGATTTCGTCGCTTTTGAAAGCCGGCGGCGGCTGGTGATCCGCCACGCGGAGGTAGTTGCAAGTGATCATGAACATCCATTTGAGCCTGCCGCCGTGGCCGAAATTCTCCGCCATCTGGCCGCTCTTGAGCCACACGGTTTCTCCGGTCATGTTGTTGGCGACCATGGGAAAATAATGCTGGGGCGGAAGGGTCACTTCCACGTCATTGGCATTCGTGTAGGTGCCGCCTTTGGAGGCAATTCCATGGCCGACGAGAAAACCCATATCGTAGCCGTTGAAGGGGTTTCCCGTGAGGAAGTCGTTGGCCGGGCGGGTTTTTGCATTTTTCCACGGCTGGGCGGTGTTGTTGTCGTTGCCGGGTCCCCAATAGGTGGCCACCCATTTGCTGTTCTGGTAATCCTTCAGCCCATCCGTAAGGATTCCGGCCACGGTCAGCGGGCTCCCGAGAGTTTCCCACGGCCCCCAGTGGTTGTAGGTGACAATATCGTCGGCCCATTCCGGAGAGTATTTGGCCCGTTCCACATGCCCCCAATTGGCCTGGGCTCCGAGAGTTTCGTACAGGGTGAGCGCCCGGAACGGCGCGGCTCCGTTGCGGACGGGAATGGAAGGGGACTGGATCATACCCTGCATCTGCTGGGTGAAGGTGCCGTAGTAGGTGCCGAAGGGCAAGGTGGACCCGCCCTCGCTGGTGCCGTCCCAATCGATCTCGATCTGGCCCGGCCCGGAGGCCGTGTAGGTGCCTTCCCATTCGCGGACGATGTTGTTGTCCTCGTCCCGCAGGGTGAAGGTGTAGTCGAACTCGTAGTATGAGTTTCCGGGACCCGTGAAGTCGGGGAATTCCATGATAAACGTCGTCAATTCCGGGGAACCCGGCTCTCCGGTGTGGATGTCCGTTTCGGTCGCCCTGATTCCGGTCATGGCCAGGCGGTTGGGGCCGGTCCGGGGATTTACGAACAGAATCTCGGGAGAGCGCAGGATGCCGGGGGAAACCGGCACCGGCACACCGGGTTCCGGTGTGGTCTCGAACATGGCGTGGATCAGGGCATAGGCCGTGCGGTTCCCTCCGGAGATCCGGATGCGGTCCACCCAGAGCCGGTAGTCGTCATTTTCCCCTTCGTGGAAATATCCGTAAAATTCGCCGTCGATGTGGAGTGCGACAAGCGAGGGTTTGATGCCGCCGGGCAGGTTGGCATGCGCGGTCATCATGCTGGTGACGGGATCGTAGGAGAGGGTTCCGCCGAAGGTGGTGATGCCGTCTCCACCACTGGGGTGGCTGGGCGTGGTGGAGGAGAGCCCCTGCGCGACCGAGTATTGCTGGATGACGCGGAAGAAG
>CAZVSA010000366.1:0-3673 GCA_964629955.1 uncultured Luteolibacter sp.
CATCGGTCGTACCTTCATCATGCCGGGCCAGGAGCAGCGCGCGAAGTCGGTGCGCTCCAAGCTCAATGTCATCGACGGCCTCTTCAACAAAGCCGCCACCGGCGTCGGCATTCACCCCGGACAAACCGGAAACCTCCTCTCCGGCGCACCGCTTTTGAAAGGCGCGGAACTCAAAGGCGGCATCAGCATGGACCAGATGCTCGCCAACCACGTCGGCGGGGAATCCATCCAGCCCTCCATGGTCCTCGGCTGCGAACAACCCACCACCGGCTATCACGAGTCCAATTTTTCGCTCGCCTACAGTTCCCATATCTCCTGGCAGAACGCCACCTCGCCCGTCCCCATCGAGCAATATCCCTCCCTCGCCTTCGACAGCCTCTTCGACAACCACGGCAGCCGCCGCGACCAAAGCATCCTCGACCGCGTCATGGACGAGGCGAAAAATCTCGAACGCCGCGTCAGCTCCGAAGACAAGGCCAAGCTCGGCGAATACCTCACCAGCGTCCGCGAAGTGGAAAGGCGGATCGAATCCTCCCGCGCCGCCCGCGAGAAAGCCGATGCCGTTCTCAAGGAACGCGGCCCCATCGCCGCCGCCATGATGCAACGCCCGGAAAACGGCCTGCCCGAAGACCTGCGCGAGCACATGAAACTCATGTGCGACATCGTCGCCCTCGCATTCCAAACCGACAAAACCCGCGTCGCCACCCTCCTCCTCTGCCGAGACCTTTCCGGTTTGACCTATCCTTTCCTCAACGTCCGCTCCGCCCACCATGGTGCGTCCCACTACGACACCTCGGAGGAATACGAGCGCATCACCACCTATTATGTCAGCCAGTTCGCCTACCTCGCCACGCGCCTGGAATCCATGAAAGAAGGCGAAGGCACCGTGCTCGACAACACGGCCCTCATGTTCCTCTCCAACATGTGGTCCGGCACCCGCCACGATTCCAGCCGCGTCCCCCTGCTCCTCCTCGGCGGCCTCGGCGGCACCCTCGAAACCGGCCGCGTCCTCGACTACACCGGCAGCGGCGACGAAAACCGCAAGCTCTGCAGCTTCTACCTCTCCCTCATGGACCGCTTCGACGTGAAGCTCGACCATTTCGGCGACGCCGACTCCCGCCTCGTGGGCATTTGACGCCGGAGCGGGGCAAAGCGTTTTTGAGAGCTTGTCCGGCGAGGGTTTGCACGGATGGATGCCGCTTTTTCCCGGAAAATGGAAATCCCCTGTCACCTCCCCCGGTTTTTCCTCGCATAAAGGAGGTGTGAAGCCGCCCTTTTCCCTCCTCATCCTCTTCCTGCTCTTCTCAACTTTTTCTTCCGCCCGAGATCCTTGGGTCACCCAGACCAGCCTCACCGCCGCCCAGCTCGAATCCCGCCTCGCCACCTTCTCCGCGCCCGCCCTCGGCCTCGTGCCGGAACAGATCACCGGCTACGAGGAAGCCGGGGCCATCCGCTACGCCGCCCTTTGGGGTCCGCGCGCCGATGCCTATCCCCGCCAGATCCTCCTCGGCCTCACCTCCACGCAGCTCACCCTGCAAAACCTCCCCCTCCAGAACTCCGGCTGGCGGCTTCACTGGCTCGATGGCTTCCACTCCGGCGGCACCGACTACTACAACGCCATCTACCGCCGCACCCACGGCCCCGCCCAGTCGATCCGCCTCGGCCAGACCCTCGCCCAGCACAACACCTCCCGCGCCGAACTCACCGCCGCCGGCCACTACCTCGAAAACCTCACCGTCTTCCGTTCCACCGGCCTCAACCTCCGCTACGCCGCCTTCTGGAACCAGTTCACCGGCTTCGCCCCCCAGATCGAAGTTTCCTACGGCATCACCTCCTTCGATCTGAACACCCAGATCGCCCTCCGCTCCGCGAACTGGCGCATCCACTCCCTCCACGGCTACGAACCGCCCTCCATCGGAGCCACCCCGGAGCCCCGCTACACCGTCGTCTGGCGCCGCCCCGCCCTCACCGGCTCCTGGAACGTCCTTCACGGCATGGAAAAGCTCAACTACTTCGCCGCCGATTCCAACCACACCGGCATCGGCTGGCGGCCCGCCTACCTCCAGGCATGGAAACACGGCAACGACATGAAATTCAACGCCCTCTGGCTCCCCAACGGCGGCCTTGCCCAATCGCGAATCGACAGCATCGACACTCTCGTCAACAACTTCCTCGCCGACAACTCCATCCCCGCCCTCTCCCTCGCCATCTCCCGCGGCGGCCGCCTCGTCTTCAAACGCGCCTGGGGTCTCGCCGACCCGGAAAACGACGAATGGGCCGGCCCCGAACACCGCTTCCGCTTCGCCAGCGTCGCCAAACCCATCACCGGCGCCGCCGTCGTCCATGCGCTGGAAAACCAGACCGCCCGCACCCTCGACAGCCCCCTCTTCGGCTCCGGCTCGATCTTTCGCAACACCTACGGCACGCAGCCCTACAGCGCCAACGAGCGCGCCATCACCATCCGCCACCTCCTCCACCACACCCACGGCTGGGACTCCGAGGGCCGCCTCTGGTGGAACAACTGGCCGGCCTACGGCTCCGATCCCAATCCCGTCATCGACTGGCAGCTCGACAACATCGACGTCACCTCCACCCCCGGCACCTATGGCCGCTATTCCAACTTCGGCTACGTCGTCGCCGCCCGCGTCGTCGAGCGCCTCAGCGGGAAAACCTACGAAACCTACGTCCACGACCACCTCTTCACCCCCAGCGGCGTCACCGGCCTGCTGCGTCCCCGCATCGGCGGGCGCACCAGGGCGGAAAGGCACCCCATGGAAGTCACCTACGATCGCGGCCCCGACTCCGGCGACCCCTACGAAATCGACCACCACCGCATGGACGGCAGCACCGGCTGGATCGCCCGACCTTCCGATCTCCTTCTCCTCGGCCGCCGCGTCGATGGCAATGCGACGCATACGGACATTCTCAGCGCGGACTCCATCACCGCCCTCCGCACCCCCGGTGCGCCGGATTCCTCCACCGGTTACATCTGGCAAACCTACGGCCTCGGCTGGGCACCCTCCCATGCCCCATGGGGGGACATCGTCGATTGGGGCCACAACGGCGGCATGTCCGGCACCCGCTCGGAGTTCCACGTCAGCATGAACAGCGGAACCTCCTTCGCCTGGGTCGCCAACCGCAGAACCTACGGCGATCCCGACCCCGCCAACGCCTTTACCGCCAACCTACGAGGCATTTTCTCCAACATCACCGCCGCCAACGCTTGGCCCCGCTTCGACCTCTTCGGCGTCTGGCACCCCGAATACAACGCCTGGGTCGCCGAACACTTCACCGCCACCGAGCGCGGCCTGCCCGGCCTCGAACACCTCCTCACCGACCCCGCGGCCGATCCCGACGGCGACGGCCTCCCCAACGCCGCCGAATACTACCACGGCCTTGACCCCCGCCAGCCCGACGCCTCGCCCTACCACACCGCCATCGTCGGCAACAACCTCCGCATCCGCTGGCTTCGCAAAACCGGGCTCGAAGGCGCGACCATCGCCTGCCGCTTCAGCACCAACCTCACCTCCTGGGTGTCACTCGCCAGCGTGACCATCAAAGACCGCCCCGAACTCATCGCCCCGCTCGGCTCCTCCTGGCAGGAACTCGTTATCCCCATCTCCGGCCCCCACCGCTTCGTCCGCTTCCATTTCGACACCCACTGACCCCCCAC
>CAZVSA010000367.1:0-3668 GCA_964629955.1 uncultured Luteolibacter sp.
AGCCGCCGGAGAATTCGGAGCAGTCGCGGGTGAAGTCCTTGGATTGAAAGCCGAGCCCTTTGAGAACGGACTCGATTTTCGGTTTCATGCGGGCGGGGTCGGTGGCGTCGAGGCGGAGTTCGAGTTCGCCGATTTCCTCGAGGAGATCGCCGTAGGGGGAGGAGCGGGGGTCGAGCTTGGTGAGTTCGCGGGAGAGGCGGTCGATTTTTTCCCTGAGGGCCATGGTTTCGCCGAAGGCGGATTCGGTTTCCTGCCAGAGGGTGCGGCCTTTCACGTGGATGCCTTCCTGGGGGAGGTAGCCCACGCGGGTGCCTTTGGGGGCGTGGATGCGTCCGGCATTGGGGCTGATGATGCCGGCGATGCATTTCATCAGCGTGGATTTGCCCGCTCCGTTGTGCCCGGCGAAGGCGATGCGCTCCCTCGGCTGGACGGAGAAGGAGAGATCGTTGAAAAGCACTCGGGCACCGAACTCGACGCGGAGGGACTGGACGGAAATCATTGGCGCGGAAGGTGCATGCCAGCGCTCCGGGGTCAATCCTTGGAAGAAGGCTCGGCTTTTCCTTCCAGCGCTTCGACGTGTTCCTTCGCTTCTTCCTCGATTCCGCCGCCGGGTTTGAGTTCCAGAACTTTCCGATACGCCGCCAGTGCGGCGGCGTCCTCTCCCCGCCCGCGATGGGCGTCGCCCAGATTCATCAGGATGAGGCAGTCATCGGGGGCTTTCACCGAGGCGATTTTCAGCAAGCGGAACACTTCTTCCTTGTCGCCTCTCGAATCGGCAAGGGCGGCGAGAACATTGTAGGCGAAGGGGTGCTCCGGGAACACGGCGATGGTTTTCTCGCAGAGTTCCTTGCACAGGGCATCGCTTTCCGGGGTGCCTTCGTGCAGGAGATCGGAGGTGTGGCCCTGGATGGCTTCGGGCAGGAAAACGGCCACCGGGGAGGAAAGTTCCGCGTCCGCCGCCCATTTCAGATCGCCGGGGCGCTCCTTCGCGATGCCGAGGATGGCACGGAGCGTCGCGACCGCGGCCTTGGAATCGCCCGTTTCGAGCTGCACATGGGCAAGGCCGAGGCCGAGATCCAGCCGATGGGGGAATTTCCGGAAACCCTCCGAGGTGAGATCGAGCGCCTTTTTTCTCAAGGATGGGTCCAGATCGCCGTTCGTGCGGATGCTTCCGGCTTCTTCGCCGGTTTCGGGATTCCGCAGGGAAAGCCCGCCTGGCGGGGATTCCGCGGCGGAGACCGCCACTCCGTCGGCGAAGCGCCACCAATAGTTCGACGCGAGGGCGTAGTAGTCGGGATTCTCTTTCTCCGCGGTCCGGCGTTCCTCCAGAAATTCCACCATTGCGGGGTGGTTTCCGGATTCTCGGGCTTTTTTGAAATCCGCGGAGAAATCCCCCGCCGCAACCGCGATTGAGCCGAAAAAGGGAAGAAGAGCGAGTTTCATCGTTCGATCCGTAGCCGATGTTTTTGGAACGGGAAAGCTGATTTGGCCGACACCGCGGTGGAAGGATGGAAAACGGCGACCGATGATCGCCGCCACGGTTCCAACGGCGACCGGTGATCGCCGCCACGACCCCGGGCGGGAAACCTTATCCTTGCGCGGGTGTCCGCCTGACTCCATGGATGGGCATGGACCGCTGGTTCCTCATCGCCTCCACCCTGCTCGCCGCCGTCGGCGGAGCGTGGGGCGTGTGGTCGGTTCACAAGGGTTCCCGCAGCCCGTGGACGGTGATGTGGATGATCGGGGTCTTCCTCTGCCAGCTTGGGTTTCTTTCGGTCCGGGGCGAGTTTCGCGGAGCCTGCCCCTTGCGCGATACCGGTGAAATCCTGGCCTTCCTCGCGTGGTCGCTCACGCTTTTCTACCTTCTCGTGGGGCCCGCCTACCGGATTTCCCTGCTCGGGGTGTTCACCGCGCCGCTGGTGGTGATTTTCCAGGGGATCGCCCTCCTGCCGGGCGTTCTCGCCGCCGATCCGCAGCCGGTCGCGCAGACCAATGCCTGGGGTGAAACCCACTCGGCCACCTCCGTGCTGGCATACGGGGCTTTCGCACTCGCCGCGGTGGCGGGTGTGATGTTTCTCGTGCTCGACAAGCAATTGAAAGACCACCACCTGAAAAGCGGCCTCTTCCGGAACCTGCCTCCCGTCCGCGAGCTTCTCGTGTCGATGGAGCGCCTGTTGTGGATCGGGATCGTTCTGCTCACCATCGGCATCATCGCCGGGTTCGTCATGCCGCATTCGGGCGGCGCGTGGGCGCATCTCATCGCGGCGGTGCTGGTGTGGGCGGGTTACGCGGGGCTGCTCGTGGTCAAGAAAACAAGGGGGCTGACGGGCCGGAGGCTGTCCCTCATCGCAGTGGTCTGGTTCGTGGTTTCTCTGACGGTTTTTGCGTTCATCTGATGGAACTGATCTGCCTGGGACTCAATCACCGCACCGCTCCCGTCGAGGTCCGCGAGCGCTTCGCCGTGAGCGCCAGCCTGCTGGGCCAGGCGGCGGCGGATCTGGCGAAACTCGCCGAGGTGAATGAAAGCGTGGTGATCTCCACCTGCAACCGCACCGAGTTTTACCTGGCCGCCCCCGAGGCTTCCGAGGCGCTCGCCCGGTTGGAAACCCGGCTCACCCACCGGGAAAATCTCAGCCCGGACTCCCACCTGCATTTCTACCGGATGGAGAAAAACGAAGCCGCACGCCACCTGTGCCGCGTCGTCAGCGGGCTCGACTCCATGGTCCTCGGGGAGACGGAGATCTTCGGCCAGGTGAAGCAATCCTACCAGGCCGCCCACGCCGCCGGAGCCACCGGCCCGATTCTCAACCGGCTTTTCCAGCGCGCCTTCAGCATCGGGAAAAAAGTCCGCACGGATACCTCCATCCAGGAGGGTTCCACATCCATAGGCAACGTCGCCGTCGATCTGGCGGAGAAAATTTTCGGCCATCTGGAGGACTCTGAGGTCATGATCCTCGGCGCGGGGGAGATGAGCCGTGTCACCGCCCGGAGCCTCGTCTCCCGCGGTGCGCGCTCCATTTTCGTGGCGAACCGCTCCTTCGACCGAGCGCAGGAACTCGCCGGGGAAATGGGCGGCAGCGCCGTCCGGTTCGACGATTGGCAAACGGTCCTTCCCCGCGTGGATGTCGTCATTTCCTCCACCGGAGCGCCTCATTTCATCGTCCACCGCGAGGACGTGGAAAAGGCCCGCCGCGCCCGCAAGTTCCGCCCGCTTTTCTTCATCGACATCGCCGTCCCGCGCGACATCGATCCCGCCGTCGGGGAAATCGAGGAGGTATATCTTTACGACATCGATACCCTGGAGCAACTCGCCGAGGAAGCGCGCTCCCGCCGCCAGATGCAGATCGCCCAATGCGACCACATCATCGAGGCCGAGCTGGCCAAGCTGAATCTTCCGGGAACCTGATCCGGGGTGTCCGGGCGATCCCGTTAATTCAAGGAGCGTGGGCGTCCCGCCCACTTTGAACAGGGATGTGGGCGGGACGCCCACGCTCCTTGACGTTATCGCCTTGATCAATTTCATCCATTGGTCTGGATGGCATCCCTGATGAAACGAGGAATCATTGTTTTCGTGGCCGCATTGCTCGCCGGGGCTGCGTTTGGTCTCGTGCTTCGTCGCGATGAGTCTGACGGCACAATGGGAGCAACGGAAGAGAAGGGGATTGCGG
>CAZVSA010000368.1:0-3657 GCA_964629955.1 uncultured Luteolibacter sp.
GCGGAACGGCGGCGGAAACCGGCTGGCCGTCCTGATGCCATTGGTATTCCACCCGCGCCAGCAGCGGATCCTCCGCGGGAGGGGCTTCCTTGTGGACGGGGCGGGAGAAGGCGACCGACCAGTTGCCTTCGTCATCCCGCACACGGGCGACGAGGAAATGCACGCCGTCCGGCAGGGCGGCGATGGTCGCGGGCGGGACGTCAACGGTCAGGCGGACGGTTTGTTGCGCGTCCGCCACCGGAATCGGCGTGCCGTTGCCGGGGCCGGGGTCGGTGTTGAAGTAGTATTCCGCCGCCGCGATGGTGCGGGCGGAGAGGGCCGGGGCGAACGACAGGGCGAAAAGAGCCGCCAGCCAAAGCGGCCGGGATGCGGCGGGCAGGGACGGACCTCCGGGCCGTCCGGTGGAGGGCGGCTGATATGGGGAATGCGGGTGAGGAAGGGGAATCGCGCCGCCATCCACCGGACCGTTGTGGAGAACGGTCCCTGCCGGACGAACATCGAAAAAAGGAATCGCTTTCATGATGGGGAAAATTCAGGAGCAACGATCATTCTCCGAAGGCTTGGGCCTCCACCTCGAAGCGCAGGCCGCTTTCGCTGGTGGCCGTGGGAGGAACAGTCAGATGCGTCAGCCGGGGAATCGCAGGGACGCCGGAGAGTTTGTAGGGATTCGCCCCGCCGAAAGCGCCGATGTCGGAACCTCCTGTGCCTGCTCCAATGGCAATCGAGCCGGGTTTGAGTTGGTATTTCCCATCCGGTGAATCATTCCATACGAAGACATCTTCGTTTTCGAGATCGGAATTAATGTTCCCGTTCCCGGAAGGAAGAACCACATCATCCGAAAGCGATATACAGTTTGAAATATCTCCCGAAAAAATTGGTAATCCTCCATTCACATTTGGATTGGCAACTAATTGATCTGCCCCGAATATGGAATTGGAAATTTGGCTCGACGGCTTCGTGTGCGTATGATTGCCGCTAAAACCATGATTAATCACACAGTGATCCGCTGATGTTCCCGCATACAATATAAGGCTATTCAAAATCGAATTTGAAACAACCGATCCAGGCCCTCCAAGGGTTGCATAAACCATGAAGCATTTATTCACGATAGCCTGACCGAAGGTGTCCTCCCATGGGAGATCCGGAGCCTCTGTAACCATGCCGTGAAGGTAGCATTTTTCGACCGTGATATTCGAAACTCCCCGTTCCACATATACACCACCCTCAATTCCAACAACTTTTGTTCCGCTGGCAGATCCAATATCGTCGTCGTTCTTAAGTGACAGATAAATCTCTGCGGTTGACGAAAGAAAATTTGACGCACCAGGAATTTCATTTTGAAACAGATGATGCCCAGGACCAATGATTGTCAGATTTTTGTATATTTGTATGGACGTGCCATAATGGTTAGGCGAACCTGCCAGCAAAATGGTATCCCCATCCACCGCATCAGCATAGGCTGCCTCGAATGTCTTGTACATCGCCACCGATCCGGGATTGTTGTCCACGGTGAGGATGGCGGCATGGAGGGCGGCGGAGCATGCGAGGACGCATGCGAAGGAGGTTTGCAGTATTTTCATGTGATTTGTGGTTTCGGTTTGGGACGCAGGGGGGAATTGGGCAATCGTGTTCCGGAAAAGCCGGGTCTGTCATCCCCCCAAATTAGGGGGTGCCTGGAGAAGATCTCCCGAATGCCTCCGATCTCCGGTGACCGGCGAAGCGGCGTTCAGGGACGGATTGGGAAGCGCGGGGCATAGGGGGGAGGCGAGGGGTGGAAGTGAACGATCATTCAAGGATCGATCCCGATTTGGTGCAATGGGTAGGGCTACCCAATTTCGGGTCCGGAGGAGTGGCCCGCCGTCGGCGCGAAAGGAGGGGGACCCTCCTGTCCCCCTTGCGAAAGGCACGACGACAGCGTCGCCGCTCCCTACCCCGTCGGGGGAAAGATGCGATAGAGATGGGCGATGGCGGCGGTGCGGGTTTCCACGCCGAGTTTTTCGAGGATGCCGCAGACGTGGCGGTGGATGGTGCGGGGGCTGAGGCCGAGGATGAGGGCGATCTCGCGGTCGCGCTTGCCTTGGGCGATCCACCAGAGGACTTCGCTTTCGCGCGCGGTGAGGCGGAGGTTGCGGTAGGAAAGCCAGGGTGGCGGAATGGGCGGGCCATCGGCGGAAGAGGAGGGCATGACGGTGCGGTGCGGGCCGCGCGCCTCATTCCTGCTTCGGCGGATTCCGTTCCGGGGCGATTGTTTTTCCGTGCCTGGTATAAAAAAGTGGGACGTGCCTACACACGTCCCACAACAGGCACGGCAAAGAGCCTCGAACAGAACGCTTTCGACACGTCCCGATCCGGGGCGTGTGTCAGCGCTGCCTGTTCCGTGAAATTTGCCGTTTCGTTGTGGATCAGCAGCCGAAGCGACGCGAAATCGCTTGGGTTTCAGATGTTGGAGAGATCAGTGATTGTGCATGGATTCATCGCGCCGCGCGGAAGGAAAGGGCATTGGCGGCACGGGAAGCGATAATCCGTGGGATCGCGCGGCTCAAGGAAGTTTTCGCGGAGAGAAGCGCCGGCCTCCTGCCACGGAACGTCCTTGCCGCAAGCCATCAAGCTGGTAGATTTCTTCCCATGAGTTACCAAACACTGGAAGTGGAGCTGGAGAACGGGCAAGTTCGCCCGCGCGGCGCGGAAAGCCTCCCGGACAGGGCGCGCGCGCTGCTTACGATTCTGGAACGGTCGCCAACCGATGAACCTCCGGCCGGATCGCTGGCGGATCGCGTGCGCCATCTCGCCGGCATCGGCCGGGGCGAATACACCGACCTTTCGACCAACAAGGCGCATCTGGACGACTTCGGCCGATGAAACCGGTGATCTTCGACACCGGTCCGTTGGTGGCTTGGCTTTGCCCGCGCGACGAACACCATTCGTGGGCGCGCCGCGCTTTTGCCGACATCCGGTCGGATGGAATCACATGCGAAGCCGTACTGACGGAGGTTTGCCATCTCGCGGCCAGGGAGGGCATTCCTCGCGGCAAGGTCATTGAATTTGTGCAGGATGGCTGCATTCATGTTGAATCCTCCGTTACTGACTTGCCGGCGATCCGGAGCTTGCTGGAACGCTACGCCGACACCCCCATGGACTTCGCCGATGCCTGCATCACACGCCTGGCCGAATTGTATGACGGTTCCCCGGTTTGCACCACCGACACCGACTTTCTCGTCTTCCGCAAGCACGGTTCCGAACCGATCCCCGTGATCGCGCCCTTCGGTGCGTGATTTCCGTCCGCCCCCGCCGGGCGATGGCGAGCGGTTGAACAGAGGCAATGTGAGACCTACAGCATTTTATGAAATGTTGCAGCCGGCGGAACGTCGGCGCTTGCCTTCGCTCTGGTCACACCATTTCACAAAATGCTCTACCCGATGAACCGCTGCACGATGGGCATTCTGCGGCCGATCCCGAATGCCTTGGAGGTGACACGGATGCCGGGTGCGGCCTGCTGGCGTTTCCATTCGTTGAGGTCCACCCGGCGCTGAATCCAGCGGACGGTGCTTTCCTCGTAGCCTTTCGCGACGATCTCATCGGCGGAGAGCTGTTTCTCGACGTAGAGTTCGAGAATGGCGTCGAGGATCTCGTAGGGCGGCAGCGAATCGGTGTCCTTCT
>CAZVSA010000369.1:0-3651 GCA_964629955.1 uncultured Luteolibacter sp.
GAGAGTGCGTCCCTGTCGCTTGAGCGCATAGACCACATCCATGGCGGTGACGGTTTTGTCGTCGCCGTTGAGGCGCATGTAGAACGGTTTGATTTCCTTCGGGTAGTTGAAGACGGTGACGGGCTTTTTGAAGTGTTCCTCGGTGAGCCAGCGTTCGTGTTCGGACTGGAGGTTGAGGCCGTATTCCACGGGGTATTGGAAAGTTTTTCCGCTGGCCTGGAGGAGCTTCACCGCCTCGGTGTAGGAAATTCGTTCAAAGGGGCGGGTGGCGACGAATTCGAGACGCTCACGCAGTCCTTTATCGACGAATTTTTCAAAAATCGAGAGATCGCCTTCGTTGTTTTCGAGCGCTTCGGTGACGAGGTGTTTCACGAGCGCTTCGGCGAGGTCCATGTCGCCTTCCAGATCGCAGAAGGCGACTTCGGGCTCGATCATCCAGAACTCGGCGGCGTGGCGGGAGGTGTTCGAGTTTTCCGCGCGGAAGGTGGGGCCGAAGGTGTAGATGTTGGAGAGGGCGCAGGCGAAGGTCTCGCCCTCAAGCTGGCCGCTTACTGTTAGAAAGGCGCGTTTGCCGAAGAAATCCTCGGCGTCGCGGGAGATTTTTTCGTCCGGCAGGGTGGTGACGCGGAACATTTCCCCCGCTCCCTCGCAATCGCTGGCGGTGATGATGGGGGTGTGGACGTAAATGAAATCCCGCTGCTGGAAAAACGTGTGGACGGCGTAGGCCATGCGGCTTCGCATGCGGAAGACGGCGCCGTAGAGATTCGTCCGCGGGCGCAGGTGGGCGATGCCGCGGAGGAATTCCTGGGTGTGGCCTTTTTTCTGGAGCGGATAGTCTTCCGGGACGCCGCCGAGGAGTTTGAGGGAAGTGGCGTGCATTTCCCATTTCTGGCCCTGCGCGGGGGAGGGGAGGAGTTTTCCACGGACCTCGATGGAGGCCCCGGTGTTCATTTCCGCGATGTTTTCGTATCCGGGAATCCCGGCGTCGGCGACGATCTGGAGATTGGCAAGGCAGGTTCCGTCGTTGAGTTCGATGAAGGAAAAGGCCTTGGAATCCCGGCGGGTTCGGATCCATCCGGCGACGTGGAGATCTTCCGTGGCTTCTTCGCGGCGAAGGACGTGCTTGATGAGGGATCGCATCGCCTCCGGATAGCCATGTGCCGCCAGGATGTCAAAGCCGGGGAAAGCCGGTCTTATCGGCGCGGACTGTCCGGATCTTTCAAGACTTACAGCGGCGGAATGGATTTGAGGATGGCGTCCAGGCGCTCCCCCGTGCCGTGCTCCGCGCACCAGCGGCGGATGTAGGGCATGTCCAGGCTTTCCGGCCCCTGCACGGCGAGCACGTCCCGCGCGTCGTCCAGATCCTTCGAGCGCCCCCAGCGCAGCTTTTGCACCACCACATCCTCCGCCGTGGGCAGCCAGATCGAACGGTCGAGCTGCGCCGAATGAAGCAGGACCTTCCTGCGGAACTGCTCTTTCACAAAGGGATCGTCGAACAGCTCGAACAGCTCCACGACAAAGCCCGGCAGGTCCGCGCACCGCCCGATGTGGCGTTTCCCCCATGTCAGGGTGTCGAACTGCACCTGCTCCGAGAATTCGACATGCCCTTCCAGCCGCTCGATGATCCGGGAAACGCCCCCGGCTGCGGAAACATCGACGACCACGTCGAAATCCTTGGTGGAGCGGGGGATTCCGTAATGGTTGAACGCGAACGCACCGGTGATCATGTGGTCCGTTCCGGCCGATTCGCATGCCCCGACCACATGCAGGGCGATCTGCTCGATGTTTGTCATTGCGTCGAATAGTGTCCGTGATCGCGGGCTTTCCGCAGGCGGCCCATCCATCTCTCCACTTCACGCCATCCGGCCTCTTCATCGCCCGTTTGCAGTTTGGACATGGCACCCGCGAGCATGCGGTGAAATACATCGTAGGTGAGTTCAAATCCCGAATCGAACCTTTCCACCGGTGTCATCGCGCGGGCGCGCAGGACTTTTTCGCGGTAGATCGAGTCCTGGAGTTCCTTCAGCGCCGCCGGGTCGTCATGGGGATTCGGCATCGCCGTGAACCTAATCAGGGGCGGCTGGAACCACAACCGGAAACGGCGGATGAATGCTCCGGGATGGGTCTGAAAGTCGAAGGTCCAAAGTCTCAAGGTCTCAAAGTCCGGACTTTCGACCTTCGACTTTCAGACCTTCGACCTCTCCCCCCTGAAACAGCTTCTTGATCATTGACCCTTTGGCCCGCGGGAATAGGGTCGTTCCACCCGATCCCTATTTGAAATCCATGAAAATCCGCCGCTGGCTTCCCCTTTTCGTTTCCATTCCCGCCGCCCATGCATGGTCGCCTTCGGCCGAGCCGCCGAACACCCAGCTCGATGCCTTCGTTTGTTCGGAGGATTTCGAGGTGACGGCGTGGGCGACTTCCCCGGACTTCCACAATCCGACGAACCTCGACATCGACCACCGGGGAAGGGTGTGGGTGCTGGAGGGGGTGAACTACCGGTGGAAGGCCGGCCGGCGGCCGGAGGGCGACCGGATCGTGATCCTGGAGGATACCGATGGCGACGGAAAGGCGGACAAATCGACGGTTTTCTGGCAGGATCCCGAGCTGGTGTCGCCTCTTGGCATCGCCGTTTTCGACAATGTGGTGATCGTTTCCCAGCCGCCGCATTTGCTGAAGCTGACGGATGTGAACCGGGACGGGAAATTCGAGCCCGAAAACGGCGACACCCGCGAGGTGTTGCTCACCGGATTCAACGGGCGGAACCACGACCACTCCCTGCACTCGGTGACGGGCGGCCCGGACGGGAAATTGTATTTCAACCAAGGGAACTGCGGCGCGATTTTCGAGGACCAATCGGGCGGGAAATTTCCGATCGGCAGCGCCTACTATCAGGATGGCGGCGGGGAATGGCCGTATGATACGAAGACGATTTCCGGGCAGCTCAGTTCGGATGGTTTCGTGTATACCGGCGGGTTCACGGTCCGGATGAATCCGGATGCGACGGGTGCGGAGATCATCGGGTACAACTACCGGAACTCCTACGAGCAGACGATCACATCGCTGGGAGACGTCTTCCAGAACGACAACGACGATCCGCCCGCGTGCCGTGTGACCCATGTGCTCGAACATGGAAACGCCGGGTTTTTCTCGCGCGACGGCAAGCGGGGCTGGGGCGCGGACCGCAGGCCCGGCCAGGACATCCCGACCGCGCAGTGGCGCCAGGATGATCCGGGCACGATGCCTTCCGGGGATGTGTACGGCGGAGGATCGCCCACGGGGATCGCGTTTTACGAGAACGGGGCGTTCGGCGAATCCTTCAATGGCACGTTGCTGGCCTGCGAACCGGGGCGGAACGTGATTTTCTCCTACCAGCCGGGGCGGGAGGGGTCGAGCTATTCGCTGGAGCGCACCGATTTCCTCACCACGAATCCGGAGAAAACCTTCGATGGTTCCGATTTCGTGGGCGGGGTGAAATTGCAACGGGACAGGGCGGAGGACGAGGTCCGGCATTTCCTGTTCCGTCCGTCGGACATTTGCGTGGGGCCGGATGGGGCGCTCTATGTTTCGGACTGGCATGACCCGCGGGTGGGCGGTCATGACGCGCAGAACGAAGCCGCCGCCGGGATCATCTATCGGATCGCTCCGAAG
>CAZVSA010000370.1:0-1428 GCA_964629955.1 uncultured Luteolibacter sp.
TTCACGCCGAAAAATCCGTGACCCCAGGTTTCGACACCGTACAGCTCGGAGGACTTTTCAGACGTCCAGGTGTTGCTGGCTTTGCGTTTGGAAACCTTTGCGGCGGCGCCGGAGGCGGGAGGGGTCATGGGCGGAAGATGTACGGCGGTCCAGGCGGGTTCAATCTTGAACATCGGGTGGCGTCCAGTCGGGGAACTCCTTTTTCAACTGGCCGCGGTATTGCTCCGCTTCGTCGTTTTTTCCCTGTTTTTCGAGAACGCCGATGAGTTTGTGAAGCGCGACGGCCTTGAGATCCCCGTCCTGGAACTGCACGACGTAGAGGTAGGAGGCGGCGGCCTTGCCGGTATCGCCCGCTTCCAGTTCGAGGTCGCCCACGAGAATCCGCAGGCCGCTGCTGGTGCGGCCCTGGGGGCGGAGGGCGAGGGCTTCGTCCGCGGCGATGCGGGATTCGGCGGGGCGCTTGAGGCCGAGCAGGGCGCGGCCGCGGTCGAGGAGGCCGTCGGCCTTCCACGCGGGATTGTCCTCCACGGCGAGAAGGTTGTTCACGGCTTCCAGCGCGGGCTCGGGCTGGTTGGTTTCGAGAAGGGCCTTACCGAGGTAGCGCCAGACTTCCTTGGGCGTTTCCCGCGGTTCGTCGGGATTGGAAACGAGGGCGAGGAAACGCGCTGCGGAGGGGAAATCCCCGCCGTTGAAGGATTGCATGCCGGCCCATTGGATGGCCTGGCCGGGGACGTCCGAAACGTATTTCCCCTCGATGGCGAGGTTGAGTTCCGCGGCGAGCCGTTGCGGATCCTGCGAGGAGAAATAGCCGAGGGAGAGAAGAATTCCCGCGTGTTTCGCATAGGCATCCGGGAGGACGGTGCGGGCTTTTTCCAGAAAGGGAACGGCGTCCTTCGCCGCATTGGTCTTCACCAGACCCCAGCCGATCCAGTAGTTGGCCTCCGCCTCCACTTTGTCGCTGGGTTGCTTCACATGCTGGAGGAGCGCCCGGTAGCGGGCGAGCATGTCCTGGATGTTGCTCTCGCTGCGGCGCAAGCGGGCGGATTCGAGCCAGGCGAAGAGGATGAGTTCGGGCGTCGTTTCCTCACCGGCGAGGCGGTCGAAATCGGCGATCGCCCTGGAAGGATCGGCCACATCCACATAGGCGGTGGCGCGTTTCGCGAGGGCGGAGGGGACGCGGGAATCCTCGGGAAACCGGGAAATGAACTCGGAGAGGGAACGGATGGCTCCCTGGGAATCACCGGCCTGGGCAAGACACCAGCCGCGCTGATAGAGCAGGCCGGGGAGATTGGATTCGCTGACTTTCGCGGCGTCGATCTCGCTGTAAATGCGGGCGGCTTCCGCGTGCTCGCCATTGGAGAAAAGACTCTCCGCCTTCATGAGCAGGGCGTTGTGAATGCGATAGTCGTCGGCTTTTGTTTTCCTGTA
>CAZVSA010000370.1:1438-3618 GCA_964629955.1 uncultured Luteolibacter sp.
ACCTGATCCGGCACGTGGCGGCCCTCGATCTGGAAAAAGCAGAGAAGGCGGCTGTAGGAGGCCAGGAACGCGAGATCGTTGGCGGGCTCCACAAGGCGTTCGATTTCGCGGAACAGCTCGGCGGCTTCCGCCGGTTGCTTGAGCTGCATGAAGGCCTTGCCGGCGACCATGAGGCGGGCGGCTTCCTTTTCCCCTTGAGCCTTGAGGCGGCTGCGGCGGAAGATCTCGATCACCTCGCGGTATTCCTTTTTGGAGAAATGATTCTCCATCAGGGCGGTCTGGGCATCGGGCCTGAAGTCCTCCATGCCCGCCGTGGTGAGGATCATTTTGAGGTATTTGTCGGCCAGCTCGTGCCTTTCGAGCTTCGTGGCCACCACCGCCGCCTGCAGGGCGGCCTCCCCGCGGTATTTCACGACATGGGAGGCGTGGGTGATCACGTCTTCAAAACGGGTGAGGGCCTCCTCCAGTTTTCCGGATTTGATGGAAAGATTTCCAAGCGCGATCTTCGACTGGGCGGCGTAAAGGGCCCCGGCGGGATCCTCCAGAACTTTCAGGAAGGATTTCGCGGCGTCCTGATCCCGCCCGAGCATGCGGTAGCAGATGCCCGCGTAGTAAAATCCGCGCGGCGAGTCCCCGGGGGCTTCCGCATTGGCGGCGAAACGCTCGAACATCGGCGCGGCGAAGGCGAACTCGCGCTTGTTGTAATGCTCGGCGGCGAGCACGCGGGCCGCCTGCGCGACCCATTTGCCCTTTCCATAACGATTGAGCAGCGTGTTGAAACAGCGTTTCCCGTCGTCGATGCGGCCGCTCTGGTAGTAAGCGCTCCCGAGATGGAACCATGCGGCCTCGGCGTTCGGGTGATCGGAAAAATCATTCAGGTAGCGCGCCAGAATGTCGGAAGCGCGCTCGAAGAGAGCCCGGCGGGTTTCCAGATCCGTGCTCTTGTTCGCCTGATCGAGAATCTGCACGCCGCGCAGGAAAAAGTCGTGTCCGGCATTCGGCCGCAGAACCGGGTCCACCGGCTCGGCGCGCGGCGGCTGGGCTGCCGCGGGAAGCGCCGAGAGAAGGACGAAAGCGAGCGCACGTTTCATGAGGCGGGGAGTCTGGCCTTGTTCGGGCGGTTTGCCAAGGGCGGGGAAAAATCCTCAAATCGTCGGGCTGCCGGAGAATAAAATGTCCCGGAGGCTGGCGTCCGAGCAGATTTGGAGCACGTCGGTGACATGTTTGTAGGGAACGCTTCCCGTGGCACGGATGCGGATCGGCCGGTCTTCCGTAAAACGAGCCTCGGCGGAGAGCTTTTCACGAAGCTGCGCGAGATCGAGGGACGCGCCATCCATTTCCACCAATCCGTCGGCACGAATGACGATCACGATTCCCGCGTCATCGGCGGCGGCTGCCGCGGACGGGGTGGCGGCGGGAACGGCCCCGGGGCGGGAGGGCTGCCACGCCACGATCCAGACGAATGCCGCGACACAGGCCGACAGGAAGGAGACGAGGAATTTGGTTTTTCGGTTCATGGCAATCGGGAAACTGGCCTCGGGAAAGCGATTTGCCAAGGAATCAGTTCGCGGGCACGGGCCGCTGGGTGGCGAAGGAAATGTTCCAGATGCCGGCCTTCTGGCAGGTGTCGATCACTTCGACCATGCGCTGGTAGGTGGCTTCCCCGTCGCCGCGCATGCGCACCGGCTGGTTTTCGTATTGGATCGCGATCGGCGCGAGTTTTTCAAAAAGCTGATTGAGGTCCATCGTCTGTCCTTCCACGCGGATCGTTCCGTCGGCGAGGACGTTGATGATGATTTCCCCGCGCTGCCGGTTGGGATCCGCGCCTTCCTGGGCGGTCGGGACGGACACGCTCAACTCCGTTTCCGAACGGGTGAACTGCCACGTCACGATGAAAAAGATCAGCAGCAGGAACACGATGTCGATCATCGGCGCCAGTTGCAGGGTGGCGGGCTCGGGCTGGCGGCTGGAAAATTTCATCGGCTTCGGGCGGGATCAGATTCCGTGCAGATCGGGCCGCTCGGCACCGAGGGGCGACGGGACGGGCATGGCGTAATCGTCGCGCGTGCGGCCGGGCTGCTGCGCGTAGGATGTCTGCTGGGGTTGGCGCTCCACCTGGGTATGAAGCTGGGCCAGCAGGTGGGTGGCCCCCATGCTGGACACCTGCGCCTGCTCGGGAT
>CAZVSA010000371.1:0-3577 GCA_964629955.1 uncultured Luteolibacter sp.
TTTATGCCACTTTTATGCCACAATCTACCCACTCTCCCTAATGTAGGGACCCTGCAAACCATTCCCGGAATGCAAAAGGCGCGGGCGTCCCGCACGCCCTTCTTCTCCGGAGACAGACTGTGCGACACGGCGGAAAAAGGCGTCGGCATTGTCCGCTGATGCCACCACTGGCTTCTTGTCATGGTTTACGGTTTGCCGATCAGCTCGTTGAGTCCTTCCACGATTTGTTCGAGTTCCGCAGGGTGGCAGGATGCCAATCTCGTCGCCAAGCGTTTGGTGGACAGGGTCCTGATCTGGGAAATCTTCACCCAAGTCCTTTTGGGGAGAGAGGTCTTCTTCAGTTCAAGCGTCAGCGGGAAGCCCGCACGTGGCTCGACGCTGGTGAGCGCGACCGCCACTACGGTTCCGGAGCGATCATTGAAAGTTGGTCTGCTCAGCACAAGAACCGGCCTCCTGCCCGCCTGTTCGTGCCCGATAACCGGATCGAGATCAGCCCAATAGATGTCGCCTCTCAGTATTCCGGCCATTCCGTCATGTCGTTGGAAAGTCCAATATCCGCGAAAGCCTGCTCTTCGGTCGGATCGAGCTTGGAACATTCCCGGGCCAAGGCGTCATCGTCCAACCGTCCGATCTGTTCCGCCACGGCAAGCTGAAAAACCTCGCTCCGACTCCGATAAAGTTTGCGACTCACGAGAGAGTCGATCTTTTGAAGCAAGGAGGGTTCAATGGAAATGGCAATTTTAGCCGCGTTCATACCCGGGTAATACTGCCGGGCGGTGAGCTTGTCAAGCGGGCTTGTCCGCGCTTCCGGAGCCGTGAGCGGCAGCACCGGAAGTTTGCGCTTCATCGGCTTGGTTTGCTTCCGCTCCTCGGGACGCGCGCGGCTTGTTCGGCATTTCCTTGCCGTTCCATCGCAAGGGGTTTCAGGGTGAAATGCTGATGATGGAACGGCCCAAGCGGGTGACCCTCGCTGATTTCCCCAGCCAGATATTTGTCCCTGACCGGAGGGGATTTGAAATCCAGAACCAGAGGCCGGTAGCCATCCGCATGAATCATCAATACTTCTGTCCGGGTTCCGGCCGGCAACCCAAATCCAAAAGATGGATTGGCATAGAATATCAAATGGAAATTCTTGCCCGGCTTCAATAGAAACTCGCCTGACGGGCCGGTTGCAACCTTGCCGCGTTCGTTGCCTTCCGCCCAAACCTCCGCGCCAGCCACCGGTTTCTTCGAATTGGAATCAACAACCCTCCCTTTGAACTGAGGCGACTTGTCACTTGTAAAGGGCAGCGGGACAACCACGCAGCAGCAAAACAGAAATGGTGAGAGCAGCAGGATCGGGCGAATGATCATGGATTTGTTGTCATGGGATCAGGCACCGGACCTGCCCCGGTTGCTCGCCTTGTTGTTGTTCATGGAACTCTGTTCTTCCAGTAATCCGGATGCCGCGAAGCATGCGCGACCGCAAGAATCAAAATCAGATCATCGAGAATCACATATGCGATGTAGTATGGAAAACCTGGCAGGTTGACCCGCCGCCATCCTCCGGAACGCTCCCGCCAGAGAAATGGAAACTGAATGATCCCGGCACATGCACGCTCAACTTCCGAACGAAAGCGAATTCCCAATTCCGGAACTTTCGCTTCATAGTCGCCGGTGATGCATTCCAACTCTGCGAACGCTTCGCGCTCAAACTCCAAAACCATGCTCATCTTCCGGGAGCAATCTCGCGAAGTCTTCGGAAAACGTCGGCGGCAGGAATGCTGGTTGTCAGGCCTGATTGAAATCGCGCCAATCTGGCTCTGATTTCCTCATCCCATGCGGCTTCCGGGCTGCCATCGTCCGTTCCATCCACGCTTTCAATCAGAGTTCTGGCAAGGTTGAGCCGTTGATCCGGAGGAAGATCAAGTGCAAGACCCGAAACAGTGTCAAGGGTGGTTGACATGACTCACACGCTACCATCGACTTGCCAATTGTCGAGGTGGATTTGATTCCCGGTCAGTCCCGGAGCGCCGGGAGACGGGGGCCTGAGGCCAACCGACCCAAACTCAGCGAGCCGGCGCTCAGGACGCGTGGATTGCAACCGCGACGCTCAGGCGGGTTCCTTGTCGAGCGCGAAAGCGTCGTGAACAGCGCGCGCGGCGTCTTCGATCCGGGTCTCGTCCACGGTGACGGCGATCTTGATTTCCGAGGTGGAAATCATGCCGATGTTGATGCCTTTCGCGCCGAGCGCCTTGAACATGGTGGCCGCGACGCCGGAGTGGGAGCGCATGCCGATGCCAACGGCGGAAAGCTTCGCGATGCCGGCTTCGGTCTCGATGGCGGCATCCGGCGAAAGCTCGGCGAGCACGGGCTTGAGAGCAGCCTGGGCCTTGCCGAGATCGCTGGAATGCATGGTGAACGAATGCCTCGCTCGATCGTCGTGGGCGATGTTGGAGACGATCATGTCGAGATTGATCTCGGCATCCGCGAGGGCGCCGAGGATCTTGCCGGACATGCCGGGCTCGTCGGGAATGCCCGCGATGGTGACGCGGGCCTGCGAGCGTTCGATGGAAATACCACGGATGACGACGTCTTCCATATTTTCGTGTTCTGCTAGCACCATGGTGCCGGGGTTGTCATTGAGGGAGGAGCGGACTTCAAAAATGACGCCGAATTTCTTGGCGAACTCGACGGAGCGGGACTGCATGACCTTGGAGCCGGAAGAGGCCATTTCCAGCATTTCGTCGTAGGAAATCTCCGGCAGCTTGCGGGCGTTTTTCACGATGCGGGGATCGCAGGTGTAAACGCCGTCCACATCCGTGAGGATCTGGCAGACATCGGCCTTGAGCGCGGCGGCGACGGCGATGGCGGTGAGATCGGAGCCCCCGCGGCCGAGCGTGTGGACCATGCCGTCGGGCGTGACACCCTGAAATCCGGCGACGACGAGGGATTTCCCGTCATCGAGGAATTTTTGCATCAGGGAGGGATCGATGTTCAGGATGCGCCCGCGGGTGTGGGAGCCGGTGGTGGAAATGCCCGCCTGCCGGCCGGTGATGGAGGCGGCCTCGATGCCGAGATCATGGAGGGCCATGCTCACCAGCGCGATGGATTGCTGCTCGCCGGTGGCGAGGAGAACGTCGAGTTCGCGTTCGGACGGGTTTTCGGTGAGTTCCCGGGCCATCTTGATGAGCCCGTCGGTGATGCCCGACATGGCGGAAACGACGGCGACCACCTGTTTTCCCTCGTCCCGGGTCCGTTTCATCCGGGCGGCGACGTTGCGGATGCGGTCCAGGGTGCCGACGGAAGTCCCTCCGTATTTTTGAACGATGAGTGCCATGGGTGAAGCGGCCCGCAGTGAAGGGAATCCGCGGTATGTTGGCAAGAATTGGCTTCGACCCTTCGCGAAGGTGCGTTCCCGGGGCCGGAAAACCGCCCGTTTGGGAATCGGGGAGCACACGCCCCGTGGTGGCGATCATTGGTCGCCACCCTTCGCTCTCCGGCGGTTGGTATGGCCAAGCCGTCCCGCATTCGGGAAATTTTCCGCCATGTCCGCCAGGTTTCCGGCGAGGGCGCCGGAAACAGCACGCGAGGGCGC
>CAZVSA010000372.1:0-3577 GCA_964629955.1 uncultured Luteolibacter sp.
AGGTCGTGGCCTTCCCGCGGCCGGATGACCAGCCGGTGCGGCTCGAAGCTGACCGGCGCCGCATAGGTGTAGTGCGTCCGGTGGACGATGCGCAGCAGGTGGCTTCCGCTCATAGGTTTACGATTCGAGCAGGACCGCCTGTCCGTCCAGGTCTTCCCGGTTCAGCGGCTGGAAATTATCGGAGGTGCAGGAGACTTCCATGAATTGCAGGGACACGCCGCCGAAGATCGTCGCCACCGAGGCATCTGCCGCATCGCGCCCGGTGGCGATCCGCACCAGACCGTTCAGCGGGGCGAGACGGGTGGCGTCGAAGACAAACCAGCGGTTGCCGATGCAGACCTCGAAGCAGGCGTGGAAATCCGGAGGATCGAGCAGGCAGGCATAACCGGTGAAGTAGCGGGCGGGGATGGACAGGGCCCGGCAGAAAGCGATCCCGAGGTGGGCGAAGTCGCGGCAGACCCCGGCCCGCTGGGTGACGGTGTCGAAAGCGGAGGTTTCCGCATCGGTGGAGCCGGAGATGTAGTCGATGTTTTCGTAAATCCAATCGCCGATGGCCACGACCTGGTCGTAGGCATGCGGGAGGTCGCCGAACATTTTCACCGCCAGCCGCCCCAGGCGGTCGGATTGGCAATAGCGGCTGGGAAACAGATAGGGCAGCGTCGCGCGGTCCATCCGGGCCACCGGCGTGCGGTGGATTTCGTCGGCATCCACGATCACGGGACATGTCTCCGCCAGGGCGGAGTAGGAGATGGAGAGTTCCTCCGCGGTTTCGGTTTGCAGGCGGACGTAGCGGTTCCGGCCGGTTTCGAGGGGGAATTCCTCCCATGCCAGCGGCGGCGAGATTTCAAAGTTTTCTTCGGTCAGCTTCTGGGAGACGGTGGTCAGGGCATGGATGTTCAGCAGCATCGTGGAGGGGCTGTGCACCGAGTAGTTCAGACGTGCGGAAATCCGGAAGCTCATGTTGGCCCCTATTCTCGCCCCGATCCTGGTTTCGTAAAGGGACACTTCAGTTTCTGGAACTGCCGATGGACGAAACCAGATGGTTGACGGTTTCTTCGGAGGGGCGCGGAGGCGTCTCCCAGATTTCCCGGCATCAGATTCTCCAGATCGGAAACCCACGCGGCATCAGCCCGGTTGGCGATGGGGTGAAACCCTGCTCTTTCAAATGGAGCCTCCGGTGTCGCGGGCCGAAGGGGGCCGACCGGCGTGAACATATGTCATGCTCCACATTCCGCCGCGTGTTTTGGGCCTCCGGCGCTGCTCATAAGTCGATGTTTCAGAAAGATGGCGGGCAACCCTTGGAAAGGATTATGTAAAATTCATAATTAAAAAAATCACAATACGGAATCAGGTTGAAAAAAGAAACGAAAGCCGGAATACGAAGAATTCGGGCCATGCCGATGGCATTCCTTGACCGGATCGCCTGCCCATGTTTAGGAAAAACGTATTATTATCTTTCAATCGTCATAAAAGGACGACAAGATGCCCGATGCGACTGATCCAGGGACAGAAGTTCCACCGTTTGGATCGATGAAAAACAATAATCATTACAGGAAAGATGAATCCGAATGAAAGAAATCACCAATCGTTTGAGCGCCAGAATCATGGCATGCAGCGGCTTGTTTTATGCTGTTGGGATGGAAGTTGACGCCCAGGCGGCCATTTCCATGGGAGTGGCGGATGGCTTCGCGGTATTGGGCGGAACCACGGTTACAAATACGGGAAATTCAGTCATTTATGGCGAATTGGGCGTCAGCCCGGGAACAGCCGTCACGGGATTCCCCCCGGGAACCATCATCGGTGGGACGATTCATATGAATGACGGTCTTTCCATCCAAGCCGGCATCGACGCTGGAACCGCATATGCCGAACTCCTGGGGAGAGCGGTCTCCGCCACTCTTACAGGTGAGGATCTGGGTGGAATGTTGCTGACGCCGGGAGTGTATTGGTTCGAATCCAGCGCGGAGCTTACAGGCATTCTTACCCTGGATGGTCAGAATCAGATTGATCCTCTCTGGATTTTCCAGATTGGCACGACACTTACCACCGCTTCAAACGCTTCCATTATCGGAATCAACGGTGCGGATCCACGAAACATTTTTTTTGGAGTCGGGAGTTCCGCCACACTGGGCACGGACACCCGGTTTGAAGGAACGATCATCGCTGATCAGAGCATCACTCTAACGACGGGAGCCAGCGTGAACGGCCGCCTGCTTGCGCTCGGAGGAGCCGTGACGCTGGATACCAACCAGGTTATGGTTGTTCCGGAACCTTCGATGGTGGGCCTCGCGCTCATGGCCCTGGGGGCCGGAGTTCTCAGAAGGAGGCGATAGCTGAATCGCCAGGCTGGAGGATGTGGGGTGAAACCCTCTTCCAACCGCAGTCGCGGCCCGGCGGCTTGGAGCCGCGGGCCTGGCGGTTGCAAACCGCCGCCACATGGCTTCGCGGCGACCGGTGATCGCCGCTACAAGCCGCTCACGGCCAGGCGGGCGAAGAGTTTCGAGTCCACGGCCAGCGTCACCGGGATGAGGACGGTCACGCGGTCGATGCCCTCGCCGTGGAAATCGTCGTCCACTTCGATCAGGATGTCGTCCACGCCGTGCTGTGCGGTGGTCCAGGTGTCGAGTGTGGAGGAGTATTCCACGAAAGGACCGAAGGGAGCGGATGCATCGGTGCGGCGGAAGGTGAAGACGAAATGGCTTTCGTCGCGGGTGGCGGTGGGAAGCAGCGCGTTGGAATTGGAACCCGGACCGGCCGGGATGCCGCCGAGGACGAATTCGATGCCATTGGGAATTCCATCGTCATCGGAGTCTTCTTCCGGACCCGCACCCGCGATGCCGTGGGTGGCCGCCCAAAGATCGTAGCCGGAAAGATCGGCTCCGCTCGTCACCGTCAGCGAACCGCTGCCCGCGAAACGGCCGCTGGCGTGGCCGGAGTCATAGGTGCCGGCCGGTTGCGGGATGCCGCCGATGAAGAGCGCGTCCACGGTGTCGCTGCCTGCGAACGCGAGATCGAGGATGGCGTTGGAGCCGAGGGAAACGGTGGAGGAATCGTCCAGGCCTTGCGTTTCGAGTTTCAGGATGCCGTCGGCCACGGTGGTGTCGCCCTCGTAGGCGGGGGCGGCGGTCAGGGCGAGCGTGCCGGGGCCGGTTTTCTCCAGCGATCCGGGGCCGGAAAGCGGTCCGGTCAGCGTGAGCACGGCGGCGGATCGCACGTTCACCACGTTGATGCCGCCGTCGAGGCTGACCGGCGAGGCGACGGTGGCATTGCCGAATTCCCCGGTCGAGGTGGTGTCGAGAGCGCCGCCGTCGAGCGAGATCGGCTTCGTGCAGGAGACCGGGGCGAACCAATCTCCGAATCCGAGGACCGCTCCGGCAAGGACGGTGATCGTGCCGGGGTTGCTGTCGTCCACACTGGTACCGTTTTCGATGGAAAGCATGCCGTCACCAACTTCGATGTCGCGCACGGTTACGGCGGCGCCGACAAGGCTGATCTGGTTGCCGCTGATTTTGGTGAGCTTGAAATTTCCGGAGACCCCGGCCCGAATCGCTGGGATGTCCGCGGCGACGGGGCCGGG
>CAZVSA010000373.1:0-3576 GCA_964629955.1 uncultured Luteolibacter sp.
ACCCAGGACATCATCCCCCGCGAACTGGAACTCACCGGCCCCACCACCCGCATCCGGGGAAAAAATTTCCACTACTGCCTCCCCGTGGGCGTCCACCCCTCGATGACCTCCCTCATCCTGCGCCGCGCGGAGGAAGTTGCCCCCGGAATCGACCCGGCGGAAACCACGCTCATCATCACCGGCCACGGCACCGGCCTGAACCAGAACTCCACCAAGGCCATCCGCGACCAGATCGAAATGATCCGGCAATCCGGCGCCGGTTACGCCGCGGTGCTCGACGCCTACATGGAGGAGCCCCCCTTCATCGCGGAATGGCACACCCTCGCCCCCACCGCGAATGTGGTGGTGGTCCCCTTCTTCATCTCCGACGGCCTCCATTCCTATCAGGACATCCCCGTCCTGCTCGGGATCGAAAAAGAAGCGGGGGAAGCCGCCAGCCAGCGAGAGATTTTCCGCCACAACCCGTATCATCTTCGCGGAAAGACGCTCTATTACTCCTCCGCCATCGGCACCGAGCGCCTGCTCGCCGATGTCATTCTCGACCAAATCCATGACTTCGACGTCCACCACCGGAAAAACTGAACCCGCCTCCCTGCCGATCGCCCTCCAGCTCCGGCAGCTTCTCCGTTCGGGCGTCCACCGCATCGGGCAGGTCGAGATCCGCACCGGCCTTTACGGCTACCACTACGTCCTCTTCCACTCCGATGACGAGGAACTCGCCACCGAACCCGCCTTCGGAGGACTCGAAATCCACGAAACCCCGGAAGCCGCACGGGATCTTTCCACATGGGCGGAAGACGGCGCCTACCGCTTCACGAAAAGCCAGGCGAACCTCCGCCGCGGCTGGGTGATCGCCCTGGACGACGAAGAACAACTCCGCCTCGCGCTCGACCTGTTTTACCCCGCCTGCGTCGGGCTCTTCCTCGCGCAACAAGGCGGCACGCTTCACATCGAACACCTCCGGGACAAGCTCGACCGCCAGACCGGCATGTACCGCAATGCTAGGAATCTCAGCAACGAAGGCGCGCAGGCACTCGTCCGGGAAGTCTGCGGGCCCTCCCACCAATGTGCGAAAAAAATCCTCTGGCAGATCGACGCCGGAACTCCTTTGGCCGAAAGCGAAGCCACCCGCTACAACGGCATCCCCGGTGACATCCCCGAAATCGAAGCCATCGCCCTCCTCTGCCGCGAAGCCTGCAACCACTTCGTCGCGGAATGCCGCAAGGCCGCGAAATCCGAATTTGAGGCCTCCCGCACGGCACAAGCCTGAAGGGGAGCGCCTGCGTCCAGAGTTCCTCCATTAGGGAGAAATCGTCACCAGTAAGGGAATTTTGACCACAATCGAAGCGTAGCGCAAATCAAAGACCTCCTGGTTTGCTCTCAAACAATGCGCTTGTATCGATACGTGGCTCGTATTACGTTGTTATCAACGATATGGCAACAGTCACAGTTTCACCCAAATTTCAAGTAGTCATCCCTAAGGACATCAGGGAGGAGCTCGCTTTGCCCCCAGGTGACAAAATAGAGATCGTTCAGCTTGAAGACAGGGTTGGGCTTGTTCCTATTCGTCCAGTCGCCACGCTGAAGGGATTTTTAAAGAACATCAGGAACACCTTTGAACGCGAGTCTGCCATGCAAGCCTGCATCGAGTTTCCCTCCGCCATGAATTGAGCCACGGAAGGAAAACCCATAATGCTGCTAACCAGCGGAACCGCGCATCCTATCAGTAGTGCCAGAAAGAAAGATAATGAATACATACAATCTCTTCATGCCTACGCTAATGGTTGGTGCATGCTTAGTATTTTCCTCTTGTGACAGGAAGCAGCCGTCAGAATCGGGTGCCACCATTGAGAAATCCGGAATCGCCTCAGCCCGAAACGACGAGTCCATGTTTCGCTCTGAAATTGAGAAGGGTATTGAGGAGCAATTCAACGTTATGCAGATTCCCTTAGGGGTCATCCATATTATGGATGACCTCAGATCGAGAACGGAGAATAATGACTGGGAGGAACGTCGGTTTAAAGAAGACTTCTTAAACTATCTAAATTACCTTTCTCAGAAGGGATTCATAACCCTTAACGAACACAAGAACGAGCAGTCTGTGTCGGATGCTATCTTCCGGGGGAGAGAGAAGACATTTACAGTAACACCTACTGAAAAGGCGCGCCAGGCGGCCGATTCCGGGCTCTCCAAAGATCAGCTGATTACCATCCGGTCTGGAATCTGCAAAGTTTTAGAGATTGTGAAGATGGGGCCTTATGAATCTCTCGCACTTCCGCAATCAGAAGAGTATCGACTGATTCTCGGTACCTACAAAATAGATCCAACTAAGGTTCTTAGGGAGATGGAGCCGGATGTGGGCGAATCGCCTGTATTAAAGTTTCGTGCACTTCTCAAGCTCAACCCATTTACAAAGCGCTTTACATTTGTAACTGCCGACTATGGTGATCCGGAGAAGGATGATTGGGAGACTTCAAATGTTCGATAGATAAGCACGTAAGAGCTAATCGGGTCCTCGGGAGTAGTTAGCTCCCGGAGTCCCACACCACCCTGCGTACGGCTCCGTACAGGGCGGTTCCAATCAGACACGGGCTTCCGCGCAAAGCTTCAATTGGGAGACTCTTTGCGTTCCTCTCCGCGCCTCCGTGTTTTTTTCATTTTCAACAATTCGAACAAATCAAAAGGCGGATTCATCACGCGTTGGCGACGAAGAACCATTGTTTTGAGGTCCGGAGGTTAGCGGACGCCGTAGTTTTCGAGCACCTTTGCGACGGTTTTCCGTTCGGTGTTGTTGAGAGGGGTTCCGCGCTTGATTTTGCTGGTTAGGGTTTGGACGGAGATATTTGATTCCCTGGCTAGGGCGGAGAGGTTGAGCAATGGAGCGAGGGATAAAAGGCGTTCCAAGGTGGCATCTGGTTTCGGGATGGGTTTTCCGTGTTTGTGTGCGGCATCGAGCCAGAGTTCGGCGGCAATTGCGACTTCATGGACAGCTTCTTCCGGGGTATCACCGTAAGCGATGCAGGTGCGGAGCGCGGGGACGGCGGCTTCATAGCTTTCGTCGGTTTCGCTCCAGCGGATGGTGATTTGGTAGGGGATGTTTTTCATGGCATTATTCCTTGATGAGAGTTTCGCGGATTTTTCGGATGTAACCGCTTTTGATTTTTTCGCCGTGTGGAGCGAGGACGATCGGGGCATCGAATTCCGGGGAAATGAAGACCTGGTGGGAGCCGGCGTCGCCTGTTTTGATGAAACCGTGGTTTCCGAGCAGGGTTAGAACTTCATTGAGAGTCCAGTTGTTGTCGGACTTGTGGTTTTTGAGTTTGGCGAGTTGTTTTTCCTTGCGACTCACGAATAAAAATTTATGCAGGCGATTAGAGTCCGTCAAGGTTTTGCGTAAGAATTTATGCATTGAAGGCCGGAGACGGAACAAGGCTGAATTCAAGGAGGGTGGGCGTCCCGCCCACTTGAGCAGGAATGTGGGCGGGACGCCCACCCTCCTTGATTCGTAACGGAAGCTCTCCATGAGCAACCGGCAAATCGACCCGCAGGTCTCAATTGGCGATGTGCATCCCAAGG